>JBIQKN010000020.1:0-4315 GCA_044506565.1 Sphingomonadales bacterium | reverse complement strand
CGGACCGGTGCCTTGCTGGTCAGCGACGACACCGCCAACATCATCTGGCGGGTGAGCGCTCCCGGCGCTTCGCCGGCTCCCGCGCCGGAGCGCTACCGCAGCAGCCGGATGCCGCCGCAGATCGAGCTGCGCGGCGACCCGTCGCGCGTGTTCGAGCAGAACTAACTAGCCGAGCGTCAGGCCCGCGCGCCCGGCCAGTTCGGTGATGAAATGCCAGGCGACCCGCCCCGAGCGGGCGCCGCGGCGCCGCGCCCATTCGAGCGCTTCGGCCTCGCTCCAGTCCAGACCGAGATCCTCGGCGTAGCCGGCGACGATCGCGAGATATTCGCCCTGCGAGCAGGCGTGGAAGCCGAGCGAGAGACCGAAGCGGTCGGCCAGCGCGAGCTGGTCGTCGACGGCATCGCGCGGATTGAGCGGGTCGTCCTGCTCGCTCGCCTGGCGTGCGACGATCGCCCGCCGGTTGGAGGTCACCGCCAGCCGGACGTTGGCCGGCCGCGCCTCGACCCCGCCGTCGAGCCACGAGCGCAAGTGCCGCGGTCCGGCCGCGTCGCCGGGCGCGAAGCCCAGGTCGTCGACGAACACCACGAAACCGCGATCGACGGACTCGAGCTCGGCGAACAGTTCGGCGAGCGACGTCACGGCGTCCGTCGCGACCTGCACCAGCGCGATCCGTCCGGGCTCGGCCTCTTGCGCCGCAGCCACCGCGGCGCGCACCAGCGCCGACTTGCCCATCCCGCGCGCGCCCCACAGCAGCATGTCGTGCGCGGCGTGGCCGCGGGCCAGGCGAAGCACGTTTTCGGCTGCCGCCGCCTTCTGCCGGTCGATGCCGCGCAGTAGCTCGAGCCGGGGTGCCACGATCCGCGGCACGGCCCGCGCTCGCACGCCCGTCCAGACGTAGGCCGGTGCGGCGTTCCAGTCGGTCTCTCGCGAAGCGGCGGCAGGATCGGTGGGGTCGGGCATCGAAACTGGTTCGGCCAGCACGGGGCATCCCGTCAAGGCCGTACGGACGCCGCGGCTTGCCTGCCAAGGGGATTGCCCTAGACAGGGGAGCGGAGCACGCCCGCCTGTACGGGGGCCAGGACATGGCGATTACCTTCACCCGCCGCAGCTTCGTCGGCGCGGCTGCGCTGGCCGGGGCCCTGCCGTCGGCGCTTCGCGCGGCACCGACGGTCTTCCCGACCGGAACCACGATCTACGACCCGGCCAAGGCGTGGAGCGGCTACACGGTCCTCTCGACGCTCGACACCCCGGCCGTTCTCGTGATCGATATGAACGGGCGCACCGTGAAGCGATGGGACGGTTTCAACCTCTCCGCCGGCGGTCCGGCGCGGGTTCTTCCTGGCGGGGTGCTGGTCGGGCCGCAGGGCGCCTTTCCGCGCCATCAGGAATCGACCGCGCTGGTCGCGGTGGATTTCGCCGGCAACGAGCTTTGGCGGTTCGACGCCGCCGAGGAAATCGAGATCGACGGCGTGCGGCAATGGAGCGCGCGCCAGCATCACGACTGGCAATCGGCCGACTGGCCGGCCGGCTACTACTCGCCGGACTTCACCCCCGGTGCCGTCGGTGGCCGCACACTACTGCTCACGCACACCAGCCATTCGAGTCCAGCCGTCGCCGGCGTGCTGCTCGAGGATGACCGGCTCGTCGAGGTCGACGCCGAGGGCAGGGTGACCTGGGAATGGAGGGCTGCCGACCACATCGACGAGCTCGGCTTCGCGCCGGCAGCGCGCGCCGCGATCGCCCGCCTCGGCACGCGCGACGGCTACGACTGGCTCCACCTGAACTCGGCGCGATACCTCGGCCCCAACCGTTGGCACGATGCCGGCGAGACGCGCTTCCATCCCGACAACGTGATCGTCTCGAGCCGCTCGGCCAGCCTCGTCGCGATCGTCGCACGCGACGGCTCGGTCGCCTGGCGTATCGGGCCCGATTTCAGCGAGACGCCCGAGCAGCGCGCGCTCGGCCAGGTGATCGGCCAGCACGACGCGCACCTGATCCCGCCCGGTCTCCCGGGCGCCGGCAACCTGCTGCTGTTCGATAACGGCGGCGCATCGGGGCTCGGCGATCCGAGCCCGATCTCGCCGCTCGGAAATGCGATCTACCAGCGGGCGACCTCGCGCGTGCTCGAAATCGACCCCGTCAGCCTCGCGCTGGTCTGGTCATACGCCGCGCCGAACTTCTTCAGCACCAACATCAGCGGTGCGCAGCGGCTGGCGAACGGCAACACGCTGATAACCGAAGGTGCGCCGGGGCGCGTCTTCGAGGTCACTCCCGAGCGGGAGATAGCCTGGGAATTCATGAACCCGCCGGGCGAGGGAGGCCGCCGGAGCAATGCGGTGTACCGCGCCTACCGCCTGCCTTACGGGTGGATCCCGCAGCTGCCCGCCCCGCGCGAGGTTGCGATCGTCGCGCCGGTGCCGGGAACCTTCCATGTGCCGGGCACGCCGGAGGACTAGCTTGGCTTGGGCCCGTCGGCGCGGTAGCGGCGGCTGATGCAGAGCGAGGCTCCCGAACGGCTGGCTCCGGACGCTGCGGGAATTGCCCGGGCCGCCGAGCTGCTGCGCGCCGGCCGCCTGGTGGCGGTGCCGACCGAGACGGTTTACGGGCTCGCCGCCCGGGCCGACCGCGAGGACGCCGTTGCGGCGATCTTCGCGGCGAAGGGACGGCCGGACTTCAATCCGCTGATCGTCCACGTCGCATCCCCCGCGATGGCGCGGAAGCTCGCGCAGTTCGACGCGCGCGCCGAGCGGCTGGCGGAACGCTACTGGCCTGGGCCGCTGACACTGGTGCTGCCACTGCAGACGGGCGGTGCGGTCGTTCCGGCTGTCACCGCGGGCCTGCCGACCGTGGCCCTGCGCATGCCGGACCACCCGGCGCTTCAGGCGTTGCTCGCCGAGCTCGGCCTGCCCCTTGCCGCTCCTTCCGCCAATCGCAGCGGAGCGATCAGCCCGACGGCCGCCGAGCACGTCGCCGCTTCGCTCGGCCGGGCGGTCGACGCGATCCTCGACGGCGGCCGCTGCGCTCGCGGCCTCGAATCGACGATCGTCGCACTGCGCGAGGACGGCTCGTGGCAGCTGCTGCGCGCCGGACCCATTCCCGAAGCCGAGCTGGCCGCGCTGCTCGGTCCGCCGAAGCCGCTCGCCGACGCGGCGATCGAGGCGCCGGGCCAGCTCGCGCGGCACTATTCGCCGGGCAAGCCCGTCCGGCTCGCGGCGACCGAACGGGCGCAGGACGAGTTCATGATCGGGTTCGGTGCGGTTGCGGGCGATTGCTCGCTTTCACCCGAGGGTGACCTCGCGCTGGCCGCCGCCCGGCTCTACGCCTGCCTGCACGAGGCCGCGGCGTCATCCCGACCGCGCATCGCGGTTGCGCCGGTGCCGGACAAGGGCATCGGCGCGGCGATCAACGACCGGCTGCGGCGGGCGGCGGCGTAAGGCTCGAAAGCCCTACTGCGCCTCGGACGGGATCGACGGCAGCAGCACCTGCATCTCGGCATAAGTCGCGCGCGCCTGGTCGCAGGCGCGGCGATCGCCGTCGCCGCAGCGGTCGATCTGCTTCTCGTAGTCGCGCTGGAGCCGGCCCAGGCGCTCCTCGCGCTGGCGGATCTCGCGGCCGCGCTTCTGGTCGGCCTCGGACTGGCTGGTCGTCGCCAGGTCGACGCCCGAGCTCGCCACCTTGACCGGCAGGGTGACCGCGCTGACCGCCGTCTTCGCGAGGCATCCCTGCAAGGCGAGGGCCGCGGCCCCGATCGTGAGCAATCGTCGTGCGTGAGCCATCGTGCCGTACTCCTCGAGACATCCCTAGGTACGGCAGGATTGCCCGCGCGTGAACTAGCCGGCGACCTGCCTGCCGTTGCAGCGCACCCGTCCGCCGCCGAAGCGCGACACCGAGCAGTGCGCGGGCCCGGCGATTTCGACATTGCCGCCGCCAACGATCGAGACGCGCGCGTCGTCGCGTACCGTCAGCGCAACGTCGCCGGAACCGGCGATAGAGATCGAAGCCTCGTCGCTGGTGATGTCGCGGCCGTTCAGCGTGCCCGAGCCGGCGATCGACACGCGCGAGCGGTGCGCGCTGCCGCGTGCAACAAGAGTGCCCGACCCGGCGATCGAGAACTGGGCGTCATCCACGCGCAGCGTCGCGACGTCGAGATCGCCCGTTCCGGCAACGGCCGCCGAAAAATCGGTTCCCTCGACGCGATCGATGGTCATGCCGCCGTTGCCGACGAGCGAGGCGCTCGAGATGCGCGGCAGGGAGACGTGGAAGCTGGCGGGTTCGTAGTCGTTGATGCAGCGCCGGCGTCGGTCGCCATCGCGGT
>JBIQKN010000111.1:0-7174 GCA_044506565.1 Sphingomonadales bacterium | reverse complement strand
CCCTGCCGCGCCCACCATTCTCCAGACGGCCCCGGCGACCACTCCCCTAACGAATCAGCAGGTTTCGCAACCAGGTGGCGCTCGAACGGGTCGCCTCGCGCCAATCGCCATCGTCCACGCCTTCCGCCTCGAGCCGCTCGGGATCGAGCACCTTGACCCGCCCGCCGCGGTACTTGCGCGGCTCGCCGGTCACCAGCGTCAGGTTGTGCACCAGCGCGGTCGCCGCGAGCAGGCCCTCGCGGTCGTCGGCGTAGGGCAGCTGGGCGCGGCGGCGGATTACCGCGGCGTCGACAGGCAGGATGCGGTCCTCGAACGCGGGCACGAGCTGGCCGTCGAGCCATTCGCGCCACGCCGCGGCAAGGTCCTTGGCACGGCGCGCGGACAGCGAGGCGGCGCGTTCGAATTCGAGCAGCGTCGCCGAGGAAAGGAACATCTGCTGCGCCGGCACGCGCTCGGCCCAGGCGGCGAGCGCCGGGCTGGCGGCGGTCCGTCGCGCCTCGCGCAACGCCAGCAGGACCGGGCCGTCGAGCAGGTACATCAGCGGCTGGCACCGGGAACAGCGAGCGGCGGGCTTCCGGGCTCGGCGGCGATCTGGTCGAGGATGCTCTGCCGCTCGCCGCTCAGCTGGCGGTAGGCGGCGATGCTGAGCAGCACGTGCGTCGGCCGCCCGCGGTCGGTCACGAAGACGGGCTCGGCCAGCGCCAGCCGCTTGGCCTTGCCGACGTCCTGGTTGAACTCGCGCGCGCTGACGATCTTCATCGAGGCCTCCCGGGAAAAGGGCCACCGCGAGGGACCGCTTCCGTGTAGGCACGTTACTACCTCAGGGCAGGAGGGCCAATCCTCCGGCCCGCGCCCAGCGCGGTGGCGCTCAGGCAGCTTCGACGGCGCGCAGCTGTTCGATCAGCGCGCGATGCTCGGGCAAGTCGCGCGCAGCACGGTCGCCGAAGTGGCGGATGCGATCGAAGATCCGCGCCGCCTCGCCGGTGTGCGGGAATTCGTCGCGGACCGGATTGAGGTCGGTGCGGAATTCCATCCCGTAGAGGATGTACTGGTAGTTGAAGTAGGCGAAGCTTTCGTGGTCGAGCACGAGGTCGAACCGGCTCGGCGGGCGGTAGCGCCACTGCTCGAGCAGGTCACGCAACCGCTCCGGAATCGACGAGGGCTCGGCATTGTCGCGCCAGAACGGTTCCTCGCGCCGGCTCAGGCAGTAGTGCAGCTTGAGGAACGCGACGATGGCCTCGTACCGTGCCGCCATCAGCTCGTTGAAGCGTCGCGCCGGGCCGTCGGCCGGGCCGTAGTGCGGGAACAGCTCGGCGATCATCGCCGCCGCGGCCTCGATCATCAGCACGCCGGTCGATTCGAGCGGCTCGAGGAAGCCCCCCGCAAGCCCGACTGCGACGCAGTTCTTCTCCCACGGTCGCGTGCGGTAGCCGGACTCGAACGGAATCCGCCGCGCTGCCACATCGAGGCTGCGCCCGCCGGTATAGCGCGCGAGTTCCTGCGCCGCTTCGTCGTCGCTCATGTGCGCGCTCGAATAGACGCAGCCGATCCCGCGCGCGCCGGCGAGCCCGATGTCCCAGGTCCACCCGGCTGCGTGCGCGGCGGCGACGGTGTAGCTCGGCAGCGGGGCGTCGGCCTGTTCGTACGGGAGCTTGCAGGCCAGCGCGCGGTCGGTGAACAGCACTTTGCCGACGGGCTTGAACGGGACGTCGAGGGCCCCGGAGATCAGCTCGGCGCGGAAGCCCGAACAGTCGACGTAGAGGTCGGCTTCGAGGTTGCCGTGCTCGCGCGTGACGACATGCGCGATCGCGCCGCTCTCGGTGTCGAGCTCGACGCCGGTCATCAGGCCCTGCAGGTGCCCGACACCGAGCTGCCGCGCGTGCTCCGCGAGTACTTCGGCCATGCGCATCGCGTCGAAGTGGTAGGCATAGTTGAGCGGCCCGGCGAAGTCGCCTTCTCCGGGGCCCTTCGGCGCGCGGCCAGCCTCGGCGACGCGGTTCTGGATCGTCATCGCCTCCGCGAACGAGGGCCGCGTGCGCTCGTCCTGCAGCAGCCAGTAGGCGACGAGGCTGTGACCCTCGGCGTGGTAGGGCGCTTCGAACGGGTGCAGGAAATGGTCGTCGCGACCCGCGACCGGCGGCCGCACCCAGTTGTCGAAACGGATGCCCTGTTTGAAGGTCGCCGAGGTCGCGCGCACGAACCGCGTCTCGTCGATGCCGATGTAGCGCAGCGTGTTGCGGATCGTCGGGAAGGTGCCCTCGCCCACACCGATGATGCCGATCTCGGGCGACTCCAGCACGGTAATCCGGATGTGCGGGTTGCGCGCGACGTCGAAGAACCGGGCGAGATAGCCGGCGGTGAGCCATCCAGCGGTGCCGCCGCCGACGATCAGGATCGATCTCTCCGCCATGCCGCCGGCATAGACGCGCGCGGCCGGTCACGGCAAGCGAACCGCCCCGCTGTTCAGCTGGCCAGCGCCGCGAAGCCTTCCATCGCGATGTCGTAGGTTTTGACGTAGTCGCCGAGCTCGTCGAGCACGCGGGCCGGCGTGAGGCCGAATTCCTCGAGGCTGTAGCGGTGTGGGCGGCGCTTGAGCGAAGCCGCGCGCTGCTGGTAGGCTTCCATCGCCGGCAGCGCGGGCTCGAGTTCGAGACCGAGGAAGCGGTAGACCCGCGCCATCGCCCCGCGCCAGTCTCGCTCCATCTCCTCGTAGTGGATGTCGATCTGCCGGTCCGGTGGAATGTCGCGTCGCGCGGCATGCGCGCGGTCGACCTGCAGCCGCGTCTTGCGGAGCCATTCCTCGCCGACCCGGTTCGGATCCACATGATCGGAGTAAATCACGGTCTGGTTCCATGCGAGCGAGGCGGCGCTGCCGACCACGGCGAGCGGGTCGCGGTGCGTGAAGATCAGCCGCGCGTCGGGGAAGGTCTTCATCAGCACCGGCAGGTCGAGCATGTGCTGCGGCGTCTTGAGCACCCACGGCCGCAGGCTCGAAGCCTGCTGCGACCAGCCGACCAGCTTCAGCAGGCGCGCCAGCTGCCGATAGGCCGGCGTTGGGTCCTGCGCCTCGCACCAGCGCGCGTAGCTCGGCACCCACCACTGCGCGTCGTGCTTGGTGCTCCAGAAGCTGTGCACCAGCAGGCCGAGCTCCTCCTCGGCTTCCATCGGCCCGGTGGGATGGATCGTCAGCGTGCGCGGGTTGGCGAGACGCGCGACGCGCATGATCCGCGCGGCGAGCGTGACGCGGAAGTCGGGCCCCCCGGGGACGAACCCGGGGCGCGGTACCGGACTGATCGTCTCGAAGCTGCGCAAGTGCGTGAAACGATGGTCGGCCGCGAGCAGCCGGTGCATCCGCGTGGTGCCCGATCGCATCGGGCCGACGACGATCACCGGGTGCGGCAGCGGGCGCGCGAGAATCTCCGGGTGCCGCGCGAACCATTCCTCGGCGCGCAACCGGTCGTGCAGCATCTTCTCGATCTGGGCGCGGGCCGACCATTCGCCCGCGGGATTGAGCCTGGCATCCGCGCGGATCGCCTCGAGTAGAGCTTCGAGCGGCTGTTCGAACCAGCGATCCTCGCCGAAGTCGTCCAGGCCGGTGTGCTCGCACGCGCGGTCGAGCAGCGCGTCCTTTTCGAGGATCGGGGTGTCGGCGAAGCCCAGCTTGCGGCCCGTCCGCATGGCCGCGTTCATGGCATCGATGAAACGCGTCCGCCGCGGCGGGAGTAGCGGGTCTACGGTCAAGTCGACTTGTCCCGATGCGGCAAGAATACGGCGATTTGCCAAGATTACCCGTCAGTTGCAACCCGGTTCCCGGCGTCGCCCGGCTCGCCGCCGGCGGCCGGCGCCGTTCGCCGCTTGCCAGCCGCACGGGACATGCATAGTGCCCGCGGCCATGCATGACTTGCGCCTGATCCGCGAGAATCCCGAGGCATTCGACGCCGCCCTGTCGAGGCGCGGTGCGGAGCCCGCATCGGCTCGCGTCCTCGAACTCGACGAGCGGCGGCGGGCGGTGACGACGCGGGTCCAGGAAGCGCAGGCACGACGCAACGAGGCCTCGAAGGCGATCGGCGCGGCAATGGGCAAGGGCGACACGGCGACCGCCGAAGCACTCAAGGCGGAAGTCGCCGCGCTCAAGGAGACGCTGCCGCAGCTCGAGGACGAGGAGCGCGCGCTCGGCGCGGAGCTCGACGCGCTGGTCGCGGCGCTGCCTAACCTCCCGGCGGACGACGTTCCGCCCGGCGAGGACGAGAGCGGCAACATCGAAGTCTCGAGCTGGGGCGAGCAGCGCAACTTCGCGTTCGACGCGAAGGAGCATGCGGACCTGGGCCCGCCGCTCGGGCTCGAGTTCGAGACCGCGGCGGCGATGTCGGGCGCGCGGTTCGCGTTCCTGCGCGGCCAGATGGCGCGGCTGCAGCGGGCGATCGGGCAGTTCATGCTCGACTTCCAGACCGGCGAGCGCGGCTACGTCGAGTGCAACCCGCCGCTGCTGGTGCGCGACGAGGCGGCGTTCGGCACGGGGCAGTTACCGAAGTTCGCCGACGACCTGTTCCGCACCACCGACGGCCGCTGGCTGATCCCGACCGCCGAGGTCTCGCTGACCAATTCGGTGCGCGAGCAGATCCTCGACGACCTCGCGCAACCGATCCGCCTTACCGCCCTCACCCCGTGCTTCCGCTCGGAAGCCGGCGCGGCGGGCAAGGATACGCGCGGGTTCATCCGCCAGCACCAGTTCGAGAAGGTCGAGCTGGTGGCGATCTGCCGGCCCGAGGCCTGGCAGGCCGAGCATGAGCACATGGTCCGCTCGGCCGAGCTGGTGCTCGAGGCGCTCGAGCTGCCGTACCGCCGGATGCTGCTGTGTGCCGGCGACATGGGCGGGACGGCGAGGAAGACCTACGATCTCGAGGTGTGGCTGCCGGGCCAGGGCGCCTATCGCGAGATCAGCTCGGTGTCGTGGTGCGGCGACTACCAGGCGCGGCGGATGAACGCGCGCTACCGGCCGGCCAAGGATTCTGGGGGCCAGAAGGGTACCGCGTTCGTGCACACGCTCAACGGCTCGGGCCTCGCGGTCGGGCGCACGCTGGTGGCGGTGCTCGAGAACTACCAGCAGGAGGACGGTTCGGTCGTCGTGCCGGCGGCGCTGGCGCCATATATGGGCGGCGTCGAGCGGCTGGTGCCAGAAGGGGCGCGGTAGGAAATGCGCATCCTCCTCACCAACGACGACGGGATTCATGCCCCGGGCATGGAAGTGCTCGAGGCGATCGCCGCGAAGCTTAGCGACGACGTGTGGGTCTGCGCGCCGGCCGAGGAGAACTCGGGCGCCGGGCACTCGCTGACGCTGCACATGCCGGTGCGGCTGCAGCAGCACGGCGAACGGCGCTTCGCGGTCACCGGAACGCCGACCGATGCGGTCAACCTCGCGCTGCGCAAGCTGTTCACGGACAAGGCGCCGGACCTCGTCATCTCGGGCATCAACAACGGCGAGAACCTCGCCGACGACATCACCTACTCGGGCACGGTCTCGGCGGCGATGGAGGCGGCGCTGGCGGGCATTCCAGCGGTGGCCTTGAGCCAGGCGCTGCGCGATGCCGGCCACGGGTTCTCGGCCGCCGAGGGCTGGGCGGCGAAAGTGCTCGAGCCGCTGCTCGACCTGCAGATGGCCAGGCGCACGGTGGTCAACGTCAACTTTCCGGCGCTGCCGGCCGAGGCGGTCAACGGCGTCCGCGTGGTCCGCCAGGGCTTCCACGACTACGCGCGCGGCTCGCTGGTCGAGGGTACCGACCCGCGCGGGCGGCCCTACTACTGGTTCGGCCTGCACGACATCGAGCACACGCTCGATCACGGCACCGATCTCGAGGCGGTGGCCGATGGCTTCATCTCGGTGACGCCGCTGCAGCTCGACCTGACCCACCACGCCTCGATCGGGCAGCTCGCGGAGCGCTACGCCGCATGAGGCGGGACGGCTGAGCGTGGCCGAGGGGACGCCACCGCCCGCGGAGCCCGCCCCCGCGCCGAAGCCCCCTCACCCGCGCCCGTTCGCCCCGCTCCGCCGCGCGCTCAAGCTGCCGGTTTGGGGTGACGTGAGCCTCCGCCTCGGTGCAGCGCTGTTCCTCGTGTCGATCGTGGTGCTGGTTCACTGGCTCGATCGCGACGGGCTGGTCGACCGTTCCGACGGCCACGTCAGCTTCCTCGACGTGGTCTATTTCACGATGGTCTCGATCACCACGACCGGGTTCGGCGACATCACCCCGGTCAGCGCCCAGTCGCGGCTGGTCGAAGCGTTGATCGTCACGCCGATCCGGGTGCTCGTGCTCTTCATCTTCGTCGGCGCGGCCTATAGCCTGGTGATCAAGCGTGGTTGGGAGAAATGGCGCATGGCCCGCATCCAGAAGCAGCTGTCGGACCACGTGGTGGTGCTCGGGTTCGGTATCTCGGGGTCCGAGGCGGTGCGCGAGCTGATCGCCCGCGGCACCGACGCGCGGTGCATCGTGGTGATGGACACCAGCACCGAACGGCTCGCGGTCGCGGAGGCGCTCGGCTGCAACGTGATCCAGGGCGACGCCTCGCGCGACGAGAACCTGATGGCCGTGCGGATCGACCGGGCGCGCACGATCCTGGTCTCCGCCGGGCGCGACGACGCCTCGATCCTGATGGTGCTGACCGCGCGCCACCTCGCGCCCGGAGTGCCGATCAGCGTGGTGATCCGCGCCGACGACAACGAGGTCCTCGCCTACCAGGCCGGGGCCGACAACGTGATCAACCCGGTACGCTTCACCGGCTTGCTGCTCGCCGGGAGCGCGCAGGGCGTGCACATCGCCGACTACCTCGCCGACCTCGCCACCGTCAGCGGCAAGGTGCAACTGGTCGAGCGCCCGGTGCTGCCCGAGGAGATCGGCAAGTCGATCGACGAGCTGGCCACCGGCGGACGCGGGCTGCGAGTATACCGCGACGGCGTGGCGCGCGGGTTCTGGGAGGCGGAGGCGAAGGCGCTGCAGGCCGGGGACGTGGTGGTGGAGATCCGGCCGACCGAGGCGAGCGAGTGTGAGGTGTGAGGCAGTAGGCAGTAGGCAGTAGGCAGTAGGCCTCTTCCCCCTTGATGGGGGAAGGATACGGAGACTTGGGTCGGCGGAGCATGCCCTAGTCGGAGTTGGGAGGGGGTGGGGCGGGGCCACCACCG
>JBIQKN010000110.1:0-7225 GCA_044506565.1 Sphingomonadales bacterium | reverse complement strand
TCGCCGGCGTTGAGCGCTTCGGACCACATGATGATCGCGTGGAAGGTGATCGGGCTGTCGCACAGGCCCATGATCATCGTGTCGCGGCCGGCCTCGATGCGCTTGGCGATGGCGATCTCGCCCTCGCGGCTGAGCAGCTCGACCGCGCCCATCTCGCGCAGGTACATCCGCACCGGATCGTCGGTGCGCTCGGTGGTTTCCTTCTTCTTCTTTTCGGGGACGTGGCCCGGTTCGGCCTCGTTGTCGTCGTCGTCGGCGACGATCTCCTCCGCCGCGTCCTCGCCGTCTTCCTCAGCCGCGTCCTCGTCGGTCTCGACGATCTGCACACCCATTTCGGACAAAGCCGTCTGTATGTCCTCGATCTGGTCGGTGCTCATCTGGCCCTGCGGCAGCGCCTCGTTGAGCTCGTCGTAAGTGACGTAGCCCTTGCGCTTGGCCTTCGCGATGAGCTTCTTGACCGACGCTTCGTTGAGGTCGATCAGCGGTGCGTCTTCGGGGGTGCCGGTGGTATCGTCGGACGCCATAGTGTCTAGCTTCAACCTGTTTCCTGTTCGTCCGCAACCGTTTGGGCGTCGGGCGAGGGTTTGTCCGGCGCCGTTGCGCCGGCACGTTGGCGGGCCATGTGCCCGAGTCGCGACTCGATTTCCAGCTTTCGTTGGCGCAGCCGCTGCTGCTCGGCGAAAGCGCCTTCGGGGTCGGTCTCGAAACGGGCCGTGGCCGCAGCGATAGCCGCCTCGAGCGCCGGCCTTTCAACCAGCAGCGATACCGCCTCGGCCAGATCCTCGCGCGCGCCTTGCGGATCGGACCCTTCGACGAGGAAGGAATAGCGAGCGCTGTCCGCCGGCGGTGCAGGAATGGCAGGGGCGGATATGGGATCGCTTGCTCCCGCGTCAAGCGTTCCGGCGCGCTCGAGCAGCGTCGAAATCGCCTGCGAAAGTCGCGGATCGTCGGGAGCGAGCCCCATCAGCGCCTCGGCGTGGCGGGGAATCTGGTCGGGATAGCGGGCCAGCCCGGCCAACACTGCCTGGGCGAGCGCATCGCGCGCCGCGCCCGGAGCCGTCTTGCGCAGCCCCTCCGAGACGCCCTGGCGCAGCGGGATCGCCGGACGGCCCCCGCGCTGGCCCGACCGGAACTCGCGGGGCGGAAAAGCGAAGGCCGAGAACCGGTCGAGCAGTTCGCGCCGGTAGAGCGGGGCGATGTCCGGATGCTGGATAGCCTCGACGTGCGCCAGCAGCCGCGCCTTGAGCCCGGCCTTGTCCTCGGGCGAGGCGAGGGGGGCGGCGTCGCGCTCGTGGTGCCACAGCGTTTCAAGCAGGTTCGCGGGCCGGGCGAGCAGGGCTTCCAGGGCCTCGCGCCCGCGCGTCCTGAGCAGGTCGTCGGGGTCCATCCCGGCGGGCAGGCTGACGAACTGCAGCGAATGGCCGGGGCGCAGCATTGGCAGCGCGCGGGCGGCGGCACGCATCGCGGCGCGCTTGCCGGCGGCGTCGCCATCGAAGCACAGGATCGGTTTCTCGGTGAGCCGCCAGAGCATCTCGAGCTGGCGCTCGGTCAGCGCGGTGCCCATCGGCGCGACGGCCTCTTCGATCCCGGCCGCGGCAAGCGCGATCGCGTCCATCTGCCCCTCGACCACCACGATCCGACCGGTCTTGCGCGAGGCGGGACCGGCGCGGTGCAGGTTGAACAGCGTGCGGCCCTTGTCGAACAGCGGTGTATCCGGCGAATTCAGGTACTTCGGCGCATCCTTTTTCTCGGTGTCGAGGATACGGGCGGCGAAGGCGATCACCCGCCCGCGGGCGTCGTGGATCGGGATCGTCAACCGGCCGCGAAAACGATCGTAGGGTTCGCGCTCCTCCGTGGCGATGCGCAACCCCGCCTCGATCAGCATCGACTCGTCGAACTGCCTGAGCGCGGCCTTGAGCGCGTTGCGGCTGTCGGGCGCGTAACCGAAGCCGAACCGCTCCATCGTGTGCCCATCGAACCGGCGCGACTTGAGGTATTCGCGCGCCCTGTCGCCGTCGGGCGTGTCGAGGGTGGCGCGGAACCAGTCCTGCGCCGCCTGCATCACCTCGTGCAGCCCGGCCTGCTGCTCGGCGCGCTGCGCATCGCGCGGATCGGCGCGGGGAACCTCCATCCCGGCCTCGGCGGCAAGCTCCTTGACCGCGTCCATGAACTGCAGCCCGCGCTGGTCGGTCATCCAGCGGATCACGTCGCCGTGCGCGCCGCAGCCGAAGCAGTGGTAGAAGCCTTTCTCGTCATTGACCGTGAAGCTCGGGGTCTTCTCGTTGTGGAACGGACAGCAGGCCTTCCACTCGCGCCCGGCACGGACGAGCTTGGTCGTGCGCATGATCACGCTCGAAAGCGTGACCCGCGAGCGCAGTTCGTCGAGCCATTGAGGACTAAGCATGGGCCGCGTAGCCTACGCGTCGCCGGCGATTCCCGCCAGCGGTCTCACCTGTGGAAAGGGGGGAAAGCGCGGGCCCCTTATTCTTTGCCGCCTCCTTCAACCTACCCGTCATCCTGAACTCGTTTCAGGACCCGTTTCTCGTCTCGGCGCGGAAGTGTCGTCCGCGCGCGACCTGGCCGCACCACCGCGCTCGCCGGCTTGCGTCCAGGGTGACCGCGCGATGGGTCCTGAAACGAGCTCAGGATGCCTGGCAACGAGGGGAGAAGTTCAGCTCGGGCGGGACTCCCCAGGGAAAAGAGCCGGGAAGGCTATGCCAAACTCTCCTTCACCCACCCGCTCGCCTTGCCCATGTCGAGAACCGTCGAATGGCGCGCCTTGAGCTCCGCCATCACGCGGCCCATGTCCTTGATCCCGCTCGCGCCGAGTTCGGCCTTGATCGCCTCGATCGCGGCCTTGGTCTCGGTTTCGTCCATCTGCCGCGGCAGGAACTCCTCGATCACGGCGAGCTCGCCGCGCTCGATCGCCGCGAGCTCGTCGCGGCCACCCTGCTCGTACATCGCTATCGATTCGCGGCGTTGCTTGGCCATCTTCTGCAGCGTGTCGATCACCAGCGCGTCGTCCTCCATCGGCTTCGCGGCCGTGCGCTGCTCGATGTCGCGATCCTTGACCTTGGCGAGGATCAGGCGGACCGCGGCGAGGCGCTCCTTGTCGCCGGCCTTCATCGCCAAAATCTGGGCCTGCTTGAGATCGTCGCGGAGCATTGTCTGGGCGCTTTCCTGCTGTGAATCCGTGCCCCGGCGAATTAGCCGCATATTTCGCCTCTGGCGAGGTTGACGCGGGAGAGGGCGGGGTCTAGCGGCCGGGACTTAGCACCCATTGCCGGAAACCCCCAACGGAGAGCCCCTTGGCCCAGTCCGCACCTACGCCTGCGCAACCCAAAGGAGCGACCGGAGTTCTCGTCCTCGCCGACGGTACGGTGATCTGGGGCAAGGGTTTCGGCGCGACCGGGAGCGCCGTCGGCGAGCTGTGCTTCAACACCGCGATGACCGGCTACCAGGAGGTCCTGACCGACCCGTCCTATGCCGCGCAGATCGTCACCTTCACCTTCCCGCACATCGGCAACGTCGGCACCAACCCGCAGGACATCGAGTCGCAGGTCGAAGGCGCCGTCGGCTGCGTGGTGCGCGAGCAGGTCACCCCGCACTCGAGCTTCCGCGCCGAGAGCGAGTTCGTCGACTGGCTCAAGGCGCAGGGCAAGATCGGCCTCTCGGGCGTCGACACCCGCGCACTGACCCGCCGCATCCGCGTGCTCGGCGCGCCCAACGCGGTGATCGCGCACGATCCCAAGGGCCGGTTCGACGTTCCCTCGCTGCTCAAGCGCGCGCAGGAGTGGCCGGGGCTCGAGGGCATGGACCTCGCCCGCCGGGTCAGTCGCGAGAAGCACGAGGGCTGGGAAGGCGGCCCGTGGCGTCTCGGCCAGGGCTACGGCCGCGCGCCGCGCGACGCCAAGCCGCACGTCGTCGCGGTCGACTACGGCTCAAAGGACAACATCTTCCGCAATCTCGTGAAGGCCGGCGCGCGCGTGACCGTGGTGCCCGCGCTGACTTCCCTCGACGAAATCCTCGCGCTGAAACCCGACGGGGTGTTCCTGTCGAACGGCCCGGGCGACCCGGCGGCGACCGGTGAGTACGCGGTGCCGACGATCAAGGCGCTGCTCGACAAGGACGTGCCGATCTTCGGCATCTGCCTCGGCCACCAGATGCTCGGCCTCGCGGCCGGCGCCAAGACCGCCAAGATGCACCAGGGCCACCGCGGCGCGAACCACCCGGTCAAGCGGCTCGCGGACGGGGTGGTCGAGATCACCTCGATGAACCACGGCTTCGCGGTCGACAATTCCTCGCTGCCCGACACCGTCGAGGAGACCCACGTCTCGCTGTTCGACGGCTCGAACTGCGGCATCGCGATCAAGGGCAAGAAGGCGTTCGGCGTGCAGTACCACCCCGAGGCCAGCCCGGGGCCGCACGACAGCTACTACCTGTTCGAGAAGTTCGTGGGGATGTTGGGGTGAGGACGGCGGTCTGGATAATTGCCAATGTGGCAGCGATCGGAGCCATCTTCGCCTTGCTCTACGAGCGTAAAACCCCGGTTGAATGCCTATTCACTACCGAAGATTCGCAGCCGATCGTGCCCGGAATCCAGAGTGGGTTGTCTTTCAAGGGCACGATTGAGCCGCCAACAAAAGGCGATGAGTTGGATCTACGGTCCGTCAATGGAACGCTGAGTTGGTCAGACGGACGGAAGTCATTTGCGGCCGAGGCGATTGGATCAGTGTTCACCGATGAGAACGGGGCGGTTCTCGGCGTTCACATGTTTCTGATGGGACCGGCGAAGGGGTTTCGCGACTTTTCCGTCGCCACTTTAAATGAAGATGGCTGGCTCGATGAAAATCGTGAAACAGCCTTCGTTTGGCGATTTCCAGCCGAGAAGCAGCTCCATCCCGCCTCCTACAACTGCGACATTGCTGAGTGATCGGATATAATGCCCAAACGCACTGAGATCTCCTCGATCCTCATCATCGGCGCCGGAAAGCCCCTCCCCGGCGGGGAGGGGTTGGGGTGGGGGAGCGAGGCCGCCAGGCCTCGCGTCTGCGCTGGCGTTGACCCCTCATCCCCAACCCTTTCCCGCCGGGGAAGGGGGCACGTTGGCTCATTCGGAAACGTCGTCTTCGAACCAGGCGTCGCGGTTGGTGTTGAGAGCGAGCTCTTCGGCGATTCGCAGGACCACACCGTCGGTGTTCTGCAGCACGTCGTTGTTCCAGAAACGGATCACGCGATAACCGTGCGCTTCGATCAGCCGGGTTCGCTCATCGTCGGCGGCGTTGTCGGCGTGCTGCCCGCCGTCGACTTCGATGGCCAGCTTGAGGCGGCGGCAGGCGAAATCGACGATGAAGTTGCCGATCTGATACTGGCGCGTGAACTGAATGCCGAGCTGTTTGCCGCGCAGGCGCGACCACAGGCGTCTTTCCGCGTCCGTCGGCTCGCGCCGCAATCTTTGCGCTACCGGCGTCAGGCGCTTGACCGTCATGCGTCGGATTCCCCCACCCAACCCTCCCCCGAACGGGGGAGGGCTTTCGAAGCGATAGCCGCCTGAGATGCCCAAACGCACCGATATTAGCTCCATTCTGGTCATCGGCGCCGGCCCGATCATCATCGGCCAGGCGTGCGAGTTCGACTATTCGGGCACTCAGGCGATCAAGGCGCTCAAGGAGGAGGGCTACCGGGTCGTCCTGGTCAACTCCAACCCGGCGACGATCATGACCGATCCCGAGTTCGCCGATGCGACTTACGTCGAGCCGATCACGCCGGCGATCGTGGCCAAGATTATCGAGAAGGAGCGCCCCGACGCGCTGCTGCCGACGATGGGCGGGCAGACCGCGCTCAACTGCGCGCTGGCGCTCTACAACGACGGTACGCTCGACAGGTACGGCGTGACCATGATCGGCGCCAACGCCGACGCCATCGACAAGGCCGAGAACCGCCAGCGGTTCCGCGAAGCGATGGACAAGATCGGCCTCGAAAGCGCCCGTTCGGGCCTCGCCCACAGCGTCGACGAGGCGTTTGCGGTGCTCGAGCGCACAGGCCTGCCGGCGATCATCCGGCCGAGCTTCACGCTCGGCGGCACCGGCGGCGGCGTCGCCTACAACCGCGCCGAGTTCGAGAGCATCGTCCGCGCCGGGCTCGACGCCTCGCCGACCACCGAGGTGCTGATCGAGGAATCGCTGCTCGGGTGGAAGGAGTACGAGATGGAAGTCGTGCGCGACAAGCACGACAACGCCATCATCATCTGCTCGATCGAGAACGTCGACCCGATGGGCGTGCATACCGGGGATTCGATCACCGTCGCTCCGGCGCTGACGCTGACCGACAAGGAATACCAGATCATGCGCGATGCCAGCATCGCGGTGCTCCGGGAGATCGGCGTCGAGACCGGCGGTTCGAACGTGCAGTTCGCGGTCAATCCGCGCGACGGCCGGCTGATCGTGATCGAGATGAACCCGCGCGTGTCGCGCTCCTCGGCATTGGCATCGAAGGCCACCGGCTTCCCGATCGCGCGCGTCGCCGCCAAGCTTGCGGTCGGTTACACGCTTGACGAGATCACCAACGAAATCACCGGCGCCACCCCGGCGAGCTTCGAGCCGACGATCGACTACGTCGTCACCAAGATCCCGCGGTTTGCGTTCGAGAAGTTCAAGGGGACGAAGGCCGAGCTGTCGACCGCGATGAAGTCGGTCGGCGAGGTCATGGCGATCGGCCGCAACTTCAAGGAGTCGCTGCAGAAGGCGCTGCGCGGGCTCGAGACCGGGCTGGATGGGTTCAATCGAATCCTCGAGCTCGAAGGCGCGGGGCGCGACGAGATCACCGCGGCGCTGAGCCAGCAGACGCCCGACCGGCTGCTCAAGGTCGCCCAGGCGTTCCGCGAGGGGTTCACGGTCGAGGAAATCCACGCGATCACCCACTACGACCCGTGGTTCCTGCGGCACATCGAGGAGATCGTCTACGAAGAGGCGATGATCGGCCAGAACGGTTTGCCCCACGATGCCGAGGGATTGCGCCGGCTGAAGGCCATGGGTTTCTCCGACAAGCGCCTCGCCACGCTGGCTGTGCGATCGGTCGGCGTCGCCGGCGGCCTCGCCGAAACCCAGGCACGCCGCTCCGGCTTGCTGCACGACACGTTACGGGCGATGGCCGGCGCGACGAGCGAGGAAGAAGTCCGCGCGCTGCGCCAGAAGCTCGGCGTGCTGCCGGTCTTCAAGCGGATCGA
>JBIQKN010000109.1:0-7259 GCA_044506565.1 Sphingomonadales bacterium | reverse complement strand
AACCGTCAGGTCAGGTCGTCGAGCTTGATCACCAGCCCGGCCTCGGCCGCCTTCATCGCGTCGCGGCGGAGCTGCTCGATCTTGAGGCGGCCGGGAGGGGCTTCTTCCTTCGGCAGCGCGGCCATCAGCTTGTGGTGGATCTCCTCGAAGTCCGGTCCGTGCTCGGGGTGGGTCAGGATCAGGCCCTTCTGCGCGGTCATCCCGGCGAGGATCTTGGCGCCGACCTCGTAGGGATCCATTCCCTCGTCGAACGCGGTGCCGAACTGCTCGAGCGATTCCTTCGGCACCTCCGGGAACCCGCTGTCGCCGAAATTGTCGGGCCGCTTGAGCGCGCTGGTCCAGGCGTTGGTGCGGGTCAGCGCCGGGCAGCACAGCGAGCAGCCGATACCGTGCGGCGCGAGGTTGTAGCGCAGGCTCTCGGTCAGGCCGCGCACGGCGAACTTGCTGGCGGTGTAGATGCCCGCCTGCGGGCCGGGCAGGAAGGCGGCCATCGAGGCGACGTTGACCACGTGCCGACGGCCGGTCGAGGCCTTGATCCTGGGCAGGAAACTGACGAGGCCGTTGACCACGCCGCCGAAGTTGACCCCCATGATCCAGTCGTAGTCGTCGTAGCTCGCCTCGTCGGTCGGGCCGAACACCGAGACGCCGGCGTTGTTGACCAGCACGTGGACCTCGCCGAGGTGCCGGACGACCTCGTCGGCGACCTCGGCGAAGCGCGCGCGATCGGTCACGTCGAGCTTGCAGAACAGCGGCTGCTCGTAGCCCTTGGCGGCGAACCATTCGGCGGTGCGCGCCCGGTCGTCCTCGTTCCGATAGCTCAGCGCGAGCCGCATTCCGGCGTCGGCGAACGCCTGCGCGACGCCGAGACCGATGCCGGTCACCGCGCCGGTAACGAAGGCCACGCGCCCTTCCCAGGGCCGGTCCGCTGCGCTCATCGACTTTACCCTCTCGCCAAAACAGTCACGATCGTTAGGGTTGCATACAAACCTATCCGGGAGAGTCGATCAATGAGTGACGTCGAACAGCGTCTCGCGGCGCTGGAAAATCGTGTCGGAGAGCTCGAGGACATCAACGCGATCCGCCGGCTGCACTGGGCCTACGGCTACTACATCGATTTCAACCGGCCCGAGGACGTCGCCGACCTGTTTGCCGAGGACGGCGTGGTGGTGTTCCTCTCCGGCGAGTATGTCGGCCGCGCGGGCGTGCTGCGGCTCTACGGCGACTGGATCCAGCACCGCTTCACCGGCGGGCGCCCGGGGCCGGTCGACGGGCTGCTGCTCGACCACTTCCAGATGCAGGACATCATCACCGTCGCGCCCGACCGCAAGACCGCCAAGGGCCGCTTCCGCGGCGTGCTGTTCGGCGGCTGGCACGACGATTTCCTCGAGCACAAGCCCGACTTCATGCCGCAGCAGTTCATGGAGGCCGGGATCTACGAGAACGACTACGTGGTCGAGAACGGCGTGTGGAAGATCCAGCGGCTCGACTACAAGATGCAGTGGCAGGGCAACTACGAGGACGGCTGGGCCCACACAACCAGCCACCTGCAGCCGGCGCAGAAGCTCTATCCCGAGGACCCAGTCGGGCCCGACCGGCTGCTGCCGGCCGAGGAAATCCGCAAGACCTGGCCCTATCGCCACGACGTGCCGATGCACTTCGCGCATCCGAGGCTCGGCAAGCTGCTGGCGGGGCAGGAGCCGAAGTGAGCGATTACTCCGGGCTCCCCTCCCGCTTGCGGGAGGGGTCAGGGGTGGGCGTGTGTGCGTTCGCGAGGCGGGGCGAACTAGCCGACGCTCTGGCCGGACTGGCCCACCCCCAACCCCTCCCGCAAGCGGGAGGGGGGCTGTGAGACCGGCGGACGGCGTCCTCCCGTGGGACGTGGACGCGCCGCCGTTCGATCCCCGCGACACCTCGAACCGCGCCGGGCTGACGACGCGGCAGGTGGCCGAGCGCTTCATCCAGCTGTTCTACGTCGAGGACAATCCGACCGACGCGTTCACCTGCTGGATGCATCCCGACTACATCCAGCATAATCCGAACGCACCGACCGGGCGCGACGCGACGCTGGCGATGATGCAGACGAGCATGGCGCGGCTGCCCGACCTGAGCCACGAGGTGAAGCGCGTGGTGTGGGGGGATGCCGACCTCGTCGCGGTGCACTTCCATTTCATCCGCGAGCGCGGCACCCGCGGCTTTGCGATCGTCGACATCCTGCGGGTCGCCGACGGCTACATCGTCGAGCACTGGGACGTGATGCAGGAAGTACCCGACCCTTCCACTTCCAAGAACGACAACGGGATGTTCTGATGGCATTGCTCGAAGACGGCAGTGAGAAGGGCCTCAAGGGCCACTTCCGGGAAGACTTCAGCCACCGCACGCGGATCGGCCTCGCGCCGCCCGCCGGCGAGATCGACCGCAACGCGCCGTACAAGCGCATCGCCACCGAGGAAGCGTGGACCTTCCCGGCCCTGGTCAAGGCGCAGGTCGAGTACTTCGAGAGCGGCGCGGCGCGCGACGACGACAGCCTGCGGATGGGGGCGATGTTCGCGAACATGCCGAGCCTGCAGGAGATGCTGCAGGACCTCGGCGAGCTGCGCCTTGCGCACATGGACGAGTACGGCATCGACCGACAACTGCTGCTGCTGACCGCGCCGGGGGTGCAGGTCGTGCGGCCGGGCGACGGCACCGCGCTGGCGCGCGAGGCCAACGACATCGCCGCCGCCGCCTGCCGCCGGTACCCGGACCGCTTCTCGGCCTGCGCGGCGTTCGATCCGCGCGACGTGCCGGGCTCGGTGAAGGAGATCGAGCGGGCGATGGGCGAGCTCGGGCTCGCCGGCGCGGTGCTCAATTCGCACTTCCAGGGGCACTACATCGACGAGACCGAGTACTTCCCGATCCTCGAGGCGCTCGAGTCGATGGACGCGGCGCTGTACATCCACCCGACCGCGCCGTTCAACGCGCCGCACTACGAGAGCCGCGGGTTCTTCGGGGCCCTGGGCGGCTTCCCCCACGACGTGTGGCTGCACACGATGGGGCTGATCTTCTCGGGCGCGTTCGACCGGTTCCCGAAGCTGCGCCTCGTGATCGGGCACATGGGCGAATGCATGCCGCTGCAGCTCTACCGGTTCGACTGGATGCAGGGGAACGCCGATGGGCGGGCGCACCTGCGCGGCGGCAGGCAGGTCAAGCTGCAGCACCCGGTGAGCCACTACTTCCGTAACAACATCTGGATCACGACCAGCGGGGTCGCGTGGGAGCCGGCGATCAGGTTCTGCATGGACGTGCTCGGGCCCGAGCGCGTGCTTTACGCGATGGATTACCCGTACCAGCAGTCGAGCGACGAAGTCGCGGCTTACGACCGGATGGATCTCCTGCCCGAGCACAAGGCCATGCTGATGCAGGGCAATGCCGAGCGCGTGTTTAGGCTGCGTTCATAGTATCGCCCTGATTCGGCCCAAGTTTTGTAGCGCTTTTGCATCACTTTCCGACTTTGTGCGCAGACCGCCCGCAGCCGGCTTGCTGCGCGTGATTTGTATGCACTACCTACGATTTTGACGGCAACCCCCGCCGTCCATCGATAAGCTCAGGAGAGTGAGGAAATGGCGAAGTTCCGCCAGCAGACCCTTTTTGCCCATCTGTCGGTTACCAGCCTGGCCGCGCTAGCGATCGCTACCGCCGCGGCTCCGGCCGCCGCCCAGGACGAGGCGGCAGAAGCCGAAGCCGGCGATGCGATCGTCGTCACCGCGCAGTTCCGCGAACAGAACCTGCAGGACACGCCGCTGGCGATCACCGCGGTCAACGCCGAGATGCTCGAGGCGCGCAGCCAGACCAACATCTCGCAGGTCGCCGCGCAGGCTCCGTCGGTCTCGCTCAAGCCGCAGGGAACCGCGTTCGGCCCGTCGATGGCCGCGAGCATCCGCGGCATCGGCCAGTACGACTTCAACCCCGCGCTCGAGCCGGGCGTCGGCCTCTACATCGACGACGTCTACTACGCGACGCTGACCGGCTCGATGTTCGACCTGCTCGACCTCGACCGCGTCGAGATCCTGCGCGGCCCGCAGGGCACGCTCGCCGGGCGTAACTCGATCGGCGGCGCGGTGAAGCTCTATTCGCAGCGTCCGCGCGGCACCAACACCGCAACCGTCTCGGCCGCCTACGGCAGCCGCGACCGGATGGACCTGCGCGCGAGCGCCGACATCGGCATCACCGAGACGCTTTCCGCGCGCCTGGCCGGCGTCTCGAAGCTGCAGGACGGCTACATCAAGCGGATGGACTTCGGCTGCGTCAACCCGGCCGGAGCCAGCCCGCTCAACCCCGTCGACGGCGTTCCGCGGATCCTGCCGACCACGGCCGACGACTGCGTCCTCGCCGACGAGGGCGAGGTCAACATGCAGGCGGTGCGCGGCCAGCTGCGCTGGCAGCCGACCGACCGCATCGATATCAATCTTGCCGCCGACTACACGCGCGACCACCGCAACGTGGGCGGCTCCGTGCTGCTGCTGCGGGAGAACGACGCGGGCGCCGTCGTCAGCCCGAACTATCCCTATCCGCCGAACCCGGCGGCGCGGGTGTTCGACATCAACCCGTTCGCGGCCGACATCCCGTACGATTCGCGGTTCGTCTGCGGGCCGTACTGCAACTACGCCAGCTACATGTCGCTGCCCGACAACGGCTCGCCGCTGCAGGTAGTCGACGGCCGCAGCCGCTACGACGGCTGGGGCGTGTCGGGCCAGGTCGACTTCGACCTGACCGACAACCTGCAGCTGGTCTCGATCACCGCCTACCGCGACTACCGCACGCGGTTCAGCAACGACGACGACCTGACCCCGCTGGCACACAGCCTCGGCAGCGGCGACCTGACGTTCTGGTCGTTCAGCCAGGAAGTGCGGCTCAACGGCAGCCTGCTCGACGACGCGCTCGAGTACACGATCGGCGGGTTCTACATGGACCAGCGCTCGGTCTACGCGACGACGCAGAACCTGCGCTACGCCGGGCTCGATCCGTTCCTCGGCAACGACCCGGTCAACGCCGATACCAAGGCGGCGTTCGCGCACCTGTCGTGGCGGCCGGTCGACCCGCTGACGCTGACCGCCGGCATCCGCTACACCGACGAGCACAAGGACTACACCTACTCGCGGCGGACGTTCGAGGGCGGCGCCCATCCGCAGCTCGGCGCGCTCGACGGCGTGCGCGGCGACTACGACCATGACCGGATCGATTACCGCCTGAACGCGATGTACGAGATCACCCCGGACATCTCGGTCTATGCCCAGTGGTCGACCGGCTTCAAGGGCGGCGGCATCAACCCGCGGCCGTTCTTCGCCCAGCAGGTTCTCTCGTTCGGGCCCGAGACGCTCGAGTCCTGGGAAGCCGGCTTCAAGAGCGAGCTGTTCGACCGCCGGGTGCGCTTCAACGTCGCCGGGTTCTACAGCGACTACGAGGACATCCAGCTCGCGCTCAGCAACTGCCCGCAGGCGGGTGCCGGCTTCGCCGTGCCCTGCGCGCTGCCGGCGAACGCGGGCGACGCGAAGGTCAAGGGCCTCGAGGTCGAAACCACGATCCGGCCGGTCGACGGCCTGCTGATCGACGGCTCGGCCAGCTACACCGACTTCGACTACGTCGCCGACTCGCTCGATCCGGCGAGCGGCATCCTGCCCGGCATGGTCTCGACCTACACGCCCGAGTGGAAGTGGTCGCTCGGCGTGCAGTACGAGATCCCGCTCGGCTCGGCGGGCTCGGTCATCCCGCGTGTCGACGCCGCCTACCAGAGCGAGGTCTACACCAACGCGGTCAACGGGGCGACCAACCTGATCGACGGCTACACGATCGCCAACGCGCGGATTTCGTGGCGCAACGCGAACGAGGATCTGGAACTCGGGCTCGAGGTGACCAACCTGTTCGACAAGTACTACTTCCACACGCTGTTCGACCTTACCCGTGCGGGCGCCGGCTTCGTCACCGGCCTGCCGGGACGGCCGCGCGAGTGGGCGATCACCGCGAAGAAGAAGATCTGAGCCGCAGGCTCCGGTCCGAAACGAAGGGGCGGCCGGCGACGGCCGCCCCTTTTTTCATGAGCGCGCGAGGCGGAACGGGACGTCGAGCGTCGTCCGGGTCGCCGCCCGCCAGACCCACTCGAGCGGGCCGTAGCGGAAGTAGCGGTACCACAGCGCGGCAAGCGCGAGCTGCAGCGCGAAGGCGGCGAGGCCGCCGAGCACCATCGTCGCGCTCGACAGGTCGTCGTAGAGACCGAGACCGTAGCCGTAGAGCAGCAGCGCGGCGACCAGCGACTGGCCGACGTAGAGCGTCAGCGTCATCTTGCCCGCCGGGACCAGCGCGGCCAGCAGGCGCCGGAGCGGCGAGTGCCAGGCGAGCACGAAGACCGCGACCTGGAACGCCATCGCGCTGAGCGCGCGCCACTGGCCGGTGAACCATTCGATCGACTGCCGCTGCATCGGCGCGCCGCCGTCCTCGGGCGCGGGCGGCAGCAGCAGCGGTTCGAGCTGCGAGACGGCGAGCCACAGCAGGCCCGCGGCGATGGCGATGCCGGCCCACAGCCGCAGGCGCGACGCGGCTTCGGCGAACAGCGCGCGGCGCTGGATGACCATGCCGACGAGGAACAGCCCGGCGATCTCCACCACGCGGCCGGTTTCGAGATAGAACGACCACTTGGCGACCATGCCCGGCCCGGCGTTGCTGGCGAGGGCTTCGATCATCGAGCCGGTGGCCTGGGTGGCCAGGCCGCTGTCGCCGAAGAACACCGCGGGCGCCGTGGCCCACCCGGCCCCTCCGGCGGCCCCCAAGGCGCGGGCGAGCAACGGTATCTGGAGAAACAGCAGCAAGGCGATCGCCAGCGCCGCCTTGTCCGAGCGCAGCCGGTCGAACGGGATCATGATCAGGCCGACCGCCCCGAGCACCTGGAGGATGTCGCCGCGGTAGACCCAGGCGTGCAGCGTGCCGATCGCGAACAGCAGCGCCAGCCGCCAGGCGAAGCGCCAGGTGAAGTCGCCGCCGCGCTTGCGCTCGTTGGCCATGATCGTGGCGAAGCTGAAGCCGAACAGCAGCGCAAAGATGGCGAAGGCCTTGCCGGCGAAGATCGCCATCGTCCCGTCGAACCACGGGTCGGGCTGCGGATCGAGCCAGTAGAGCTCGAAGCGCTCGACGCAGTGTACGATGAACAGCCCGAACAGCGCGTAGCCGCGCAGGGCGTCGACCATGTCGATGCGAGTATTGGCCTGCATTGTTCCTCCCCCTCGAGTTGG
>JBIQKN010000108.1:2517-7291 GCA_044506565.1 Sphingomonadales bacterium | reverse complement strand
CTTGCCCATGCCCTGTTCGCCAACCGGCTGATGGTCAACTCGGCGCACATCACGCAATACGGCGAGCGCGCGGTCGATACATTTTACGTCACCGACCTCCTCGGCGGAAAGGTGACCGGCAAGGACCGGCTGAAGCAGATCGAGCAGACGCTGCTGGAAGCGGCCGCCGAGCCCGAACCCCTCGCCGCCTGACTAGGCGCGCTGCGCGGGCGCCAGCAGATCGTCGTCGGCCTCGGCGCGTTGCTCGGCGACCTTGTTCTCGATCGTCCGGTCCCGGCTCGTATCGGTAATTTCGCGCAGCTCGTCGGCGGTGGGCTGGTCGGCGGCAGCGGTGGGAGCCGGTTCGGGGCGCGGCGCGCGAAGCTCGCGATAGTTCTGCACCGGTTCGGCCAGTTCGATGTGGCGGGCGTCGAAGGCTTCCTTGACCAAGCGGATGGTCTCGCTCTTGACCTTGCCGAAGTCCGAGCTGCGCTGGTCGACCCAGCCGAGCACAGTGATCACGATCGCGTATTCGTCGATCCGGCTCACTACGACGGAGGGGGCCGGCTCCTCGAGCACGCCGTCGACCGCCTTGACCGTGGCCAGCGCGGCCGCGAGCGCGGCGGTGATGTCGGTATCGAGCCGCACCCGCAGCTCGAAGTCGAATCGCCGCTCCGGCGTGCGGGTCAGGTTGGTGATCTTGGTCTTGTAGACGATCGCGTTGGGGATCCGCACCTCGTTGCCATCCCAGGTGGTGATGATCGTCGACCGCGAATTGAGCGTGGTGATGCGCCCTTCCACGCCCTCGATGATAACCACATCGTTGGGCGCGAACGGCTGGCGCACGCTGAGCAGGATCGAGGCGATGTAGTTCTCGATCGTGTCGCGCATGGCGAAGCCGATCGCCAGGCCGAGCACACCCGCGGCCCCGAGCACCGAGCCGATCAGCGCGGTCGTGCCGAGAATGCTCATCGCCACGACCAGCCCGGCAAGGATGAACAGCGCGCGGACGATCTGTTCGAGCAGCGTCTCGATGAACGGGTTCTCGACCACGCTACGGAAGATGTTCGTCCTACGGGTGAAGACGACCCCGGCGATCCAGAATGCCGCGAACACGACCAAGGCGACGGCGATCAGCGGCAGGTATGCAAGCACCTCGGCCCCGAGCGCCTCGGTGTGCTGGACCACCGGCGCGAGTCGGCGGCCAAGGCGATGCTCGACCTCGATGTGGTTTTCGACCGCCACCACGCCGGCAACCCGCCCGGCGAGCGCTTCGGCCTCGGCGCGCGCGGCGTCGTCGAGCGTCGTGCCGGCGAGCGTGACCACGCCGCCTTCGACAGCGATGCGGACCGACTCGAGCCCGTCGATCGCCCGAAAGACCTGCGCCAGCCGCGCGCGGATCTCGGCGTCGTCGCTGGTCAGCTCGATCGGCGCGAGCGGTTCCTGGCTCTCCTCGGCCGCTTCCGATGCCGGCAGCGGCACCGCGGCCGGGGCGGCGGTCGGGAACGCCAGGGCGAGCAGCAGGGCCCAGAGAATTGCGCGTTTCGCCATGCAGGCTCCTCTTCCGTGAGGATACCGAAGGAACGTCATGTCCGGCGGAACGGGTCCCGCCGCGCGGGCGGGATCAGGTCGGGCTGAGCCGTGGGCCCGACTGTTCGAGCCGCGCGAGCCGCTCTTCGACCGAGCCGAGCTTCGAATGCACGCTCTCGGCATGATGGGCGCGCTTGAGCGCAGCGCGAAGCGCTTCGGCGAGCGGTTCCGACAGTTTGGCCAGCCCGTCGAGCTGGGCCGCGTTGTAACGGTTGAGGTCCGAGCGCGGGCCGATCAGCAGCAGCCCGATCGGCCCGTCCTCGTCCTCCAGCGGCCGGCGGACGACGAAGCGCGTGTCCCGGGCCGGGTCGTAGCTCGGCGCGCTCAGCTCGTCGGCCTGCTCGACGTCGCGCGAGGCGAGCAGCTCGAGCCCGCGCGGCCCGTCGACCAGCACCGCCGCGGCGTTGCAATGCACCGCGGCCTGCAGCGCCGACAGCGTGCGCACGCCGATCTCCTCGGGCATTTCGGTCGCCCGCCACGCGGCAAGCCGTTCGATCAGCCGCTCGATCCGGCTCTCGTCGCCGTGCAGCCGGCGCTTGGCCCAGCGCATCGCCAGCGCCTGCGTCGGCGCGAACACGCCGGCCGCCAGCAACCCGCCGACGACCGTCGCGATCGTGTCGTTCTCCTCGCCGAGCACCCACTCGACGGCGATCTTCACGAGGTCGGTACTGAGCGTCCACAGGATGCCGACCGAGATGGTGACCGCGGCCGAGACGGCCGAACGCCCGATTACCGCGTCGGCCTCCCACAGCCGGAAGCGCAGCAACGCGACGAGCAGCCCGAGCGCCATGGCGATGAACCCGAGGTTGAACAGCGCGAGGACCGCCAGGCTCGCGATCACCTGCGGCCCGACCGGCGTGTCGGTGGCCATGAACACGACGAAGGCGAGCGTCAGCAGCGTAAACCCGGCGCCGAATCCGAACGCGGCCCATTTGAGCTGCTGCCGCTCGATGCCGGGCCCGAGGCGGCGATACTTGATCACGTGGCACACGAGCAGGAACAGCGGCAGCACGAACCCCAGCAGCGTGCCCACCAGCAAGGGCAGGTCCTCGAACGCCAGCGGCACGGCGATCAGCGGCGCGGCGAGCAGGACCCATCGCATCGCCGGAGGGGTGAACTTGCTGTCGGGAAACGCCGCGATGGCGATCACCAGCAGCAGCCACCCGAGCGTCGAATAGAGGTCGAACACGCGGCCGAGTCCCGCAGCGATCCACAGGCCAAGGGGCGGATCGATCGCCGCGGCGAAGATCAGGAAGGCGAACGAGAACAACAGCGCCACCGGATCGCGCGGCCGCCTGAGGAACAGCAGGAAGGCGCAGGCGATCAGCGTCATGCAGGTGAGCAGCGAGAATACCAGCCTTATCGCGATCCGCTGGTGGCGGGTGAACGGCGCGGCGTCGCCGGCTTCGGCGACATAGCGGGGCGAGGCCTCGATGCGGTGGATGTCGAGGCTGCCGTCGGGGGCGCGGACCGAGAGCGCGAGCACGCGCCCGTCTTCCGCCCGCAGCCGCCGGGCGAGGTCCCACACCGCGGTGTCCTGCGGGACCGGAGCGCCGTCGATCGCGGTGATGCGCGACTGCGGCGCGATCTCCGGTAGTCCCGACACGCCGACGATCGAGGTGACCGTCACCGAGCCATCACTCTGCACTTCGGAGTTTAGCCCGACGCGCCAGAACTCCGGGCCGAAGCGCGTGATCTCGCGCACCGCGAACACCGTCCCGGCGATGTCGAGCACCACGGCGAGCGCCAGCGCGAAGAACCACAGCGAGCGGATCCACGACAGGCGCGCCTGCGGGACCGCGGGCAGCCGGCGCGGCAGCCACGGGCGCGAACGGCGCCGGGTCATTGTCCGGAGATTTCCCCTGTCACGACGATAGCAGCCCCCAACCTCGTCACGCGCGCCTTATCCTCCCGAGCGCCGGCGTGCGCAATGCCTTGCGAACCCTAGGGTCTTTCCCCGAACAGCGCGGTGCCGACGCGGACGTGAGTCGCGCCGAGCATGATCGCCGTCTCGAAGTCGCCGCTCATCCCCATCGAGCGACCTTCGAGCCCGTGGTCGCGTGCGAGCTTGTCGAGCAGGGCGAAGAACGGCGCCGGCTCGATCCCGAGCGGCGGCACGCACATCAGCCCGGCGAGCGGGATCCCGGCGCCGCGGGCCTCGGCGAGCAGCACGGGCAGCTCGCGGATCGCCACGCCGCCTTTCTGCGGTTCTTCGCCGATGTTGACCTGCACGAAGCAGGGCACGCGCCGCCCGCTCTTGTCCATCGCCTTGGCCAGCGCGGCAACGAGGCTCGGCCGGTCGAGCGAATGGATCGCGTCGAACAGCGCGACAGCCTCATCCGCCTTGTTCGACTGCAACTGGCCGACGAGGTGCAGCTCGACAACCGCAAAGCGCTCGCGCAGCGCCGGCCACTTGGCCTGCGCTTCCTGCACCCGGTTCTCGCCGAACACACGCTGGCCGGCCTCGATCAGCGGGACGATCGCCTCGGCGGGATGGGTCTTGCTGACGGCGACCAGCGTGACCTCGTCGCGCTCGCGCCGCGCGACGCGGCAGGCGCGGGCGATCCGCTCGTCGATCGCCTGAAGCAGGGTGGCTGCGCTTTCCATGCGCGGCGCTATAGCGAGGGGATGCGCGCGCGCCAGAGCCGAACTCGCCCCCTGCCCGAGCTGTGGCTCGTCTCCGATGCGCGCAACGACGCCGTGCTCGAAGCGGTGCTGCGCCGGCTGCCGCGCGGTTCGGGCTTCGTCTACCGCCACTACCACCTGCCCGACGCCGAGCGGATCGCCCGGTGGCACACGCTGCGGCGCATCGCCCGCGCGCGCGGCCACCTCGCGGTCCTCGCCGACAGCGCCCTGACCGCGCGCGAATGGGGCGCCGACGGCCTCTACGGCGCCCCTCGCGCGCTTTACCCCACCAGCCGCCTGGTCACGCTCGCCACCGCTCACTCGCTGCGCGAGCTTGGCGAGGCCAATCGCGCCCGCGCGACCGCCGTGCTGCTCTCTCCGGTCTTCCCGACGCGCTCGCATTCTGGCGCCGGGGCGCTGGGCCCCGTGCGCTTCCGCCTCCTCGCGCGCCATGCGCGCATTCCGGTCATCGCGCTTGGCGGCATGACGTCGCGAACAGTGGGGCGTTTGCGCTGGCCGCGGTGGGCGGCGATCGACGGGCTGTCGTGAGTATTTTTCGCCCAAAGACGCGAAGACACGA
>JBIQKN010000108.1:0-2417 GCA_044506565.1 Sphingomonadales bacterium | reverse complement strand
AGCGGAACAAAAAGCGATTCTTGACGGCGAGTCCGCCGAAGAGGATGATGCGCGCCGCTCGAACGCGAGGGGAACGAGATGGCAACACGCGCGCTGACGCGCTCCGGGGCCCGGGCGCAGCCCGCCGACTGGCGCGCCGCGTTTCGCCGCTCGCTGGCCCGCGCCGGGCAGCTCGCCGGTGCCGCGGTGCTCGGCGTGGCGACGCTGTTTCTCGGCCTCGCGCTGGTCTCGTACACCCAGACCGATCCCTCGTTCTCGACCGCCGCGGGCGGCGAGGTGGCGAACTGGATGGGCGCCCCCGGCGCCTATGCGGCCGACGGCGCGCTGTTCCTGTTCGGCCTCGTCGCCGTGCTGCTGCTGCCGATGCTCTACGCCTTCGCCAGCAAGCTGTGGCGCGACGCGGAGGCCGAGGAGACGCCGCGCGGGGGGCGCTGGTGGCGCACGCTCGGGGTGCTGGTGCTGGCGATGGTGCTGCTCGGCACGGCGCTGTCGCTGCTGACGCGCGACTGGAGCGCGCTGCCCGACAGCCTGCCGGCGTCCTACGGAGGCCTGTTCGGCCTGCTCGGCGCGGGCGCGATCGAGGCGCTTGCCGGGCGCCTGCCCGAAGCGGCGCGGTTCTGGACCGTGCTCGGTCTTGGCCTCGCCAGCTTCGCTGTCGGCGCCGTGCTCGTCGCGCGGGTCTTCGCCTTCGACTGGGCGCGGCTGATGACGCTGCCCGCGCTGCTGCGGCGCCTGCCGGTGCGCGAAGATCCCAATCCGTTCAAACCGCGCAAGGAGCGGCGCGCGGCGCGGCCCGAGCCGCTGGCCGGAGCGGACGAGGAGCCTCAGCGTCGGCCGCCCGAGATCAGCGACCCGAGCCTGCCGCCGCGCCCGGCCAGGGCGACCGGCAAGGCGCGCCAGCAGGACCTGTTCGACACCTACCAGCTGCCGAGCCTCGACCTGCTGGCCGATCCTCCGGCCGACACCGCGCCGAAGCTCGACAAGCTCGCGCTCGAGCGCAACGCGCGGCTGCTCGAGAACGTGCTCGACGACTTCAACGTCAAGGGCGAGATCACCGCCGTGCGCACCGGGCCGGTGGTGACGATGTACGAGCTCGAGCCGGCGCCGGGCATCAAGGCCAGTCGCGTGATCGGCCTCGCCGAGGACATCGCCCGCAACATGAGCGCGATCTCGGCCCGCGTCAGCCCGATCCCGGGCAAGACCGTGATGGGCATCGAGCTGCCCAATGCCGACCGGCAGATGGTCAGCTTCAAGGAGCTCGCCGCGAGCGAGGCGTTCGCCGGGCACAAGGGCATGCTGCCGATGATCCTCGGCAAGGACATCGCCGGCGACCCGGTGGTCGCCGACCTCGCCGCGATGCCGCACCTGCTGGTCGCCGGCACCACCGGCTCGGGCAAGTCGGTCGGGCTCAACGCGATCCTGCTGTCGCTGCTCTACCGCTTCACCCCCAACGAGTGCCGGCTGATCCTGATCGACCCCAAGATCCTCGAGCTCAAGGTCTACGACGACATCCCGCACCTGCTGTCGCCGGTGGTGACCGACCCGCACAAGTCGGTCCGCGCGCTCAAGTGGGCGGTCGAGGAGATGGAGCGCCGCTATCGCATGATGAGCGACATCGGCGTGCGCAACCTCGCGAGCTTCAACGAGCGCGTTGCCGCGGCGATAGCCAAGGGCAAGCCGCTCGGCCGCCGAATCCAGACCGGGTTCGACCCCGACACCGGCGAGGAGCTGATCGAGGAGGAGCAGCTCGACTACGAGGTGCTGCCGCAGATCGTGCTGATCGTCGATGAGCTGGCCGACCTGATGATCACCGTCGGCAAGGAGATCGAGGTGCTGATCCAGCGGCTCAGCCAGAAGAGCCGCGCCGCCGGAATCCACCTGATCATGGCCACCCAGCGCCCTTCGGTCGACGTGATCACCGGCGTGATCAAGGCCAACCTGCCGACCCGGATCAGCTTCCACGTCACCAGCCGGATCGACAGCCGCACGATCCTCGGCGAGCAAGGCGCCGAGCAGCTGCTCGGCAAGGGCGACATGCTGTTCAAGCCGAGCTCGGGCCCGCTGCGCCGCGTGCACGGGCCTTTCGTCAGCGACGAGGAAGTCGAGCACGTCGCCAGCCACTGGCGGGCGCAGGGCGCGCCGGCCTACGTCGATTCGGTGACCGAGGAGCCCGAGGACAGCTTCTTCGGCTTCGACGACGAATTCACCGCCAGCGACAACCCCGAGGAGCGCAAGTACCGCCAGGCGTGCCAGATCGTGTTCGAGAACCAGAAGGCGAGCGGCTCGTGGCTCCAGCGGCAGATGGGGGTGGGGTACAACACCGCCGCCAAGTGGATCGAGCGGATGGAGGCCGATGGCTTCGTGGGCCCGGCCAACCATGTCGGGCGGCGGGACATTTACCGCGACCGGGACGGGAA
>JBIQKN010000107.1:0-7340 GCA_044506565.1 Sphingomonadales bacterium | reverse complement strand
GACCGATTGCCACAGGCTGCGGCGCTCGCCGGAAACTCCCTGTTCGACGGCTTCGACCATCCGATCCTCCCGCGGCCCACACCCCACATCTGTAGCGCAGTCGATCGTTATGGGAACCCCGAGAGCCGTGTGATGTTGTCAACGGAATAACGAGGGGTCTGAAGGCACAAGGCGTGGAGGTCGTGTGCTTATGGGACTGATCTGCAGCATTGCCAGTCATCGGGTCAACCGCCACCGCGTATGGCACGATAGCCTGAATTTCCGCACCAACTGCGAGCGCTGCGGCGCACCCCTGCTTCGCGATCAAAACGGGTGGCGAGAATTCGACTTGGCACTCGACGCCAGCAGCAACCGTACGGCGCATCCGCCAAGTCCCGGCAGCGAACCCGCTTGAGACCCCGCCGTCCGAGGCATCTGTTGCCGCAGGCGGGTCAAGTAGCTGGATTCGCAGGGCGACACTCGCTAGCCTGCGGGCGTGGCAAGGGTCGAAACTTCTCCTGCGCTGGCAGGCGACGACGTCCATGTTCGGCTTCTCGGAAATGAGCGCGAGCCGCTGGTGGTCGTCGACGATTTCACCGGACAGGTCGAAGAACTCGCCCGGATCGGTCGGGCCCTGCCCTACGAGCCGGTGCCTGGCTACCCGGGCATCCGCAGCCGGATCAGCTCGACCTATCTCGCCCCGCGCCTCGACCTGCTGCGCCGGATCCTGGCGACGCATTTCGGCCTAAGCGCCGGCGCGAAAGTCGAAAGCTGTGCCTTCAGCATCGTCAGCATCCCGCCCGAGGAGTTGAGCCCCGGGCAGCGCCGGCCGCACTTCGATGCCACCGATCCGAACCTCATTGCGCTGCTCCATTTCACCGGCGATTCCGCGACTGGAGGCACGGCGTTCTATCGCCACCGGCGCACCGGCTTCGAGACGATCCGGCCCGACAGGCTGGTGCGATTCACCGCAGCGATCGCCGAGGACGAGCGCGAGCACGGCCCGCTGCCGGCGCGCTACTTTCACGGAGACGATCCGCGCTACGAAATGATCGGCGAAGTCGAGGCGCGGCCGGATCGCGTGATCATCTACCGCGGCAGACTACTCCATTCGGGTCATGTTCCCGCCGACCCGGACCCGCGGACTGCGCGTGAACGCGGCCGGTTGACGGTCAACACCTTCCTCGTCGGCAACGCCTGAAACCGGCACGGCCATTGCGCAGCGGCGCGGCGCAACCTAGCAGCGGCGCATGGCCGAAGCTGGACCGAAGGGCGAACGGATCGCGAAGCTGCTCGCGCGCGCCGGCGTTGCCAGCCGGCGCGAGGTCGAGCGGATGATCGCCGAGCGGCGCGTTGCCCTGAACGGCGCCGCAATCGAGACTCCGGCGACGATCCTGCCCAACCTCAGGGGCGTAACGGTGGATGGCAAGCCCGTCGCGGCGCCCGAGCGCACGCGGCTGTTCTGCTTCCACAAGCCGCCCGGCCTGATCACCGCCGAACGCGACCCGCGCGGGCGGCCGACGATCTACGCGGCGCTGCGCAACGCGCTTCCGCCCGGGACGCCGCGGCTGATGCCAATCGGCCGGCTCGACTTCAACACAGAGGGCCTGCTGCTGCTGACCAACGACGGCGGCTTCAAGCGCGAGATGGAGCTGCCCGCCACGGGTGTTCCGCGGACTTATCGCGCGCGCACGTTCGGCCGCATCGGCCAGCCGCAGCTCGAGGCGCTGATCGAAGGGATCGAGATTGACGGCGTGCGCTACGGCCCGATCGACGCCAACCTCGAGCGCCGCACCGGCAACTACCAGTGGATCGAGCTCACGCTGGCCGAAGGCAAGAACCGCGAAGTGCGGCGCGTGCTCGAGCACCTCGGGCTCAAGGTGACTCGGCTGATCCGCACCGCCTACGGCCCGTTCGCGCTCGGCGACCTGCCGCGCGGCGCGGCGGTCGAAATACGCAAGGAGCAGCTCGACCGGTTCAGGAGCGGGCTCAGGTCCCCGAGGAAACGGGCCGGAGCATGAGGATCATCGCCGGCGAATGGCGCCGCCGCCTGCTGCAGGCACCGCCGGGCGACGCGACGCGCCCAACCGCCGACCGCACGCGCGAGACGCTCTTCGCGATGCTCGCCAGCCGGCTCGGTAGCTTCGAGGGGCTCGCGGTCGCCGACCTGTTCGCGGGTTCGGGCGCGCTCGGGCTCGAAGCCCTGTCGCGCGGCGCAGCGACGTGCCTGTTCGCCGAGCACGACCCGCCGGCGATCCGCGCCCTGCGGGCCAACATTGCCAACCTGCGGGCGCAGCAGCGCTGCGACGTGCGTGCGGGATCGGTGATGCAGCTCGGCCCGGCGGCGCGGCCCTACGACCTGCTGCTGCTCGACCCGCCTTACGGCAGAGGCGCGGGCGCGGTCGCGCTCGACCGGCTGCAGCGACTCGGCTGGATCGGCGAGGCAACCTGGATCTCGCTCGAGACCGCGCACGACGAGAAGGTGGAGGTCAAGGGTCTGGCGATCGAGGCCGAGCGCAAGGTCGGCCGCGCGAAGCTCACCCTGATGCGGCCGGCCGCCCCAGGATGACCCCGAGGAACGTCAGCAGACCGGCCGCGCTCAGGAACAGCCCGACGAGCCAGACGCCACCGCTCGCACTGAGCATCTGCGCCGCGATCGGCGCCACCGCGCCGCCGACGATACCGCCGCCGTTGAACGCGACCGACATGCCGGTGTAGCGTACGGTCACCGGGAACAGCGTCGGCATCCATCCGCCGAGCGGGCCGTAGACGAAACCCATCACCACGAGGCCCGCGGCGAGCGTCACGAACACCAGCGCGAGCGAGCCGCCGGCGAGGACCGGCCCGAACACGAGACCGAGCACGATCGTCGCCACCGACCCGCAGGCGAGCATCCACCGCGGGCTGATGCGGTCGGAGCCGACCGCCGCCCAGACGATACCCAGCGCGAGGAACAGGTTGGCGGCCAACTGCAAGGCCAGGATGGTCTCGCGCGAATAGCCGCGCTCGGCAGTCATGTGGCTCAGCGCGAAGGCGGTCGAGAGGTAGAAGATCGCGAACGCCGAAACCACGCCCGCGCTCGCCGCCAACGTCGGCCCGAGGTGGTCGCGCAGCACCGTGCCGAGTGGCACCCGCGGCGGTGGCGCCTTCTCGAGCGCTTCGCGGAACGCCGGCGTCTCGCCGATCCGCAGCCGCACCCACAGCCCGAGCGCGACCAGCACCGCCGAGAGCAGGAACGGCACCCGCCAGCCCCAGCTTACGAAATCGTCCTCCGACAGCCACAACCCGAGCAGCAGGAACAGGCCGTTGGCGGCGAGGAAGCCGACCGGGGCGCCCAGTTGCGGGGCGGAACCGAAGCGCGATTCCCAGCCCTTCGGGGCGTTCTCGACCGCGAGCAGTGTCGCCCCGCCCCACTCCCCGCCGAGCCCGAAACCCTGGCCGAAACGCAGGATGCACAGCAGCAGCGGGGCGACCCAGCCGATCATCGCATAGGTCGGCAGGAAAGCGATCAGCAGCGTCGAGATGCCCATCAGCAGCAGCGAGGCCACCAGCGTCGACTTGCGGCCGAGGCGGTCGCCGAAATGGCCGAAAGCGATCGCCCCGACCGGGCGCGCGACGAACGCAAGGCCGAAGCTCATGAAACTCAGCAGCTGCTGCGCCGCGGCGCTCTCAGCAGGAAAGAACAGCGGCCCGAACACGAGCGCCGCCGCGGTCGCGTAAACGTAGAAGTCGTAGAATTCGACCGCCGTCCCGACGAGCGATGCCGCCAGCACGCGGCGATGTTCACGCAGCGGTGATGCCATTCCCGGCCCTCCCTCGGAAAGGGGGCTGCGGCGGAACGGTCAGCGTGTCAAGCGCGGCTCGGCATCCTCCGGCGGCGACTCTCCAGCCTCGTCGGTCGATCCGGGATTGCGGCAGGAATCCTGCAGCGTTTCGCTGCAAGGCGGGTAAGCCCGGTTGAAGGCGGCGGGTGGCGGGGGCTCGAGGTTGCCCGGGTAGATCGTGACGATCGTGTCGGGTTCGCCGGGATTGGTGGCGCGCTCGATCCGCGTGATCGGCGCACCCGGAATCGCGCGCGTGTTCGCCTCGGCTGCACTCTCGGGTACCGGCGCCGCGGTACTCGGAGGCGGAGTGTCGGGGACAATCTGCGCTTCTGCGCCGCCTGCAAGGGTCAGTATCCCTACCGCGGCGAGGCAAAGGTTACGCATGGGGCACCTCGTTCATGGCTACCGGCGCTGCTACCGCCGGCGAACGCGGCGCCCCATTCGTATTGCTCCCAATGACCTGTCGGACCGTCAGCCGCCCCGGTCTGACGTGTCGCGCTCGCTGGCCGGTTCGCCCGGCCAGTAGCCGAGGGCGCGCGAACGGCCCGGAGCGCCACCTTCGCCGGGGTTCTGGCAGTCGTCCTGCAACTGCGCAGTGCAGACCGGGTAAGTCTTGTTGAAAGCCTGCGGCGGCGGCGCCGAGGCGTTGCCGGGGTGGTCGGTCACGACGGTCGCCGGCTCGTCGGGGCTCGGCGCGGGGACGACGCGGGTCGTCGGCGGGGCAGGCTGCGCCTGCGCATTGGCCTCCTCGGCGGACTGCGGAAGCGGCTCGTCCGCGGCCGTCGTCTGCGGCGTAGGGTCGCTCGTCACTTGCCCGCTCAGCGTGGCGGGAATCGCCGTCGTGGCCAGCGCGGCGGCGGCAAACATCAAGGTACGCATCGTCTGTCTCCAGGAATGGATGGAACGGGCGCGAAACGATCCGCCCGACGGGCTTGTTCCGCCTCCTGCCGGCCGCCGAGGCTTGCGCGGACGTGCGGTGTTCCCTAGCTGTTCACGGTGCCCGACGCCCCCTCACCGGTCCCCGCGGACGCCGCCGACGCCCCTGCCTGGCTCGACGGCCTGAACCCGCCGCAGAAGCAGGCAGTGCTGACGACGGAGGGCCCGGTGCTGATGCTCGCGGGCGCCGGAACGGGGAAAACCGCCGCGCTGACGGCCCGTCTCGCTTACCTCATCCGGACCCGCCGCGCCTGGCCGAGCGAGATCCTCTGCGTCACCTTCACCAACAAGGCCGCACGCGAAATGCGCCACCGCGTCGGCCAGTTGATCGGCGACGCGGTCGAGGGCATGCCGTGGCTCGGCACCTTCCATTCGATTTGCGCCAGGATGCTCCGCCGGCACGCCGAACTGGTCGGGCTGCAGAGCAATTACACGATCATCGACACCGACGACCAGTTGCGCGTGCTCAAGGCGCTGATCGCCGAGCAGGACCTCGACGAGAAGCGCTGGCCGGCGCGTCAGCTCGCCGGGCTCATCGACCGGTGGAAGAACCGCGGGCTCAATCCTGAAGACCTCGATGCGGCCGAGAACGAGGCCTACGCCAACGGCAAGGGCCAGCGGATGTACACGCTCTACCAGGCCCGGCTGAAGGCCCTCAACGCCTGCGACTTCGGCGACCTGATGCTCCATATGCTGAATATTTTCAGGCGCGAACGCGACATTCTTGCGATGTATCAGCAGCGCTTCAAGTATGTCATGGTCGACGAGTACCAGGACACCAACGCGGTGCAGTACCTGTGGCTGCGGCTGCTGGCGCAGGAGCGCCGGAACATCTGCGTGGTCGGCGACGACGACCAGTCGATCTATTCGTGGCGCGGCGCAGAAGTCGCCAATATCCTGCGGTTCGAAAAGGATTTTCCTGGCGCAACCGTGATCCGCCTCGAGCAGAACTACCGCTCGACGCCGCAGATCCTCGCCGCCGCTTCGGGCCTCATCGCCGCCAACAGCGCGCGGCTCGGCAAGACGCTGTGGACCGAACTGCCGGCGGGCGAGAAGGTCCGCGTGATCGGAGTCTGGGATGCGCCCGAGGAAGCGCGCCGCGTCGGCGAGGAGATCGAGCGGCTCGAGCGCGAAGGGCTTCCGCTCGAGCAGATCGCGATCCTCGTGCGCGCGCAGTACCAGACGCGCGAGTTCGAGGACCGCTTCATACAAATCGGTCTCAACTACCGGATCGTGGGCGGTTTTCGCTTCTACGAACGGGCCGAGATCCGCGATGCCCTCGCCTACCTCAGGGTCGTTGCCCAGCCGTCGGACGACCTCGCCTTCGAGCGCATCCATAACCAGCCCAAGCGCGGCCTCGGCGCCAAGGCGCTCGAGGCCATGCACCGCCATGCGCGCGCGCAGGGCCTGCCGCTCGCCGCGGCCGCGCTGGAGCTCGCCGACAGCGACGAACTGCCGGCCCGGGCGCGCGCGACGATCGCCGGACTGATGGCCAGCTTCCTTCGCTGGCGTGAGCTCGAAGCGACCGTCACTCCCGCCGAGTTGCTGCGCACGGTGCTCGACGAGAGCGGCTACACCGCGATGCTCGCGGCCGAAAAGACCGCCGAGAGTGCGGGCCGGCAGGACAACCTCGTCGAGCTCGCCCGCGCAATGGAAGAATACGAGACGCTCGGCGACTTCCTCGAGCACGTCAGCCTGGTGATGGACAACGACGCGGCCGACGAAACCGAGAAGGTCACGATCATGACCATCCACGCCGCCAAGGGCCTCGAGTTCGGCCACGTGTTCCTGCCCGGCTGGGAGGAAGGCGTGTTCCCCAGCCAGCGCGCACTAGACGAAGGCGGCCTCGCCGCGCTCGAGGAGGAACGCCGGCTGGCTTACGTCGCGATCACCCGCGCCCGGCGCCGCTGCACGATCCTCAACGCCGCCAACCGGCGCATCTACGGCCAGTGGACCAGCTCGATCCCCTCACGGTTCATCGCCGAGCTCCCCGCCGACCACGTCGAGGTGGAAACCACGCTGACCGGCGGCGCCTCATTGTGGCGCGCCAACTGGTCCGAGCAGGACGATCCCTTTGCCCACGTCAGCACGACCCGGCCCGAGCGCAGCCAGGCGCGCGGTCCGGGCTGGCAGCGTGCACTGACGACGGGCTACGACAAGGCCCCGAAGCGACTGCAGGAGCCCGGCCGCAGCGCCGCGAGCTTCGCCGCCAAGCCTCGCACCGACCTCGCGATCGGCATGCGCGTGTTCCACGACAAGTTCGGCTACGGCGAGATCGTCGACCAGGAAGGCAACAAGCTCGAGATCGCGTTCGAGACCAGCGGCCGCAAGCGGGTGATCGACAGCTTCGTCAAGCCGGCCTGACGCTCGGGGAGACGGTCCCTCAGAGGGCCGACAGGCTGAGAAAGCTTGGGACCGGACCGTTCCAGTCGCCCGGCTCACCGGCTTCCTCGAATTCGGGCTCGTGGATCGGTTCCTTGCGAGGTTCGCTCCGGCGCGGAGGCTTGCGCGGCTCTTCGATGACCTCGCGGCGAGGCTCGTCCGCCTGACGCTCGCGGCGCGATTTGTCGGACTTGCGATCGCGGCCCTCGCGCCTGGGCT
>JBIQKN010000106.1:0-7406 GCA_044506565.1 Sphingomonadales bacterium | reverse complement strand
GGGAGGTGTTGAAAGGGATCGGCGAGATCGAGGTCTACGTTCTAACATTCTGAATTTCCCGGATCCGAACCGACCGCACCGTTTTGGATAGAAAAAATTCGTTCCCCACTTGTTCTGTTGGAACAAATGGGATACACGCACCGTCGTTGACGAGTTGAACGCAACCCTTGCAACTGACGGAGGCCATGTCATGGCGGCGGAACTGAAGCTGGTGGAGAAGGATACGGTGGACCGTCAGAAGGCGCTGGAAGCGGCGCTCGCGCAGATCGATCGGGCGTTCGGCAAGGGCTCGGCGATGAAGCTCGGGCAGAAGGAAGCGATGCAGGTCGAGGCGATCTCGACCGGCTCGCTCGGGCTCGACATCGCGCTCGGCGTGGGCGGGCTGCCGCGCGGCCGGGTGATCGAGATCTACGGGCCGGAGAGCTCGGGCAAGACCACGCTCGCGCTGCACGCGATCGCCGAGGCGCAGAAGACCGGCGGCACCGCCGCATTCGTCGATGCCGAGCACGCGCTCGACCCGGTCTACGCCCGGAAGCTCGGCGTCGACATCGACGAGCTGATCGTCTCGCAGCCCGACACCGGCGAGCAGGCGCTCGAGATCGTCGACACGCTGGTGCGCTCGAACGCGATCGACGTGTTGGTGGTCGACTCGGTCGCCGCGCTGGTGCCGCGCGCCGAGATCGAAGGCGAGATGGGCGATTCGCACGTCGGTCTGCAGGCCCGGCTGATGAGCCAGTCGCTGCGCAAGTTGACCGGCTCGATCAGCCGCTCGCGCTGCATGGTGATCTTCATCAACCAGCTGCGCATGAAGATCGGCGTGATGTACGGCAATCCCGAGACCACCACCGGTGGCAACGCGCTCAAGTTCTACGCCAGCGTCCGGCTCGACATCCGCCGCACCGGGCAGATCAAGGAGCGCGACGAGATCGTCGGCAACACCACCCGGGTCAAGGTGGTCAAGAACAAGGTCGCCCCGCCGTTCAAGCAGGTCGAGTTCGACATCATGTACGGCCAGGGCATCTCGAAGGTCGGCGAGATTCTCGATCTCGGCGTCAAGGCCGGGCTGGTCGAGAAATCGGGTTCGTGGTTCAGCTACGACTCGGTGCGGATCGGCCAGGGGCGCGAGAACGCCAAGCAGTACCTCAAGGACAATCCCGAGATTTGCGACCGCCTCGAAGCCGCGATCCGCGGCCGGACCGACGCGGTGGCCGAGGAGATGATGGCGGGCCCGGACGCGGACGACGACATCTGACCCTCAAGCGGCGCGCGCCGGGCCCCTCCCTGGGCTGACTTCCCCTGACTTTCGGCAGGCGGCGTGCGGATGCGGAACCGGAGCCGGCGCGGACAACCCCACGGGGCCCGCGCCGGCTTCTTCCTTTTCCATGAGCCCGCTCGCGACTATGGCTGAGAGGCACGAGAAGGGGCAGGCGATGACCGATGCGAGCGAATGGCAGGGGCGCGTCGGCGCGAGCTGGGCTGCCGAGTGGCGCCGCACCGATCGCAGCTTCGCTCCGCTGACCGAACGGCTGCTCGCCCGCAGCCGCGAATTTGCGTTCGGCGCGGCGCTCGATATCGGCTGCGGTGCCGGCGAGCTGTCGCTGGCGATCGCCCGCGGCCGGCCGCAATGCCGGGTAATGGGCATCGACATCTCCCCGCATCTTGTCGGCGTCGCCACCGAGCGCGGCACGAACCTGCGCAACGTCGAATTCGAGGTCGCCGACGCGGCCCAGTGGCAGCCGCCGGAAGGTTTCGCGCCCGACCTGCTCGTGTCGCGCCACGGGGTCATGTTCTTCGATGATCCGGTGGCCGCATTCGGGCACCTTGCGAGTCTCTCGGCGCCCGGCGGGGGCCTGATGTTCTCGTGCTTCCGTAGTCCGGCCGAGAACCCGTTCTTCACGGAAGTCGGCAAGCTTCTGCCCGATGCCGGTCCGCCCCCAGACCCACGCGCGCCCGGACCGTTCGCTTTTGCCGACCGGGCTTACGTCGAGGATCTGCTGACCGAGTCCCGCTGGCGCGAGATCGCCTTCGAGCCATTCGACCTCGCCATGATCGTCGGCAGCGGCGACGACCCGGTCGAGGATGCCGTGAGCTACTTCGCGCGCATCGGCCCTGCCGCCCGCGCCGCGTCGGAGATGGAACCCGACGTCCGCGAGGCCTTGTTCGGCCGCATCCGCGAGGTCGCCCGACGCCACTTGCACCACGGAGTCGTGGCCTTGCGCGCCTCGACCTGGATAGTCACCGCGCGCCGGGCATGATCGGTGCGTCCGGCGTGCCGCGGCGGGGCACGCTCGTCAATCCGCTTGTCGCGCCCGTTCGCTGCCCCTAATTCGCGCCCATGCACTCGACCAACGACATCCGCCGGACGTTCCTCGACTTCTTCGCGGCCAACGACCATGCGGTCGTGCCCTCGGCGCCGCTCGTCCCGTACAACGATCCGACGCTGATGTTCGTCAACGCCGGCATGGTGCCGTTCAAGAACGTCTTCACCGGCCTCGAGACTCCGCCGGCGCCGCGCGCGACGAGCAGCCAGAAGTGCGTCCGCGCCGGAGGCAAGCACAACGACCTCGACAACGTCGGCTACACCGCGCGCCACCTGACGCTGTTCGAGATGCTCGGCAACTTCAGCTTCGGCGATTACTTCAAGGAGCGCGCGATCGAACTCGCGTGGAACCTCGTCACGCGCGAGCTGGGACTCGATCCGAACCGCCTGACGGCGACGGTCTATCACACCGACGACGAGGCGTGGGACCTGTGGAAAAAGATCGCCGGGCTGCCCGACGAGCGCATCATCCGCATTCCGACCAAGGACAACTTCTGGGCGATGGGCTCGGATGGCCCGTGCGGCCCGTGCTCGGAGATCTTCTGGGATCACGGCCCGTCGATCCCCGGCGGCCCGCCGGGATCGCCCGACGAGGACGGCGACCGCTTCGTCGAGATCTGGAACCTCGTGTTCATGCAGTACGTGCAGGAAAACGACCAGATCGTCGGCGACCTGCCGAGGCCGAGCATCGATACCGGGATGGGGCTCGAGCGCATCGCCGGGGTGCTGCAAGGCGTCCACTCGGTATTCGAGACCGACACCTTCCGCCGCCTGATCGAGGCCAGCGAGGACCTGACCGGCACGCGCGCCGAAGGCGAGCAGCAGGCGAGCCACCAGGTGATCGCCGACCACCTGCGTTCGACCAGCTTCCTGATCGCCGACGGCGTGCTGCCCGCCAACGAGGGCCGCGGCTACGTGCTCCGGCGGATCATGCGGCGCGCCATGCGGCATGCGCACCTGCTCGGCGCCAAGGAGCCGCTGATGCACCGGCTGGTGCCCGCGCTGGTGACCGAGATGGGCCAGGCCTATCCCGAACTCGGCCGCGCGCAGCCGCTGATCGAGGAGACGCTCGAGCGCGAGGAGGTGCAGTTCCGTCGCACGCTCGCCAACGGCCTGCGGCTGCTCGACGAGGCGACGGCCGGGTTGGGCGAGGGCGGAATGCTGCCCGGCGAGACCGCGTTCCGGCTCTACGACACCTTCGGCTTTCCTTACGACCTGACCGAAGACGCATTGCGCGCCCGCGGCATCGGCGTAGACCGCGCCGGATTCGACGCGGCCATGGCGCAGCAGAAGGCTGCCGCGCGCGCCGCGTGGAAGGGTTCGGGCGCGGCTGCCGACGGCGAGCTGTGGTTCGACATCGCCGAGCGCGAGGGCGCGACCGAGTTCACCGGCTACGCCTCGACCGAGGGCGAGGGCCAGGTCGTCGCGCTGGTCGTCGACGGCAAGGAAGTCGACCGTGCCGAGGCCGGCGCCGAGGTGACGGTGCTGACCAACCAGACTCCGTTCTACGGCGAGAGCGGCGGGCAGATGGGCGACACCGGCACGATTTCCACCGACGCCGGCCTGCGCATCGAGGTCACCGACACGGCCAAGCCGCTCGGCCGCTTGCACGCGCATCGCGGCAAGGTCGCGAGCGGCAGCATCGCGGTCGGCGACACGGTTCATATGGCAATCGACGCCGAGCGGCGCGACCGCATCCGCGCCAACCATTCGGCGACTCACCTGCTGCACGCCGCGCTGCGCCGGCGGCTCGGCGAGCATGTGACGCAGAAGGGCTCGCTCGTCGCCGAGGACCGCTTCCGGTTCGACTTTTCGCACCCCAAGCCGCTGACGGCCGAAGAGATCGCCGACATCGAGGCGGAGGTGAACGCCGAGATTCGCCACAACGAGCCGGTCACTACCCGCCTGATGAGCCCCGACGACGCGGTGGCTGCGGGCGCGCTCGCGCTGTTCGGCGAGAAGTACGGCGACGAGGTCCGGGTGCTGTCGATGGGCCGCCCGGGCGAGGGCGGACGGCATTACTCGGTCGAGCTGTGCGGCGGCACTCACGTGCGCGCGACGGGCGACATCGGGCTGCTGCGGATCGTGTCCGAGAGCGCGGTCAGCTCGGGCGTGCGCCGGATCGAGGCGCTGACCGGCGAGGCCGCACGGCAGTGGCTGGTCGGCCGCGAGGAGGCGTTGAAGGCGGTCGCGGGCTCGCTGCGCACCGCGCCCGAGGAGGTCGAGGGCCGCGTGGCCGCGCTCGTCGAAGAGCGCCGGCGGCTCGAGCGTGAACTGGCTGAGGCGAAGAAGGCCCTCGCGCTCGGCGGGGGCGGAGGAGCGCCGGCGGCGGCCGACGAGGAAATCGGCGGGGTGAAGTTCTCCGGGCAGGTGCTCCAGGGGATGGACCCCAAGGCCCTGCGCGGCCTGCTCGACGAGGCCAAGAAGCGGCTCGGCTCGGGCGTCGCGGCGATCGTCGCGGTCAACGACGGCCGCGCCACGGTGGCCGCGGGCGTGACAGACGACCTGACCTCGCGGGTGAGCGCGGTCGACCTCGTGCGCGCCGCGGTCGCGGCGGTCGGCGGGCAGGGCGGAGGCGGCCGTCCGGACATGGCACAAGGCGGCGGGCCGGACGGCGACAAGGCTGACGCGGCGCTGGCCGCGGTCCGCGCGCTGCTCGCCTCGGAGACCGTCTGATTCCGCGGCCGATCGTGGCGCTGTTGCTGGCGCTGGCCTGCGGCTGCTCATCCGCCGAAGCCGAGCCGGTCGCGCCGGTCGCGCCGGGCATCTACGGCGACGTCGCCTCAAGCGAGGAGACCGGCGATCTCGGCGGGATCGAGCTGGAGCTGATCGGCAGCGGCGCCGACGCGCGCGTCGAACTCGTGGTCTGCGAAGGGTGGTGTAATTACATCCACCGCGCGCCGGTCACGCTCACCGACGACGGATTCACTTTCAGGTACGATGAGAGCTATACCGACCTTGACGGCAATCCCACGGGCAGCACCAGGTTCGACGCGGTCGCCGTACGCAAGGGGGACGGGATCGCTCTGACGATCTCCAGCCCCGGCCCGCCGCCCTATTCGTTCACGCAGGACCTGCCGCCAATCGAGCGCCGCTTCGGCCTCGACGTCGCCAGGCAGGCCGGAACACCCTGACCGCTAACCCCGCCGCCCGCTGACGCCGCGCAACTCGGGATCGCTCCCCCGCGGAGTGTTGCCCTTGCCCTTGAAGTCGTTGGCGCCGCGCTGCGGGCCGCGGATCGAACCGAATTCCTCGTCGGTCTGCTGTTGCGGCCGGCGCGGGATGGCATTCGCGGGACGGTTGTCGTCGGGGGTCATGACGCTCTCCTTTCCGACAACCAACGAACTCGGGGCTCGTTGGCTCCGGCCGGAGCGAGCCCTCAGGCCTCGACGCGGCCGGTGCGCAGCTTCGGCTTGTGGTCGAGCGCCCCGCCTTCCATGATCCGGTTGCGGAACTCGTCGCGCTTCTCGTGGATCGAGGCGATCACCGGCCCCATCGGCACGCCGAGGTCGACCAGCACCGCTTCCGACAGCTGAAGCGAGGCCTCGAGCGTTTCCGGAACCGCGGTGCTCGCGCCGATCCGGTAGAGCTCGGCAGCGTGGGCGCTGTCGCGCGCGCGGGCGATGATCGGCAGGTTGGGATAGGCCGCGTGCAGCTTGCGGACGATCCGCTGCGCCAGCACCGGTTCGTCCATCGTCAGGATCACCGCGGGCGCGCGCTCGACCCCGAGCTTGTCGAGCACGTCCATCCGCGCGGCATTGGCGAAGACCGCGTTGTAGCCCTCCTGCTTGCATTGCCGCACCTGATCGGTGTCGGAATCCAGTGCGACGTAGGGCTTGCCGTGGCGGGCGAGCATCTGCGCCACGAGCCGGCCTACGCGTCCGCAGCCGATGATAATCGCCGGCGGCTCGTCGCTCTCGGCGGAGATCGGCGTTGCCGGAGGTGCCGTCTCGACATGCGTCGCCAGCTTGTTGCCGAACTTGGCGAGCATCGGGGTGATCGTCAGCCCGACCGCAGTGACGATCTTCCAGAACTGGGCGGTTTCGGCCGAGATCAGCGCCGCGCTCGACGCCGCCGCCAGCACGATCAGCGTGGTTTCCGACGGGCTCGACATCAGGATGCCGGTCTCGATCGCGATGCCCCGGCGCGCGCCTGACATTCGCAGAAGAACCCCCGTGACCAACGCCTTGAGCAACAGCACGCCGACCACGGCGAGCGCGATGAGGCCGAGATTCTGCCAGATCGACAACAGGTCGATGCCCATGCCGACGGTGATCAGGAACACGCCGAGCGCGAGGCCCTTGAACGGCTCCATCAGGCCCTCGACTTCGGTGTGGTACTCGGTCTCGGCGATCAGCAGCCCGGCGACCAGCGCGCCGACGATCGGGGAGAGGCCGACGATCGAGGTGGCGAGGCTCGCGCCGATCACCACCAGCAGGCTCGCGGCGAGGAACAGCTCGGGGCTCTTGGTCCGCGCGGCCTGGGCGAACAGCTTCGGCAGCAGGTACCGCCCGCCGATCATCATCACCGCGACGACCAGCGCGCCCATCCACAGCGTGTCGAACAGGCCCTCCCAGCCATCCTGCTGCGCATAAGGCGCGAGCGCGCCGAGCATGAAGATGATCGGCACGATCGCGATGTCCTCGAACAGCAGCATCGCCAGCGCCGAGCGTCCGACGGCCGTCTGCGTGCCGGCGATCGGCAGCACCAGGGCCGTGGAGGACAGCGCGAGCGCCAGGCCGAGGGCGACCGCCCCACCCCAGCTCTGGCCGAGCAGGAACATTATACCGGCCAGTGACGCACCGATAATTGCGAGCTCCATTGCTCCGAGCCCGAACACCAGCCGGCGCATCGTCCACAGGCGGTTGAACGACAGCTCGAGGCCGATCGTGAACAGCAGCAGGGTGATCCCGAATTCCGCGAACGGGGCGAGCCCTTCGGGATCGGAAATCGTGACGTAGAACAGCCACTCGTGGTCCTCGACCAGGCGTCCGAGCCCGAACGGGCCGACCAGCAGCCCGATCAGGATGAACCCGATAACCGGGGTGATGCGGAAGCGCGCGAACACCGGGATGACGATTCCCGC
>JBIQKN010000105.1:0-7438 GCA_044506565.1 Sphingomonadales bacterium | reverse complement strand
GGGCGCAAAACGGACGCGCCGCTAAGCGTTAGGCCGCCTCCGCCAACTCGGTAATCCGCTCCTCGCAAAGCTCCCGCACGATCCGCTGCAGGAGTTCGACCCGCCCCGACAGCCATCCAAGCTGCTCGGCGGTGATCCGGTAGTGCCGCGAGTAGCGTGCCTTGACGTAGGCCTCGCGCAGCAGCTCGTAGCACCGCCGCTCGAACTTGCTGTCGCGTGGCCAGACCTCCTTGAGCCGCGGCTCGATGTCCTCGGCGAGCTGGCGTAGCTGGTTCAGGTTGTGCGTCTTGGGACTGTAGAGCGTCCGCACCAGGAACAGGCAGTGATAGTACCGCTCAGTGGTCTGGTGGAGCAAGAAAGCGGCTTCGTTCGACATTCCGCCTATGCGCGCCTGTTCAGCAAGCTGGAAGAAGTTGTGCGAGCTTTCGGACCACTGCGCAAAATACTCGCGCGTCTCCCTGAGCGCCTCCTCGGCCGACAGTGGCTGCGGCTCGGCGAGGGCAAAGCCCGGCTCCTCGAACAGCACGATCCCGTCGCGCACGATGTCGATGAAGAAGTAGCGCCCGAGGCGGAGCTTCTCGTTCACGTCCTCGAGACTGTGATAGATCAGGCTGACGGGCGTCCTCAGCGCCTTGCCGGCCGAGAGATCCTCGAGCAGCCGCTCCTCGGTCTTCGCCCAGAACTCGGGCACATCGGTCAACTCCTCGCGATCGACGATGACGAGGAGGTCGTAGTCGGAGAAGTAGCGCCCGACCGGATCCTCGACCCAGTCGCCGCGGGCATAGCTGCCGAACAGCACGATCTTGAGCAGCCGCCCGCCACGAAGCGCCGGCATCGTGCGCCGGGCGATCGCAAAGTCGAACCCCTCGCGCAGAACCTCGACCACGTGCGCGAGTTCGCGCCGCTTCGCCTCGGGCAGATGGTTGAGAGAGGTCTTCATCGTCCGATACCTCGCCGCTCGAATGCTCCAGAACAAGCAAAAAGGGGAAAAGCCGGACCGGCAAGCCGGCCCGGCCAGTGCGACGCTCAGGCCATCACCGCCTCGCGCGCCCGGCGCTTCGGGTGCGTGCCGAGCGGCCCGCGCCGGTCGACCACGTGGACGCCGCAGGCCCTGGCATCGATCACGAGCCGCTCGAGCACCCCGTTGCCGGCGAATGCAACGAGGTAGCGCGGCGAGAGCGAGAGCATCTGCTCGTTGCGCCGGAACCCCGCGCGAGACCCGAGCCGCCGGTCGAGCCCGAACGCGACCTGCGGCACCTTGCGGCTCTCGGCCCAGGCCGCGGCGATCCGGTCGAGGCCCTTGGTGTCGCCGCCATGGACGAGGACGAGGTCGGCAACCCGCTCGCGCACCTTGTCGAGCGTGTCCCACACGCTCGTCGCCATGGCCTTGGCCTCAGCGCCGGTATCGAACCTGTGCCGTCCGCCGGCGAACACGACCGGCGTTCCCTCGGGCATCGCCGCCCGGCGCTGGCTCTCGGCCCGGGCGCGCAGGTAATCGCGTCCGTCGACGACAGCCGAGGTCAGCGTGTGCGAGTGACTGAGCCGCGAGCCGCCGGCAGGACGCCAGGAGGAGCCGGTCTCGTTGATGTAGAGGATGGCGGCCGCCTCGCGGAACGCCTCGAGGCCGAGCATGGCAAGCTCGGCCATATGAGCCTTCTCGACCTCAGCCTCGAGCTCACTCGCATGAACCTCCGAGCCGTCGGCCGAGGCGATCAGGCAGCGGATCTCGTCGGTCGCCCGGTCGACCTGCGCGCTGCGTTTGTGGGCTGCCCGGTGGAACAGGTTGACGAGCCCCCAGGCGATCTCCTCGGCATCGTCCTCGAGCACGGTCCCGGGGAACAGGGCGAACAGGTCCGACCAGATGGCGCCAAGGGTCTGGTCGATCGCCTCGAGCTCGGGGATGTCGGTACACACGGCATGCGGCTCGCGCTCGATGCGAAGGTGCCCAAGGGCCAGCTGGTCGAGCTGGGCTGCCAGCACGCTGCCGGTGCGAAGCGCTTCTGCAACGGTCGAATGGATGGTCATGGGATCGTCTCCTCGTGAGGACGCCGGACCGCCCGGCGCCGGCGCCCTCCGGGACCCGCCGCAACAGGCCGGCGCGCACCCCCGCGACCGCGGGGGCCACCCCCGGGGCGAGGCCGGCGCGGGCAGCCTCGCGGCCACGCGAGGCAACACGGGCCGAGCCCCGGCGGGTTGCGCGCGCGCCGCGGCGGGTCACAGGCGCCCTAAAGGCGCCGGGCGTGCCGCCCTCGAGGAACGTCACCTCTGCCATCGTGGCACAGCCTGCCATCCCGGTTCACAGCCTCGCCAGCGCACGATCGAGCTTGCGCAGCGCACGCGCGAGCAGCCGCTCGGCGACATGCACCGGCATGCCGAGCCGCTCGGCTATCGCGGTGTTCGAGAGACGGTACGTTGCGGCAAGCTCGAGCACCGCGCGCTCGTTGCGCCGCAGGCGCGAGGCGACCGCCTCGAGCTGCTCGAGGGTGGGATGGTTCTGTTCCATGGTGGGGTATTCCGAGGACATCCCGGCACAGGTTGGGGGCGGTGGGGACACCGGGCGGCGATCGGCCGGCAAGCGCTCCTCATGTCGCCAATCTCCTGTGAGCAGCCGCCGCCCCTGTCCGGACGAGGGGTTGGTGGCAGCCGGTCATCGAGGCATCTCAGCGAGGAACGCCGCAAGGCGTAAGTATCGCGGCGGATGGTGGGGCGCGCCTGCATATCCCGTTGGACGCACCCTGCAGCTGCTTGTGACCAGGTCCGGTCACCGCCCCCGGCCTGTGCCGGGAAGAAAGAAGAGAAAGTCGGGGCGGCCGCGATCGGACGGCCGCCCGGAAAGGAACGCGGTCCGGAGACGTCAGGCCGCTTCCTCGAGCTGTCCGGTCGGAACGCTGTCGGTGGCGTCGTCAGAAGAGTATGGCGTGTCGCCCTCGCTCGGCGGCTCGGCCGCCTCGGTCACGTCGGCGTCGTCGACCTCAGGCTCGGCCACGGGGTCGCCCTGCTCGGCGCCGGTATCCGTCACGTCCGTGTCCGCGGTGTCGGCAGCCCCTGCCCCGTCCGCACCCACGGCCGACGCGAACCGCATGACCTCCGGCACCCACGCCAGTGCCGCGGCGCGCACCTCCGGCTCCACCACCAGCTCGCCGGCGAACAGGCGCTCGCAGGCCTGCGCGAGCTCGGCCTTCTTCGAGCCCGAGTAGCGCGAAGCCAGCTCGTCCCCACCGACCTCGGTCATGGCGGCGAGCGCCACGGCCTTCGACACGCGATCGAAGTAGTTCGCCCCCGTCGGCCGCCACCACTGGGCGACTTCGATCCCGAGCAGGAACCCGAGGTGGTCGTGGAACGCGCAGGCGCGCGACCCGGCAAGGTTGAGGCTCGCCTCGAGCGTCGCCGAGATGCAGTGCCCGAGCCAGGCCAGCCGTGCCGTGTCGGGAAGCGCGCGGAACGCATCGAACCGCCCGGCGCGGCTGTCGATCTCGGTCCAGCTGCGGTCGAGCGCTTCCGCCGCCTCGGCGCGGGAACGCGTCGCCGCGGCCTCGGGGGTCCTGAACCCGATCACCGGGTCGGAGGGTGGTACCGCGAGGAGCGACGAGCCGCCCCGGTCGCTCCAGGTGCCGCCGGTCTCGCGGTCGGCCATCAGGAATACCGCGAGGTCGAGCGCAAGCGCAGGGTCAGTAGCCAGGCTGGCAGCGAGGATATCGCGCCGCTGGATGGCGAGCTCGTCGACGAGGCGCTGCGCCAGGCCGCCGTTCTTGCGCTCGCGCGTCGAACCGGTGTCGCCGCCCACGCGGCCGCTAGCGGCATTGGCGCTGCCCGCATGGACACTGCCCTCCGCAGACGCGCTACCGCCAGCGACCGGCGCGACCTCGATCTCGGCATAGTAGCACCGGTCGAGCTGCGGCACGCCATCGTCGCCGAGCAGCAGGAACGTGCCGAGCTGCCCCTTGAGCTCGTCGTCCAGCACCGGGCGCTTGTCGGCGATGGCCTCGATCCGCTCGCCAAGCCCGGCGACCTGCAGCTCGGCCGCCTCGCGCGCGTCGTTCTCGGCCTCCTCGTCGTCGATCACCTCGGCCAGCCCGTCGATCTCGGCCTGGAGCTGGTCGATCGCCTCCTTCTCATCGTCAGTGAGCTCGGGCGCGTCGAGCACCACGCGGCGCAGCCCCTCGAGCCGGCCGTAGCCGACCCAGGTCTCGAGCGTCGGGCGAACGAACGCGAGCCCGGTCTCGGCTTGTGCGGCCTCGGCAAGCGCCTCCATCTTCTCCGCCGCCAGCCGCTCGAGCAGCGCGACGTCGAGCCAGCGAGCCGTGCCCTCCTCGTCGAACAGGTCGCGCTCGATCCGCCCGCCCGCTCCAAGGTAGGCTTCCTCGCCGACCAGCACCGCGCGCCGGTCGCTCGCCGCAACGGTCGCCTGGGTCATCATCCGGCGCACGCTGTCGGGATACTGCGGTCCGTAGCCGGAGAGTTGCTCGAAGACCCAGGCCTGTCGCTCGCAGTCCGAGGTCGCGGCATAGGCCTTGGCCATGTCGAGCGTAATCTCGCCCGCACCCAAGGCCTCGAACACGACCGGCGCGAGGTCCGCCAGGCGAAGCCGTCCCTCGACGAACCGGACGGTGAGGCCGAACCGGCGGGCGACGTCCTCGGCGCTCGCGCCTTGCTCGACCAGCGAGCTGAACGCGAGGCACTCGTCGGCCGGGTTCATCGCGAGGCGCTGGAAGTTCTCGGCAAGGCTCGCCTCGCGCGCGTCCGCCTTGTCGACGACGAGGCACGAAACTTCGTGGTCCGCCGGCAGCGCGCCATCCGCGGCGAGGCTCACCAGCGCCCGGCGCCGCCGCTCACCGGCCTCGACCGCGAAGCAGCCGCGCGGCTTCTTGACCGGGCTCACCACGAGGTTCTGCAAGAGGCCGCGCGCGGCGATGTCGGCCCTGAGCTCGGCATCGGCAGCCGCGTCGCCGCGGCGGCGCACGTTGCGCTCGGACGGCACGAGCTTGCCAAGAGGAATGGTCCTGATCATCGGGAATCTCCGGGATGAGAGCCGGTGCGGAACAGCCCGCACCCGTCGCTCACACCCTCCCCGCTTCCTTTCCTCTTCCCGGCCCTGCCCAAGGTGCACCACTCGCGGAAGCGCGAGCACTCGAACCTCAGTGCGCCGCCGAACCCTTCATGCCGCCGCTCGTGCAGCCGGTGTCGCGATCACCCTGACAGCGCGGCACGAGGAACCTCACCGGACAGCTCGGTTGCGATGCGGACCCGCCCGACAGTCGGGATCCGGCCCGCGAAGGCCCCCTGCCGCCGGCGCCTACGCCGCCACGGCGAAGTGATAGACCGTCGCCATGAGGCCGAGCGCCAGGCCGAACACCATCAGCATGACGCCGGCGATGCGGCGGATGTAGGTCCGCGGATCCTCGCCGGAACGAACGGTCCGGGGCGAATCCGCCGGACGCCCGAACAGGATTCCCGCACCGAGCACGACGACCAGAAGGCAAAAGCTGTCTAACAGGATTAGGCTCATGGCGGGATTCTCCCGATTGGGCAGCGCGCCCTAGGCGGCTGCGAGCGTCCGTTCGGCCGGCTCCGGGCCCCCGGTGTCCGGATGGCGGGTCGTTGCGACAGGCGACAGAACGATGGCGAACATCGCCCCGAAAGGCCTTTCGGCAGGCTGGTGCCAGGCGTCGGTCACCTCAAACATGCTGCCTCGCAGCGCTACCCTGTCGCCGACCCGTGGCGGGGCCTCGAAATTGAGGCATTCCGGCTCGCCGGAGTGACCTGCCATGTGGATATCGACCATCATGCGCCGTTCCTTTCGTCCAGTCGGCCCGCGGCGGGCGGCGGGCCGGCCCCTCAGACGTCCGCAACGAGCCGCAAGTAGGGCTTCAGCTTGCGGTACCCCTGCGGAAACAGGCGGTCGGCTTCCTCGTCGCTGAGCTTGGGCGAGATCACCACTTCGTCGCCCGGGTTCCAGTTGACCGGGGTCGCGACGCTCTTGCGGTCGGTAAGCTGAAGGCTGTCGATCGCCCGCAGGATCTCCGCGAAATTGCGCCCCGTGCTCGGCGGGTAGGTCAGGATCAGCCGAACCTTGCGGGCCGGGTCGATCACGACGACCGAGCGCACGGTAACGGTGGGATCGGCCTCGGGGTGGATCATGCCGTAAAGCGCCGCGACCCTGGCGTCGGTATCGGCGATCATCGGGAAATAAGGCGCATGCCCCTGAGTCTCGGCAATGTCGCCGTCCCACTTGCGGTGCGCTTCCACCGGATCGACCGAGAGGCCGATGACCTTCACTCCGCGCCGCTCCCATTCCTCGCGCAGCCTCGCAACCTCGCCGAGCTCGGTGGTGCACACCGGCGTGAAGTCCTTGGGATGGCTGAACAGGACGCCCCAGCTTTCGCCGAGCCACGCGTGGAAGGATATCTTCCCGTACGTGCTCTCCTGCTCGAAGTCGGGAGCAACCTGGCCAAGCTGAAGCGACATGATTCCTTCCTCCGGAAACGGGCGGGGCGGCGTTCGGTCCGCGGGGGCATCGTCGGGGCCGCGACCCCGGATGCGCGTTGCACAAGCAAGATCGGGCGGATAATGCCAGAAGGCAAACGAATAGAATTGCGCCTTTACCAGAAGGATTTTGCTCGATGGATATCGTCGTCGCGCGGACCTTCCTCGAGGTTCTCAAGACGGGAAGCTTCGTCGCCGCGGCGTCCAACCTCAACATCACCCAGACGGCGGTCAGTGCCCGCATCCGCTCGCTCGAGCAGCAGCTCGACCGCAAGCTGTTCGTGCGCAACAAGGCGGGAGCGAGGCTGACCCCCGCCGGCCAGCAGTTCCACCGCTTCGCGACCACCCTGGTGCAGGTCTGGGAAAGCGCGCAACGCGCGGTGGCGCTGCCCCCGGGCCGCGAGCAGGTGGTGACGATCGGAGCCGAGCTCAGCCTGTGGAGCCCGCTCCTGCGGCACTGGCTGTTGTGGATGCGCCGCGAGTGTCCCTCGATCGCGATCCGGACCCTGATCGACAGTGCCGAGCGACTGATCGGCCAGGTGCAGGGCGGCTCGCTCGACGTGGCGGTGCTCTACGGCTCGCCGCAGCGCCCGGGCCTGATTTCCGAGCTGTTGTTCGAGGAGAGGCTGGTGCTGGTGCGCACGACCCCGATGGACCAGGTGCTCGCGCCCGAAGACCACGTCGAGGTCCACTGGGGCGAGGAGTTCTCTGCGAGCTACCGCGCGGCCTTCCCCGAAGAACCCAGCCCCGTCGTATCGATCAACTACGGACCGCTTGCGCTCGAGTACATTCTCGCGGCCGGGGGCAGCGGCTATTTCCGGGAGGGCGTGGTACGCTCGTATCTCGACGAGGGGCGTCTCGCGTTGGTGCCGGACGCACCTGAGTTCTCCTACTCGGCCTCGGTCGTCCATTCGACCGCGGCCGATCACGCGGTGATGGACAAGATCCGCGCCGG
>JBIQKN010000019.1:44596-47191 GCA_044506565.1 Sphingomonadales bacterium | reverse complement strand
GCCGACGAGGCGGCCCCGCCGATCGCGGTCGGCCGGCCGAAATAGGCGGCCATCGCCTGGGCCGCTTCTTCCGCGGGAGCCGCTTCGAGATCGGCCGGCACGGGCGCGGCCTCGGCCTTGCGGGCGGCCCATTCGCGGCGCCGTTCGATCGATGCCCGGAGCCGCTCGGCGAGATCGACGAGGCCCAGCTCGTCGAGAACTTCGGGGGCCCGGTGTTCGCGGGCGCTTGGCGCATCCCGCCACTCCCTTTCGTCCGCCGCCGGCGGGAACGAGGGAGCCGCAAAATCCACCGGCTCGCGGGTTTCGGCGGGAGCAGAATCGCGGGCGGGCGTGGCGGCAATTGGGGATTCGACGAATTCTTCGGGCACCTCCGGCTCGACGGCGAACATCGGCTCGAAGTCCGCCGCACCGGCCGGCTCCACGGGATACGGATCCGCGAATCCGGGCTCCTCGTTCACGACGGGATCGCTACCGCGGACCGGCAGCCCGAAAGTCTCGAACAACCCCTCGTCGTCGATCTCGTCGCGCACGTTGATCGGACGGCGAATGCCCGAGGGGTAGCGGAGCCGCTGCGGCTCCTCGTCGTCGTCCTCCTGTGAGGCGGCCACGCGCCGGGCGACGGCCCAGCCCATTCCCGCCCCGGCGACGGCGGCGACAACCGCGACCAGCGCCCGGGCGGTGGTACCGAGCGGCGGAGCGGCCGCGGGTATCAGCGAGGCGAGTCCGGTGACGTCGACCAGCCGATCGAGCAGCACCGCGGGCAGGATCAGCGAGCCGAGCCCGAGCAGCGTTGCGAACCACCCGGCGACGACCGCCGGGAACGCAGGATGCGTGACCAGCGGCGCCCTCGGCATGTCTTCGTCGTCGAAACTGTCGAACATGCTCGTTGCCACCGGTGTCCCCCTGTTCGTCTCAAGTTCGGCCACGCCGGGCCGCCGCCCGGTATCAGGCCGCGTCCGCAAGCCGATCCCGAGCAAAGGAGCCTAGGAGGGTTTGGTAAACGTCCCGATAACGCCTGACGTTGCGCGACCAGTCGTGGTTCTCGGCGACATGCGCGCGGCCCGCCTCGCGCAGGACCGGCCAGCCAGCGCGGCGGTCGAGCAGGTCGGCGAGTGCCGCGGCGCACTTCGGGGGATCGTCGGGCGCGAACAGGATGCCGGTCTCACCGTGGGCGATCAGCTCGCGGTGGCCGCCGACGCTCGAGGCGGCGACCAGCTTGCCCTGCGCCATCGCCTCGAGCGGCTTGAGCGGCGTAACCAGCTCGGTCAGCCGGCTCGCCTTGCGCGGGTAGGCCATCACGTCGCACAGCGAATAGTAGCGGTCGACCTCGGCATGCGGCACGCGGCCGACGAAGCGGATCGCAGCGGCTGCCGGCGAAGCCTCGGCGCGCCGCCGCAGGCTCTCCGCCATCGGCCCGCCGCCGACCAGCAGCAGCCGCGCATCCGGGTGCCGGGCCAGCAGTTGAGGCATCGCGTCGATCAGGTCGTCGAGTCCCTCGTAGTCGTAGAAGCTGCCGATGAACCCGATCACCGGTCCGTCGCCGATCCCGAGTTCCGCGGCGAGCGCGTCGTCACGCGGGAGCGGCGTGCCGAACAGCTCCAGATCGACCCCGTTGGGCATCGTCCCGATCCGCCCGGCCGCGAAGCCGCGCGCGACCAGGTCGTCGCGCAGGCCGCGGCAGATGGTCATGACCGCATCCGCGCCGGCGACCACGTGGTTCTCGAGCCCGCGCGTCAGCCGGTAGCGGAGCGATCCCTCCCTCCCGGTGCCGTTGCCGACCGCGGCGTCCTCCCAGAAGGCGCGGATCTCGTAGACCAGCGGCAGGCCGTGGCGCCGGGCGGCGCGGAGCGCGGCGAGGCCGCACAGCGCCGGCGAGTGCGCGTGGAGCACGTCGGGGCGCCATTCGCCGACCAGCTCCCCGATCGCCTCGGCAAGCGCGCCGATCTCGCGCCATTCGCGCAGCGGAGCGGGGCCCGCGGCAACGCCGTGTGTCCGGTGAAAGACGAGGCCTTCGACGGTTTCGACCGCCGGACCCGCGGCGGTGTGCCTGAGCCCGGTGATCCCGCGCGCCTCGATCCCGTCGGCCAGCTGCGCCTTCATGATCGCGCGCGTGCGGAAGGCATAGCCGCTGTGCATCGGCAGCGAATGATCGAGGACGTGGAGGACGCGCAACATCGCCGCCTGCCTGCCACGACAAGCTTAACGGCGCGTCAACCGCGAGCGCGTAAGGCCGGGCGGAGACCGCCGGGAACCTGGGCTTGATCGACATCTTCACCCTTGCGCTGACGCACAGCCTGATCGCGCTCGCCCTGTGGCGGATGCTGTTCCGCGCCGATCTCGACGCCGACGAGAACGGGCCGCCTGTTCCGCCGCCCTCGTGGCGCCGCAAGCGCGAACCCGAAGGATCCGAGCGTGCTTGATCTCGCGCTGGTCGGCTTCATCGGCCTGTTCCTCGCGCTCGGTCTCAAGCGTCCGTTCTTCTGGGTGCTCGCCTATATCTACATCGACGTGGTCGCGCCGCAGAAGATCGGCTGGGGCTTCATCCAGTCGCTGCCGGTCTCGCTGATCGCCTTCGCCGCGGCCTTTCTCGGCTGG
>JBIQKN010000019.1:0-44496 GCA_044506565.1 Sphingomonadales bacterium | reverse complement strand
ACGCTCGCGCTGCTGGTGCGCGAGAACGCGGGACTCTACGAGGGCTCGATCCTGTCGACCGCGACGATCGCCACGATCCCGCTGGTCCTGTGGCTGGCGCGGCACGGCACGATCTTCCCGCCGGACTGGAGGGTGCGGCTGTTCGCGGCGGCGCTGATCTTCGCCTGCCTGCTGATCCCGATCGGGACCTCGGCGCGCACGGGCCTCGTCTGCATCGGGGTGCTCGGGGTGCTGATGCTGCGCTCGGTGCGCTACAAGTTCGTCTACGCCGGCCTCGCCGGGCTTGCCCTCCTCGCGGCGATCCCGTTCCTGCCGCAGAGCTATCTCGAGCGCATGAGCACCATCACCGCGCACGAGAGCGACCAGAGCGCGTCGACGCGCGTGCAGGTCTGGCTGTGGACGCTCGACTACGTCGCCGAGAACCCGCTCGGCGGCGGCTTCGACGTCTATCTCGGCAACAGCTTCACTTACGAGACGCGCCGGATGACGGGCGAGGAGAACAACCGCACGATCGAATACAACGTGGTAACCGACGAGGCCCGGGCGTTCCACTCGTCGTACTTCGAGATGCTCGGCGAGCAGGGCTGGCCGGGACTGTTCCTGTGGCTGTGGCTGCAAGGTCTCGGGATCTGGCAGATGGAGCGCCTGCGCTGGTTCTTCGGCCGGAGGAAGGTGGCCGACGAGGGGACGGACGGCCGGGCGACCTGGCAATGGGGCCTCGCCACGGCGCTGCAGCAGGCGCAGATCATCTACATGGTCGGCTCGCTGTTCGTCGGCATCGCGTTCCAGCCGTTCATGTTCCTGCTGGTCGGGCTGCAATGCGCGCTGTGGAGCTACGTCAAGCGGACCGAGGGACTTGGCGGGCCGCGCAAGGCACGGATGGCGCTGCAGGCGCGGCCTAGCGCCTCGTAAGCGCCGGCGAGACGGCCCCCGCCCGGCTGGAGACCGCCCAGCGCTCCGAGCCCCAGCGGGCCACGACCTTCTCGGCCGCCGCCTTGCGTTCGCCGGCAAGCGCATTCCACGACAGGCAATGCCGGGACGGGCGCGCGAAGCAGGTCTCGCCGCGGTCGAGCCGGAGCGAGACGATGCCGTAGCGGTCGTCGACGAGGGCGATCGCCGACGGCGCCTCGAGCTCGCCGATGTGCATGAACGGGCGCTGCGTCGGCGGCGCGGGCGGCTCGCCCGCGATCAGGTCGAGCAGGATGCCGCGGTAGTCGCTGAGCGCGATCGGGGCGGCGAGGGCGCCGAGCGGACGGCTGGCGACGAGGAACGTCGCGTACTGCGTGTCGTCGATCACGTGGCCGTGCCCGAGGAAACCGTCCTCGAACAGCGCCTCGCCATGGTCGCCGGTGACGAGCAGGATCGTCTCGTCCCACACGCCGAGCCGCTGCAGCCGCTCGACCAGTTGGCCGAGGTGGGCGTCGGCATGGGCGACCGCGTTCCAGTAGGTCTCGGCGACGCGCTCCTTGTTGGCGGCCGTGATCTCGGACCGCGGCAGCGGCTTGCCGACCCGCTCCGGCACGCCGGGGTGATGATACGGGAAATGGGCGGACTGGAAGTTGAGGTAGACGAACCGCGGCTCGCGCCAGGCCTCGGCAGCGCCCAGCGCGAGGTCGAACTCGCGCAGCAGGATCGCCTCGTCGACCAGCAGCGACCCCTGCGCCGCGAAGTTGAACGCCCGCTCGTCGCGCAGCGTCTCGGCGTCGACGAAGATTTCGGCGTTCTCGCGCATCGCCACCGTGTCGGAGATGTCGCCGAAGTCCTCCGGCTGGCCCGAGAACACACCGATGCGGTACCCGGCGCTCCGGAGCTCGGCGAACAGCGAGGGATCGCCGCGCCGCGGCGCGAGGCGGCCGGCAAAGATCGACTTCAGCGAGGCGGTGGTGAAGCCGACGTGGCTGTAGGCCGGGGCGACGGCCCCGCCCGTGGCGGCCAGCGCCTCGAGGTTGGGCGCGACCGGCCGGCCGCCGATACGCTTGCCGAGCACGTCGGCGCGCACGCTCTCGAGCACGACGATGACGACGTGCGGCCGGGTAGCGAGCCCAGCGATCGCCGGCCGCGCCTCGGGCACGGCGACGAGCCGCAGGTCACCGCCGTAGCCGTCCTCGTCGATGCCGTTGCCGGGGATGTCGAGCGCCAGCGGATGGCGCGCGGGGTCGAACGGATGCGCGTCGATCGACAGGCCGGCGAGCCCATAGCCGTCGCGGTCGAAGTCGGTGGCGAGCGCGGCGAGGTTCGCGGCGGCCTGCCAGGCGAGGATGCGCTGCAGACCCTTCGCGCTGTCCTCGCCGACGCGCGGGACCGCGACCAGCGCGAGCGCGAGCAGCGCCGTGCAGGCGGCCAGCCAGCGGCCCCGTGGCGGGTCGGCCGAAGCGTCGGGCAGGATGCGGGCGAACCGCCGGGCGAGGCGCGAGGCAAGCCACCAGGCGAGCCCGAGCCCGGCGAGCGCGGCGAGGCCCCAGGCGATCTCGTTCTTGCCGAACAGCAGCGCGTCGCCGAGGCTTCCGCCGCCGAGCTGTTTGAGCAGGGCGAAGCTCACGGCGTCGCTGAAATAGGAATGCAGCTGGTACTGCGCGGTCAGCGCCAGCAGCCCGAGCCCGAGATAAAGGAAGGCGAAGCCGAGCAGCGCCTGCCAACCGGGCCGGCGGCGGGCCAGCCTGGCGCAGATCCACCAGGCGAGCAGCGCCGCGAAAGCCTGCGAGACGGCATAGCCGGCGGCGAACAGCGCGATCTCGCCGGGGCGGTCGACCGCGCTCGAGGTGCCGAACCCGCCGGTGAACACCCCGTACTTGCGGTCGGCGACCGCGAGCTCGACGGCGCCGAGGCCGAGCGCGGCCAGCGGTACGAGCGGCACGGGCCGCAACAGGCGCGCGAGACTTCGCCGCAACATGGCTGCCGTCACTCCAGTTGACCGGGCGTTCGTGAGCCAGCGGATGTAGCGCGGCCAGGTTAACCAAGTGCTGGCGCTATCCGCTTGTCGATGGCTGCCGCGTGGCCGATAAGGGCCGCGGGATGGACACGCAGCCAGCCCTGAGCGCGGTCGAGATCATCGGCATCGCGGCGAGCGCCAGCCTGCTGGCCGGCTGGCGGCTCTACCTCGTCATTCTCGCCACCGGGATCGCCATGCGCACGGGCCTCGTGCCCCTGCCCGAGCACCTTGCCGGGCTGCAGGTGCTGGCCAACCCGTGGGTGATGGGCGTCGCCGGGTTCGGCGCGCTGTGCGAGTTCCTCGCCGACAAGGTGCTGTGGATCGACAGCCTGTGGGACGCGGTGCACACGCTCGTCCGCCCGCTCGGCGGCGCGCTGCTGGCGCTGGCGATCGTCGACCCGGGCGACCCGGCGATGCAGGTGATCGCGTTCATCCTCGGCGGCGGTAGCGCGCTGCTCGCGCACGGCGGCAAGGCCGGTGCCCGCGCGGTGGTCAACACCAGCCCCGAACCGGTCAGCAACGTCGCCGTCTCGACCGTCGAGGACGTCGCCACCGTCGGCCTGCTGTGGGCGGTGTACGAGTACCCTTACCTCGCTGCCGGCGTGGCGGTGGTGCTGCTCGCGCTTGCGATCGGCCTGATGCTGGCGGTGCGGCGGCTGGTTCGCAGCGTCTTCCCGCAGCGGCCCCCGGGCGGCTGATCAGCCGCGCGCGTTGGCGCGGATCCAGTCCTCGACCACCGGCGCGATCCGCCGGCGCCACTTGCTGCCGTTGAAGATGCCGTAGTGGCCGACATCCTCGGCGAGGTAGTAGTTCTTCTTCTTCGCCGGCAGGTGCGGCGCGAGGTCGAGCGCCGCGCGCGTCTGGCCGATGCCCGAGATGTCGTCGCGCTCGCCCTCGATCGCCAGCAGCGCGGTGTCGCGGATCGCGTCGGGGTCGATCGGCTTGCCGCGGTGGACGAACTCGCCCCTGGGCAGCGAGTGCTTCTGGAACACGTGCTCGATCGTCTGCAGGTAGAACTCGGCGGTCATGTCGCAGACCGACAGGTACTCGTCGTAGAACCGCTTGGTCGCCGCGGCGCTGTCGTGATCGCCGAGCGTCAGGTGCTTGAACATCTCGTAGTGGCTCATCAGGTGGCTCTCGAGATTCATCGAGAGGAACCCGGCGAGCTGCAGGAAGCCCGGATAGACCGGCCGCCCGGCGCCCGGATAGTTGAGCGGCACGGTGGCGATCACGTTGTTGACGAACCAGCTCAGCGGGCGGCGCACGGCGACGTCGTTGACCGAGGTCGGGCTCGCCCGCGTGTCGATCGGGCCGCCCATCATGGTCAACGACGCCGGGCGGCACGGATCCTTCTCGGCGCCCATGATCGCGGTCGCGGCGAAAGCCGGGACCGACGGCTGGCAGACCGCGAGCACGTGCGTTCCCTCGCCGACGAAGCGGAGGAACTCGATCAGGTAGTCGATGTAGTCGTCGAGGTCGAAATGGCCCTCGGACAGCGGGACCATCTTGGCGTCCGCCCAGTCGGTGATCCACACCTCCTGGTGGTGGACCATGCGCGCGACCGTGCCGCGCAGAAGCGTCGAGTAGTGGCCGCTCATCGGCGCGACGATCAGCAGCTTGGGCGCGTCCTCAGGCAGGCCTTCCCGACGGAAGTGGCGCAGCGCGCCGAACGGCTTCTCGAGCACGACCGATTCCTCGACCGCGTACTCATGACCGTCGACGGTCACCGGGCGGATCGCGAACTCGGGCTTTCCGCGCTCCTCGTAGAGATGGGCGAAAACCTGCAGCGCGCTGGCGATGATCGGCCCGGTGCCGAAGTAGCCCATCGGCAGCGCCGGATTGCTGAACAGCTTGGCGCCGATCGCGGCCCAGTTGCTGGCGCTGTTGAGCAGCGACCGGTGCAGCTCGTAGGCGTCGTAGAGCAAGTCGGCAGAGTCCTTTCGTCCCTTATGTGGCGACTCCCGCACGATGTTGCAATGCGGCATGGCCCTTGACACGGGCAATTCGCGGGCCGGCAGCCCGAGCGCGCACCCCGCCCTTCAATCGCCGGCCCATATGGGCTAACGCCCGCGCGCCATGGCCCGCTCCCCCGCAAAGCCCGACGTCCAGCCCGCCTCCACGCTAGGGCCGCTGCGGATGATCTTCGGCGCGGCGGCGCGCTATCCGGGCAAGGCCGCGCTCGCGCTGCTGGCCCTGCTGGTCACCGCGGCGGCGACGCTGGCGATCCCCTCGGCCTTCCGCCTGATCATCGACCGGGGCTTCGCCGAAGGCGTCGACCCGACGGAGATCGGGCGCTGGTTCCGCTACCTGCTGATGATCGTGGCCGTGCTGGCGATCGGCACGGCGTGCCGGTTCTACTTCGTCTCGTGGCTCGGCGAGCGCGTGGTCGCCGACATCCGGCTGGCGGTGCAGCGCAACCTGCTCAGGCTGTCCCCGGCGTTCTTCGAGCAGAACGCGCCGAGCGAGATTTCCTCGCGCATGACCGCCGACACGGCGCAGATCGAGCACGTGGTCGGGACGACGCTGTCGGTCGCGCTGCGCAACGGCCTGATGGCCGTCGGCGGGGTCGGCTACCTGCTCTACCTCGCGCCCGCGCTGACGGCGATGCTGCTGATCGGCGTGCCCCTGGTGCTTCTGCCGATCCTCTGGTTCGGGCGCCGGCTGCGCCGCATCTCGCGCGACAGCCAGGACCGCGTCGCGGACGTCGGCTCGATGGTGTCCGAAGTGCTCGGGGCGATGAAGATCGTCCAGGGCTTCAACCAGGAGCAACGCGAGGAGGCGCGGTTCGCCGACGCGGTCGAGCGCACCTTCGACACCGCGCGCAAGCGCATCCTGCTGCGCTCGGCGATGACCGCCGTGTTCATCGCGCTGATCTTCGGTTCGATCACCATGCTGCTGTGGCAGGGCGCGGTGCAAGTCGCCGAGGGCACGCTGAGCGGCGGCACGATCGCCGCGTTCGTGCTGACCGGAATGATCGTCGCCGGATCGTTCGGCTCGCTGGCCGAGGTCTACGGCGACCTGCTGCGCGGCGCGGGAGCGGCCAGCCGCCTCGACGAGCTGCTGCGCGAGAAGCCCGAGATCGCCCCGCCGGCGCGGCCGGTGGCCCTGCCCGAACCGGCGCGCGGAGCGCTCGCGTTCCAGAACGTGACGTTCCGCTATCCGACGCGGCCCGACGCGCCGGCGATCCACGACTTCAACCTGACGGTGGAACCGGGAGAAACCGTCGCGATCGTCGGGCCTTCGGGTGCCGGCAAGTCGACGATCTTCCAGCTCGCCGAGCGGTTCTATGACCCGCAGGTCGGGACGATCCGCCTCGACGGCGTGCCGCTGACCCAGGCCGACCCGGCGGACGTGCGGCGGCGCATCGCGCTGGTGCCGCAGGAAGGCACGCTGTTCGCCGCGAGTGCGCGCGACAACCTGCGCTACGGCAACTGGGATGCGAGTGAGGAAGCGATCTGGGAAGCCGCGCGGGCGGCCAATGCCGAGGACTTCCTGCGCACGCTGCCCGAAGGACTCGACACGTTCCTCGGCGAGGGCGGCGCGCGCCTTTCGGGCGGGCAGCGGCAGCGCGTGGCGATCGCCCGCGCGTTGCTGCGCGACGCGCCGATCCTGCTGCTCGACGAGGCCACCAGCGCGCTCGACGCCGAAAGCGAACGGCTCGTGCAGCAGGCGCTCGAGCGGCTGATGCAGGGCCGCACGACGCTGGTCATCGCCCACCGTCTGGCGACGGTCCGCGCGGCCGACCGGATCGTGGTCATGGACCAGGGGCGGATCGTCGAAGAAGGCACGCACGCGGCGCTCAGCGGCGCCGGCGGCCTCTACGCGCGCCTCGCCGCGCTGCAGTTCGACGATGCGGCCGCCGCATGAGCGATTCGGTCGCCGTTAATCGACAAAGTATCAAGTGCAACCGACGAAGGGCGCCGCGGCTCGGCGCCGGAACGCTACACCCCGATCACGAGATTACCCGGCCACTGCAGGAGCGTGGCCGGCCGACGAAAGGCCTTTCCGCATGATTCGACACCTTTTCACCGCGGGTGCTTCGGCCATCGCGCTGTCGCTGGCGATGCCGGCTTTCGCGCAGGATGACGCGATCGCGCCGCCGACGATGGATTTCGGCACCTGGGGCATCAATCCCGACACGATCGACCCGTCGGTCGATCCGGGCGACGACTTCTTCGCCTACGTCAACGGCAAGTGGGTGCGCGAGAACCCGATGCCGCCCGAGTACAGCCGGTTCGGTGCGTTCGACATCCTCGGCGAGAAGTCGACTTCCGACGTCAAGCGTCTGGTCGACGACCTCGTCGCCTCCAATCCCGCCCCGGGCACGGCGGAGCGGCGCATCGTCGATGCCTACCTCGCCTACGAGGACACCGCCGCGATCGAGGCCGCGGGGCTGGCGCCTGCGCAGCCCTACCTCGCGCAGATCCGCGGGGCCGCGACCCTCGAGCAGCTGGCCGAGCTGTTCCCCAAGGCGGGCTTCTCGCCGCTGGTTTCGGCCGGCGTCACCGTCGATTCCAAGGATCCCGACAATTACATCGTCTCGGTCGGGTTCGATGGGATGGGGCTCCCGGACCGCGACTATTATCTGGTCGATTCGGAGCGCAACCGCGAGATCCAGGCCCGCTACAAGGAATTCCTCGCCTTCATGCTCGGCCAGGCCGGCGTGGCCGACCCGGCGGCGACCGCGGAGCAGGTCTATGCCTTCGAGCACCAGGTCGCCGAGCTCGAATGGGCGCGGCAGGCGCTGCGCAACCGGGACCTGACCTACAACAAGCTGACCCGCGCCGAGCTCGAGGCGCTCGCCCCCGGCTTCCCGCTCGACAGCGTGCTGCGCGCGGCCAGGTTCGAAAACGTCGAGCACTTCCTCGTCGCGCAGCTGCCGCCGGACCAGGCCGAGGTCGACCAGCTCGGACTGACGCCGGAGTATCTGTCAGGCATCGGCGGCGGGCTGCCGGCGATGATGGAGCTGCTGCGCGAGACGCCGCTGGAGACGATCAAGGCCTACATGACGGTGCGGTTCCTCGCCGACCACGCGCCGGTGCTGCCGAAGGCGATCGACGACGCGCAGTTCGCGTTCTACGGCACCTTCCTCTCGGGCCAGCCCGAGCAGCGCCCGCGCTGGAAGCGGGCGATCGCGGCTACCGAGAACCAGCTCGGCGAGCAGCTCGGCGCGCTCTACGCGGCGCGCTACTTCCCGCCGGAGAGCAAGGCGGCGATGGACGAGCTGGTCGGCAACCTGCGCAAGGCGCTGGCCGAGAGCATCGCCGAGAACGACTGGATGACCGAGGCGACCAAGCGCGAGGCGTTCGCCAAGCTCGAGGCGTTCACCCCGCGGATCGGCTATCCCGACGATCCCGAGACCTACGACGGCCTCGTCATCCGCCGCGACGCGCCGCTGGCCAACCGCCTGGCCGCGATCGAATGGCAGAAGGAGGACGACCGCGCCCACCTCGGCAAGCCGGTCGACCGGACCGAGTGGGGCATGCTCGCGCAGACGGTCAACGCCTCGTACACCCCGGTGTTCAATGCGATCACCTTCCCCGGCGGCATCCTGCAGCAACCGTTCTTCGGGCTGAGCGCCGACCCGGCGGTCAACTACGGCGCGATCGGCGGCGTGATCGGGCACGAGATCGGCCACGGGTTCGACGACCAGGGGGCCAAGTCCGACGGCACCGGCGCGCTGCGCAACTGGTGGGCGGAGGAGGACCTGCGGCGGTTCACCGAGATGGGCGACAAGCTTGTCGCGCAGTACGACGCGATCTGCCCGTGGGACGAAGGCACGACCTGCATCAAGGGGCGGCAGACGCTCGGCGAGAACATCGGCGACGTCGGCGGCCTCAGCATGGCGTACCGCGCCTACCGGATGTCGCTCAACGGCAAGGAGCCCCCGGTGATCGACGGCTTCACCGGCGACCAGCGGTTCTTCATGGCCTGGGCGCAGGTCTGGCGCACGGCCACCCGCGAGGAAGCCGCGCGGCAGCGGCTGCTGACCGACGTGCACAGCCCGCCCGAGGCGCGTGTCAACGGCGTCGTGCGCAACATCGATGCCTGGTACGAGGCTTTCGGGGTGACCCCGGACGACGACCTCTACCTGCCGCCCGAGGAGCGGGTGCACATCTGGTGAAAGTGCGGGCGGGCGGCGCTTGACTTGGCCGCCCGCTCCGCCAAGAGCGGCGCCCCATGGGACTGACCCTCACCGCCATCCTGCTCGGCATCGTCGAGGGCCTGACCGAGTTCATCCCGGTCTCCTCTACCGGCCACCTGATCCTCGCCTCGGAGCTGTTCGGCTACGACGCCGCGCAGTGGTCGATGTTCAACGTGGTGATCCAGCTTGGCGCGATCCTCGCGGTCGTCGTGCAGTACTGGAAGACGTTCTGGAACGCCGGCATCGGCGTGCTCAGGCTCGAGTCTCACGGGTTGCGCTTCGCCCGCAACATCCTGCTCGCATTCCTGCCGTCGGCGGTCCTCGGCCTGCTGCTCAAGGACTATATCGACGTCATGCTCGGCACGCCCGAGATCGTCGGCTGGGCACTGATTCTCGGCGGAATCGCGATCCTCGGCATCGAGAAGGCGGCCAAACCGGGCCCCGATACAGGCGTCGCCGACCTGCCCGTGCGGCAGATCATCGGCATCGGGATCGCGCAGTGCCTGTCGATGATCCCGGGTGTCAGCCGCTCGGGCGCGACGATCATGGGCGCGCTGGCGATGGGCGTCGGTCGCAAGACCGCGGCCGAGTTCTCGTTCTTCCTCGCCGTGCCGACGATGATGGGGGCCTCGACGCTCGAGCTGGCCGACAACTGGGACCGCTTCCCCACCGGGAACACGGGCGTCGGCTGGGACGAAATCGCGATCGGCTTCGCCGTCTCGTTCGTGGTGGCGCTCGTGGTGATCCGTGCGTTCGTCGCCTACGTCAGCCGCCACGGCTTCGCGCCGTTCGCGTGGTACCGGATCGTCGCCGGTGCCGCCGCGATTGCCTGGCTCGCCCTGCGCTGAGGCGCCGTCCGGCCGACTCGGTTCGTCGCAACCTTCGGAACAAACGGCGGGCAGCCGAATTCATGCCCTAAGTTTCGCAAAGGGTTGCCCGTGGGCCTCGTGTTCCTGATCGTCATTGGCGGCATGCTCGGCTGGCTTGCGGCGATCATCGCCGAGGCCGAAACGGGCGCCGCGCAGCTGCACAACATCCTCGTCGGCATCGGCGGCGCGCTGGCCGGCGGCCTCGTGCTCAACTCGATGCTCGGCGGGGGGGATCTCCTCGCCGGCCAGTACAGCGTCGGGGCGATGCTCGTGGCGCTCGGCGGGTCGATCGCCGTGCTCCTCGCGCTCAATCTCGGCGGCGTGCGCGTTCCGCGCGAACCGCGTCCGGATCCGTGGAGCGAAACGAATTTCAACAGGGGTCGCGATCGTCACGACGCTCCGCCTCGCAACGCAAAGGGGAAGTAGACATGAAGAAGCTCATCGCGATCGCTTCGGCTGCCGCGCTCGGACTCGGGCTCGCGGCCTGCGACAGCCCGGCGGAAGACGCCGCCGAGGAACAGGCCGAGGCGATCGAGGACCAGGCCGACGCCCTCGAAGACGCCGGTGCGATCACCGACGCCGAAGCCGACGTCATGGAAGAGCAGGCCGACCGCGTCGAGGATGCCGCCGAGGGCGACACCGACGCGGGCACCAACGACGAACCGATCGGCAGCACGATCGACGAATCGACGATGTAAGCGCCGCGCAACGCGCTTTCACAAAGGCCGGTCCGGTACGCCGGGCCGGCCTTCTTCGTGCAGGTCAGACCGGCTCGGAGTTGGATCCGCGGCCACCGCGCAGGTGATATTCCTGCGTGCCGCGGTGGAGCACGTCGTCGACGTCGATCACCGCCGAATTGGCATAGGTGAACCCCGGGTTGAGGCTCCGGTAGAGCCGGTCGAAATCGCGGTCGACGGTCTGGTGATAGAGGTCGTCGAAGCTCTCGATCACGAAATAGGTCGGCTGGAGGTCGTCGATCACGTAGTCGGTGCGCATGACCCGGTCGACGTTGAGCATGATGCGGTTCGGCGACTGCCCCTCGAGCGCGAAGATCGCCTCGCGCGGGCCCGAGAGAATCCCGGCGCCGTAGATCCGCAGCCCTTCGCCTTCCTGGATCAGGCCGAATTCCACCGTGTACCAGTAGAGCGCGCCGAGCGCCTTCAGGCGATTGTAGCGCATCGCCTTCCACCCGGCCTTGCCGTACTCGTGCATGTAATCGGCGAACACCGGGTCGGCCAGCAACGGGACGTGGCCGAACACGTCGTGGAACACGTCCGGCTCCTGGATGTAGTCGAAATTCTCTCGGGTTCGGATGAAGTTTCCCGCCGGGAAGCGGCGATTGGCGAGGTGCCAGAAGAACACGTGGTCGGGGATCAGCATCGGCACCGGGACCACGCTCCAGCCGGTCAGGGCGCCGAGCTGCTCGGAGAGCCGCGCGAAGTCCGGCACGCCCGCCCGGTCGAGGTGGAGCTTCTGCATGCCAGCGAAGAACGCCTCGCAGGCGCGGCCGGGGAGAATCTCCATCTGGCGCTCGAACAGTGCGTTCCAGATCGCGTCGTCATCCGACGAGTACTCGCGCTGCGCCGGCTCGAGCCAGTCCTCGCCGACATGGGCCGGGCGCTTCAGCGGCGCCGTGAAGACCCCTTCCGGCACTTCGGGAAGCGCCGAGAAGTCGTTCCTCGGGTGGGCGATCGTGGCCATGACTGAGCTAGAACGTCTATCACGCCCGCGCAGTGCCGACAAACGTGCCGGCCTATTCCCCGCCGGCGTCCGCCGGTTCGCCTTCCGCCGGCTCCGCGGCCTCGTCGGGAGCAGGCAGGGCCTCTACGGGCAGCTGCGCCCGGTCGAGCATCTCGGCCGCCTCGTCGAGCGCCCGCGCCTCGCCCACGGTGACGCCGCCGGGGCCGGGATCGTTGTCGCTCGCCCCGCAGCCGGCCAGCAAGGCCGCCGCGGCCAAGGCGAGCAGGGCCCCGGCCCTGCCCGCCCCGCTGACAGTGGTCCCGGACAAGCTAGTTCGCGGGCTCGTCGGCGGCCTCGGCAGCCGCCTCGATGTCGGCGACGGTGGCCTGGGCAGCGTCCGCGGCGGACTGGGCAGTCTGCTCGATCGCTGCCTCGGCATCCTGCGTCGCCTCCTCGGCAGCGTCGCTGACCGCGTCGGCGTTCGGGTCCGGAACGTCGGCCAGGGCCTCGTCGGCGGGCATCTCGACGTTGTCGGCCATGGCGTCCTCGGACGCGTCGGTCGCGTCGCCGCAGGCGGCGAGCGCAAGCGCGAACGAGGAAACGGCGAACAGGGCGATCTTCTTCATCGGTATAGCCTCTCGTGTGAATGGCGGCGACGGGGAGAGCCCCCCTAGCCGGGCGAGCGAAGCTAGCCGAGGCGCGCGCGCAAGAAAACGGCAAAGCGGAGGCATTTGCCCGTTCCCGGGGCACGGGCGATCTGCCACAGCGGCTGGCATGGCAACGGCGGTGGAGCGGATCGGCGAAGCGGAGCACGCGCTCCGCCGCATCTTCGGGTTCGACAGCTTCCGCGGCGTTCAGCGCGACGTCGTCGAGCGGGTCCTCTCCGGGCGCTCGACTCTCGCGGTGATGCCGACCGGCGCGGGCAAGTCGCTGACCTACCAGCTCCCGGCGACGATGATCGAAGGCACCTGCGTGGTGATCTCGCCGCTGATCGCGCTGATGCACGACCAGTTGCGCGCCGCGCGCGCGAACGGGATCCGGGCGGCAACCCTGACCAGCGTCGACGAGGACCGCATGGCCACGATCGACGCCTTCCGCGCCGGCGAGCTCGACCTGCTCTACGTCGCGCCCGAGCGGGCCAGCCAGGCGCATTTCCGCGAGCTTCTCGGCGCGGCGCCGCTCGCGCTGTTCGCCATCGACGAGGCGCATTGCGTGTCCGAATGGGGCCACGACTTCCGCCCCGACTACCGCCAGCTGCGCCCGCTAATGGACGCCTTCCCGCGCGTCCCGCGGCTGGCGCTGACCGCGACCGCCGATGCCCACACCCGGGCCGACATCCTCGGGCAGCTGGGCATTCCCCAGGAGGGGCTGGTGGTCGCCGGCTTCGACCGGCCGAATATCCGCTACACGATCCGCCATCGCGAAAACGGCGCGCGGCAACTCGCCGCATTGCTGGCCGAGCAGCCGGGTCCCGGAATCGTCTACGCCCCGACGCGCAAGAAGGTCGAGCAGCTCGCCGACGCGCTGGAGAAGGCCACCGGGCGGCCGGTGCTGCCGTACCACGCCGGGCTCGAACCCGCGGTGCGCGCCGCCAACCAGGCCGCGTTCGTCGCCAGCGAGGACATGGTCATGGTGGCGACGGTGGCGTTCGGCATGGGCATCGACAAGCCCGACGTGCGCTTCGTCGCGCATGCCGGCATCCCGAAGTCGATCGAGGCCTATTACCAGGAGACCGGCCGCGCCGGGCGCGACGGCGATCCCGCGTTCGCGCTGATGTTATGGGCGGCGGGAGACTTCGCGCAGGCGCGGCAGCGGCTTGGCGAGATCGACGAGCAGCGCCGCGGCGGTGAGCGGGCCCGGCTCGACGCGCTGGCGACGCTGGTCGAGACGCCCGGCTGCCGCCGCGCGGTGCTGCTCGGCCATTTCGGCGAAGATCCGCCCGAACGCTGCGGCAACTGCGACAACTGCCTCGAAGCTCCGGGCGTGATCGACGCGACCGAGCTGGCGCGCAAGCTCCTCAGCGCGGTCTATCGCACCGGGCAGAGCTTCGGGTTCGGCCACCTGCAGAAGGTGCTGACAGGGGCCGCCGACGAGCGGGTGCTGCAGCGCGGGCACGACCGGCTCTCGGTATTCGGCATCGTCGGGGTCGAGGAAGCCCCGCTGCTGCAGCCGCTCAGCCGTGCGCTTCAGGCGCGGGGCTGCCTCGTCGCGACCGAGCACGGCGGCCTCCGGCTGGGGGGCGATGCCCGGGCAATCCTGAGGGGCGAACGCAGCGTCGAGATCGTCCGGCCCGCACCGACCCGCAAGCAACGCCGGCGGCGCGACCAGGCGCCGAACCCGGTCGGCGACCCGCTGTTCGAGGCCCTCCGCACGCTCCGCCGCGAGCTCGCGGCCGAGGCGCAGGTCCCGCCCTATGTGATCTTCCACGACGCCACCTTGCGCGAGATGGCGACGCTCCGGCCGGCAACCCTGTCGCAGCTGGCCGAGATTCCGGGCATCGGCGCTCGCAAGCTCGAGGCGTATGGCGATGCGTTCCTAGCGATAATCCGCCAGCATTAGAACGGCTTGCCGGTTCCGCTTGACGGTGACCGCCTTTGATATAAATATGATATCATAATTATATCGAGGAGATTCGTCATGCCAGAGGGGAAAATCGCCATGGTCCGCAGCCAGGAGCGGCCGGCAACCACGTCCAGTGGATACCTGATGCTGTTCTTCTGGTTGGCCCTGATTGCGTGGACGATCTACGCCTTCTTTTCGTTCGTGGGTGCCGTTGACGTGCTGGCTCCGAGCACGCCCTGGTGGCTGGCCGGCTGGGTGAGCGGGCTGCTCCTGTTCCTGTTCGTCACTTTTGGCTTCTTCATGATCCAGCCGAACATGTCGGCAGTGGTCACGCTGTTCGGTGAGTACAGGGGTACCGAGCGCAACGAAGGCCTGCGCTGGGTCTGGCCCTGGATGGCGCGCAAGAAGATCTCCGTTCGGCAGAACAACATCCATTCCGAGCGCGTCAAGGTGAACGACCTGCGCGGCAATCCGATCGAAGTCGCGTGCAACGTGGTCTGGCGCGTCGCCGACACCGCGCAGGCGGCGTTCGACGTGGACGACTACAAGGCTTTCGTGAACATCCAGATCGAGGCGGGCCTGCGCACGGTCGCCTCGCGCCATCCCTACGACGACATCGAGGAAAACGAGACCACGCTCCGCTCGGACGGGGAGATCGTCAACGCCGAGCTGCGCATCGAGCTCAACGAGCGCCTCTCGCACGCCGGCATCGTCGTCGACGAGGCCGGGCTCACGCACCTCGCCTACGCGCCGGAGATCGCCGGGGCGATGCTTCGCCGGCAGCAGGCCGAGGCGGTCATCGCCGCGCGCGCCAAGCTGGTGATGGGCGCGGTCAGCATGGTGCAGATGGCGCTCGACAAGCTCAGCGAGGGCGAGATCGTCCATCTCGACGACGAGCGCCGCGCGGCAATGGTCTCCAACCTGATGGTCGTGCTGTGCGGCGAACGCGAGGTGAACCCGGTGGTCAACGCGGGCTCGCTCTATCAGTGAGGCCGGCGCCGTGCCGCAAGCACCGAAAAAGGCTTTCGCCCTCCGCCTCGATCCGGCGCTCCACGCGGCGGTGGAGCGGGTGGCGGCGCAGGAGTTGCGCTCGGTCAACGCTGAGATCGAGATGCTGCTGCGCGAGGCGCTCGCGCGGCGTGGGATCAGGATCGCGCCGGCCGAGCCGGTCCGGCGCGGACGCCCGCCGAAGAACAGGGAGAAAGAATGATGCTGATCACCGCCATTCACCGCCGGCCGCTGCTGCTCTGGCCGCTGCTGCTGCTGAGCACGATGCTGCTCCTCGCCGGACTGTTCCTGCTGGCGTGACGCGTGCGAGACGCTAGGCTGGTCCGAAACGCCAGGGAGGATCGGTCGCATGAAGTTCGGGGTGTTCGACCATGTCGACGACAGCGGCGTGCCGCTCGCGGAGCACCTCGAAGGGCGGCTGCAGCTGGCCGAGGCTTACGATTCGCTCGGCTTCCACTGCTACCATGTTGCCGAACACCACGGCACGCCGCTCGGCCTGTCGCCCTCGCCGGGGGTGTTCTTCTCGGCCGTGAGCCAGCGGACCGCGCGACTGAAGTTCGGCCCACTGGTCTACCTGCTGCCGATCTACAACCCGCTGCGGCTGGTCGAGGAAGTGGCGATGCTCGACGCGCTGTCGAACAGGCGCTTCCAGCTCGGCGTCGGCCGCGGGGTCTCGCCGATCGAGCTCGGCTTCCACGGGCTCGACATGGCCGAGCAGCGCGCCCGGTTCGACGAGGCGCTCGAAGTGCTGCGCCGCGGCCTGTCTTCGGACGTGCTCGACTTCGAAGGCGAGTTCTACCGTTACGACCGCGTGCCGATGGCCGTGCGCCCGCTGCAAACGCCGCACCCGCCGCTGTGGTACGGGGCCGGCAGCCCGGACTCGATCCGCTGGTGCGCGCGCAACGGGATCAACATGGTCACGCTCGCGCTCGGCGAACGCGTGCGCCAGGCGACCGACCTCTACCGCAGCGAATGGCAGGGCGCGCCCGAGGACATGCCGCTGATGGGCGTGAGCCGGCACATCGTCGTTGCCACGACCGACGAAGAAGCGCTGGCGCTCGCGCGGCCGGCCTATGCCCGTTGGCGCGGCTCGATGGCCAAGCTGTGGGAAGATCGCGGGTTCGAATTCCCGCTCGGCGGGCACCTGCCGATGGACTGGGACGCCGCCGCCGCGATGGGCCACGGCTGTGCCGGTTCGCCGGAGACGGTGCGGGCCTTCGTCGAGCGCGAGGCGGCCGAAGGCGGGGTGAACTACTTCGTCTCGGCGCTGGCATTCGGCAACCTGCCGCTCGACGCGGCACTGCGTTCGGCCGAGCTGTTCGCGCGCCACGTGATCGGCGCCTTCGACGGCAAGTCTTAGCGCGGCGTTAACCCCTTTCGGGCTAGCCCTCGGGCATGGTCCAACCCGCCCGGCCCGTGCTGCGCAGACCTTCGCTCGCGATCGCGGGCGTGCTGGCGGTACTCGCGGTGCTGGCGATCCCGCTCGGGGCGCTGCTCGCGCAGGCGCCCGCCGGCCGTTTCACCGTGGTCGAGACCGGACAGGCGTTCGACCGCCTGCAGCAGGCGGTCGACGCGATCGGCGATGCGCGCGGGACGATCGCCATCGCCCCCGGGCGCTACGCCGAATGCGCTGTGCAGCGCGCGGGTTTCGTTTCCTTCCTCGCGACCGAACCCGGGACCGCGATCTTCGACGGCCGCACCTGCGAGGGCAAGGCTGCGCTCGTGCTGCGGGGAAGCGGCGCGGAAGTCTCGGGGCTCGTGTTCGAGGACATGCGCGTTCCCGACTTCAACGGCGCCGGCATCCGTCTCGAGCAGGGCGACCTGACGGTCGCGCTGTCGTGGTTCCGCGACAGCCAGCAGGGCATCCTGACCGCCGATGACGCCAACGGCCGGCTGATCGTCGATCGCTCGACCTTCACCCGCCTCGGCACCTGCGACGGGCCCGGCGGGTGCGCCCATTCGATCTACGTCGGCGACTACGCACACCTGCGCGTGACCCGCAGCCGGTTCGAGGAAGGACGCGGCGGCCACTACGTCAAGAGCCGCGCCCTTCGCACCGACATCGCCAGCTCGAGCTTCGACGATTCGCGCGGCCAGCGGACGAACTACATGATCGACCTGCCCAACGGCTCGATCGGCCAGATCAGCAACAACTGGTTCGTCCAGGGGCAGAACAAGGAAAACTACTCGGCGTTCATTGCCATCGCCGCCGAAGGCCGCGAGAACCCGAGCGCGGGCCTGGTGATCGTCGGCAACGACGCGCGGCTCGCGACGGGCGTCGATCGCAACACGACCTTCGTCGCCGACTGGTCGGGCGAGACGATCGCGCTCGGCGACAACGTGCTCGGCCCGGGCCTCAGGTCCTACGAGCGGCGCTGAGCTAGCCGCCCGCCGCGAACGCGGGCGCGAATTCCACCGTTGCGTCCGGCACGCGGTCGCCGAACGCCAGAACCTGGAAGTACGGGTCGAGCGGTCCGCCGATGCGGAGCGGCGTGCCTTCGGCAAAACCGAAGCGCCCGTAGAGCGCCGGATCGCCCAGGACGACCAGGCCGTTGGCGCCCGCGCCGCGCCAATGGGCAATCCCCGCCTCGATCAAGGCACGGCCGACGCCCCTGCCCTGCGTTTGCGGCAGCACCGAGACCGGACCCAGCGTGAACCAGCCGCGCTCCCCGTTCGACAAGGCCGCGGGAGAGAAGGCGACATGGCCGAGTATCCCTCCGTCCTCCTCCACCACCAACGAAAGCGCGAGGTCGCCGTCGGCGCGCAGCGCATCGACGATCGCCGGCTCGCTGCCGTCGCTGTGCGGGTGGCCGGCGAAAGCGGCAGCGGTGACCCGGCGGATCGCCGCCTCGTCGCCCGGCCGTTCGCTGCGGACGATCCAGCCGCTCACTCGAGCAAGTGTCCGGCGCGGTCGCGCTTGGTCGCGAGGTAGCGCGCGTTGTGCGGGTTGGCCGGCAGGCTGTGCGCGACTCGCTCGGCGACGGTCGTACCGGCGGCTTCGAGCGCGGCGACCTTGGCCGGGTTGTTGGTCAGCAGCCGCACCGACGCCACGCCGAGCAGCGCGAGCATTCGCGCGGCGACCGGGAAATCGCGCGCTTCCTCGGGCAGGCCGAGGCGGGCGTTGGCTTCGAGCGTGTCGAACCCTTCGTCCTGCAGGCGATAGGCGCGCAGCTTGTTGACGAGGCCGATGCCGCGGCCTTCCTGCCGCAGGTAGAGCAGCACGCCCCAGCCGCCGGCGCGGGCCTCTTCGGCCATGGCCGCCAGCGCGCCGGACAGTTGCGGCCCGCAGTCGCAGCGAAGCGAACCGAGCAGGTCGCCGGTCAGGCATTCGGAATGGAGACGCACGAGCGGCACGCGGTCGGCGGTCTGCGCGCCGACGATCAGGGCGACGTGCTCGCGCAAGTCGTCGGGGCTGCGGAAGACGACGATCTCGGCGTCCTCGCAGGCGGCGACCGGGAGCCGGGCGCGGGTGGCGACGGCCAGCGCGGACGGATCAACGAGCGCGGCAAGGTCCGCCACCGCGACCTCCACCGGATCGCCAGCCGGCTCGGGACCGACGAGGAACGCGGGAAGGATGCCGGCGAGCCGGGCGAGCTCCATCGCCGCGGAGGCCGCTTCGGGCCAGTCGAGCGGCTCGGCCATGAACGGGCCCTTGAGCGGCGCGGCAAGGTCGAGCGCCGGATCGGCGATCGGCCGCGCGCTGACGAGGTCGAGCGGCTCGGCCGCGCGGATCAGCACCGGGGCGTGCCCGTGGGCCGCTTCGCGCTGGTTGGCGAGCTTGAGCGTCGCCGCGCGTGCGGCCGAGATCAGCGTCCGCGGCGAACGCGCCGCGCCGGGCGCGGTCTCGACCGGCAACAGCACCGGCGCGTCGCCGATCCTGACGGGCCAGCCGTGCCGCAGCGCGTCGATCGCCTGGGCCGCGCGGCGGCTCGACGCGCCTCCGGGCGCGCTGCCGTTCAGAGGTTGAACTCCGTGACCAGCGGCACGTGGTCGGAGGGCTGCTCCCAGTGCCGCGTCTCCTCGACGAACCGGTGCGCCGTGGCCTGGCGGGCAAGCTCGGGCGAAGCCCACATGTGGTCGAGCCGGCGGCCTTGGTCCTTCTGCCGCCAGAAGCTGCGGTACGACCACCACGAGTAGTTGCGCTCGGGCGCGGGAATGAATTCGCGGCCGAGGTCGACCCAGCCGTGCGAATCCTTGAACCGGCCGAGCGTCTCGCACTCCAGCGGCGTGTGGCTGACGACCTTGAGCAGCGCCTTGTGGTCGTAGACGTCGCAGTCGAGCGGGGCGATGTTGAAGTCGCCGACGATCAGGGTCGGCCGGTCGAGCGCCTCCGCCCAACGGGTCATGCGGCCGAGGAAGTCGAGCTTTTGGCCGAACTTCCGATTGAGCTCGCGGTCGGGAACGTCGCCACCGGCCGGGACATAGACGTTCTCGATCACCAGGCCCTGCCCCTCGCCGAGCAGCTCGACGCCGATGTGGCGGGCTTCGCCGTTGTCCTGCCAGTCGTGCTTCGAGAACTCGCGGAACGGTATCCGGCTGACCGTGGCTACGCCGTGGTAACCCTTCTGCCCGTTCACCACGCGATGCCGGTAGCCGAGCGCCTCGAACGCCGCGTGCGGGAACTGCTCCTCGCGGCACTTGATCTCCTGCAGGCACAGCACGTCGGGCGCGTGCTCGCCGACGAAGCGTTCGACTTGCGCGATCCTCAGGCGGACCGAATTGATGTTCCAGGTGGCGATCGAGACCATGCCGGGGGGATAGGGACGGAGGGAGCCTGCGGCAAGGTGGCCGGGGGCGGTCTGGGCCACGGGCGGCAGGCGGAAGCGGAAAAGAAAAACCCCCGTCCCGGGGGCATTGGGACGGGGGTTCCTATTAGCGTTCGTCACGCTGCGCCGACGGCCCGTTCGAGGTCAGGGCAACAGGGGGGAAACCCGCCTCAAGCCGTCAAGCCCTTGAAACCTAGGCGTCCCGGGCTTTCGCGTAAATGAATAGTCGGATTCGGCTGGTCGCAAGGCCCGGGCAACTCGCCGCCGATCCGTGCGTCAGCGGCGACGGGACGTGTTGCGCGGATCGCGGTAGGTGAACGCGCTGTCGGGCACCGACATCCCGTAGCGGTGGTTCGACAGCCGGACCGTGGTGCGCTTGTTCTGCGCGTCGAGCGCGACCCACGAGGTGAGCTCGAGCCCGCCCGGCGCCGAGGGATTGCGCACGAACACCATCGCGAGGGTGCCGTACTCGGGCTTGTTGGTGTCCTTGACCTCGACGCTGATCACGTTGGGGTTCGAGGTCGGCAGCAGCTTGCCGTAGCGCTTCACGTCGCGGTTGGGGTCGAGCAGCGCGCCGAGCGGGGAATTGCCGATCGGCCAGCGCTCGAGCTGCCTGACCTCGTAGTCGGCGAAGACCAGCGAGCGGCCGTTCGAGACGATGCGGATCTGCCCACCCTCGTAGTCGAAGCTGATCTTGCCGGGGTTCTTCAGCGTCAGCACGCCGCGCTGGGTCTGGCCGCTGCGGTCGGTCTGGGTGAAGTCCGCGCGCAAGGTCGTGATCGAGCGCAGCGCGCCGACCACCTGGTCGAGCTGGTCGCCCTGCGCGGCGACCGGTTCGGCAGGAAGGGCAAGCGCAGCCGGAAGGGCCACCGCGAGCGCGCCCGCGAGGGCCGCGCGCAGGGGAAAGCGGGTCGGGGATGACAAGGGTTTCATGCTCCGTGCGTTAGGTACGGGGCATTGAACCGGCTGTGAACCCGGGAGGTTCCCGGCGTTCATCCTTACTTGATCTTGCCTTCCTTGAACTCGACGTGCTTCTTCGCGATCGGGTCGTACTTGCGGAAGGTCAGCTTCTCGGTCTGGTTGCGCGGGTTCTTCTTGGTCACGTAGAAGAAGCCGGTGTCGGCGGTCGAGTTGAGCCGGATCTTGATCGTTGCGGGCTTCGCCATCGTCTGATTCCCAAAAAATCGGTGAGGGCGCGTGACGCCCGAAACAACAGGGGCGACGCGCACGGCGCCGCCCATCCGCGCGCGCCTTTGCGTCGGGAGGGCGCAAAAGTCAAGAAGGCAGGGGGCCCTCATCCAAGCTGCGCTAACTCGCTTCGCGAGTAAGCTTCGCTATCCTTCTCCCACCAGTGGGAGAAGAAGCCTAGCCGCTAGCGCAGTCTCTTTCTTCTCCCGCTGGCGGGAGAAGGATACGCAGACTTGGCCCCGAAGGGGCCTAGTCGAAGTTGGATGAGGGCCCCCTGCCTCCCTCTCACCACTCGACCTTCCCGCGCCCGGCCTTCACCGCGCCGCGCGCCTTCTTGGCCCTGATCCGCTGTTCCTTGCCGACGCGGTTGACGCGGGTCTTCGCGCGCTTCTTCGGTTCGACCTGCGCCTGTTCGATCAGCGCGGCGAGGCGGGTGCGGGCGTCCTCGCGGTTGGCTTCCTGGGTGCGGAAGCGGCGCGCGGTGATGACGATCTCGCCTTTCGCGGTCATCCGGCTGCCGGCGAGCGCCTTCAGGCGGCGGAATACCGCAGGCTCGAGCCGCAGCGCGAACACGTCGAGCCGCAGCTGGACCGCCGTCGCGACCTTGTTGACGTTCTGCCCGCCGGGGCCGGAGGCGGCGATGAAGCTTTCCTCGGCCAGCCCCAGCGCCCGCGCGGCGAACTCATCCATCGGTGAAGCCCAGCGCCGCGAAATCGGCCGGGATCGGCGCCGTGGCGGCGACCGGCGGCTTGCCATCGCGCGGCACCTCGAGCCCGGCGGCATGCAGCATCGTGCGCGCCGCGCCGGCGGCTGAGCCGTAGACCGGGTCGCCGAGCAGCGGCACGCCGAGGCCGCTCGCGGCGTGGACGCGGATCTGGTGCGTGCGGCCGGTCTCGGGACGGAACTCGACCAGCGCCCGGCCGTCGCGCTCGGCCAGCAGGCGCCAGTGGGTGACCGCCGGCTTGCCCTTGCGCGCCGGGATCATCCGCCAGCCCTTCTCGGCGCTGCTGATCTTGCTCAGCGCCAGCTCGACTGTGCCCTCGGCCTCCTGCGGGACGCCCGCCAGTATGCCGAGGTAGCGCTTGCCGACCTGCCGCGCCTCGAACGCCGCGGCGAAGCGCCTGAGCGCCTTCGGATTGCGCGCGAGCAGCAGGCAGCCCGAGGTGTCGGCGTCGAGCCGGTGAACCGGCACCGGCGGCCGCCGGAAGCCAAGCCTGAGCGCATCGAGATGGTCCTCGAGCGACGGCCCGCCGCGGCGCGGCCGCTCGATCGGCAGCCCGCCGGGCTTGTCGATCACCAGCGCTTCGCCGTCTTCGTAGAGGATCGGGATATCCATCCCTCCTCCTAGCCGCATCGGCCCCGACTTGTCAGGTGCGAGCTATTCGCGCAGCGCCGCAGCGATCCGCGCCATCGCCTCCTCGAGCACGGCCTCGTCGGCGGCGAAGCTGACGCGGAAGCCGTTCCTTCCGCCGAACGCGCTCGCCGCGACCACCGCCACGCCGTGCTCGAGCAAGTGCAGCGCGAGCTTGGTATCGTCGCCGCCGAAGCGCTTCATCAGCGGGGTCGCGTCGACGAAGCAGTAAAATGCGCCGTCGGGCATCGGCGTCGTCAGCCCGGGCACCGCGCGAATCGCCTGCACGACCAGGTTGCGGCGCTGGCGGAAGCGTTCGCGCCATTCGTCGAGGAAGTCCTGCGGCCCCTCGAACGCGGCGACCGCGGCCGCCTGGCTGACCGAGCTCGGGTTGCCGGTCGTGTTCGACTGTAGCCGGCCCATCGCTTCGATCAGCCACGCCGGGCCGGTGGCGACGCCGATGCGGAAACCGGTCATCGCGTGGCTCTTGGAGACGCCCGACACCGTGCAGATCCGGTCGGCGAGATCGGGGCACAGCGCCGCGAGCGTCGCGTGCGGCTCGCCGGTGTAGTTGAGCGGCGCGTAGATGTCGTCGGACAACACCATCACTTGCGGGTGGCGGCGCAGCACTGCCGCGATCCCGCGCAGCATCTCGGCCGGGTAGACCGCGCCGGTCGGGTTGCCCGGGCTGTTGAGCAGCAGCCAGTTGGTGCGTGGGGTGATCAGCGCCTCGAGGTCGCCGGGATCGAAGCGGTAGCCGTGGTGCGGGTGGGTCACCAGCGGCACGACCTTGCCCCCGGCGAAGCGGATCATCTGCGGGTAGCTGACCCACCACGGGCTCGGCACGATCACCTCGTCGCCCTCGCTGACCGTGCAGGCGATCGCCTCGAAGATCGCCTGCTTGCCGCCGGCGGTGACGATCACGCCTTCGGGCTCGCAGGCGATGCCGAGGTCGCGGCGGAAATGCAGCGCGGCGGCGCGCTTGAGCGCCATCGTGCCGGTGACCGGGGTGTACTTGGTATGCCCGGTGTTGAGCGCGACTTGCGCCGCGCCGAGCACGTGCGCCGGAGTGTCGAAGTCGGGCTCGCCGACCGACAGCGAGATGATGTCGCGCCCGGCCTCGCGCAGCGCGGTGGCGCGGTCGGTCATCGCCGTCGTGCCAGATGCGGCGATCCGCCGCAGGGCAAGGCTCAGGTGCTCGTGGCTCATGGCAGCAACCTCGCTGGGATCAGCCCGCGTAGCGCGTTGCCGATGAAGAAACCGTTGGCGAGGTCGTCGAGCGTCAGCTCGGCTTCCTCGGCGCGGCCTTCGCCGAGCAGCTCGCCGCGCAGCACGCCCGGCAGCAGCCCGAGCCCGGCCGGCGGGGTCAGCAGCTTGCCGCCGCGCTCGACGAACAGGTTGGTGTAGCTGCCCTCGGTGACGAGGCCGTCGTCGCGCACGAACAGCGCCTCGCGCGCGCCTCGCGCGTGAGCGACCGCCAGCGCCTGCCGGTGGAAGCCGCGATCGGTGGTCTTGTGGCGCAGGCGCCAGTCGCCCGGAACCACCGGCAGGGGCAGGGCGATGCAGTCGGCGACGCCCTCGTACGGCGGCGGCAGCGGCGCGGTCTCGAGCGATATCGCGCCGCCGCGCGAGAGCAACAGCCTCAGCCGCGCTGGCGCCTCGAGCTCGAAGCACAGCGCCTGGATGCGGTTGCGCGCCTCGTGGCGGTCGAACGCGAAGCCGAGTTCGGCCGCGCTGGCCTTGATCCGCTCGAGATGCAGCTCGAGCCGCGGCACGCCGGTATCGGGATCGAAGCGCATGGTCTCGATCAGGTCATGGCCCCCCGCCGCGCCGCGCGCGAAGCCGCCCTTGACCAGGCACTCGCGCCACTCGGCCATGCCGTCGCTGTCGGCGACGATCGCCCCGCCGACCCCGAGCACGACGCTATGCCGTTCGTTCTCGCCCGGGGTCAGGCGAATCGTGCGAATCGCGACGTTGAATGCCGCATCGCCGCCCCGATCGATCCGGCCGATCGCCCCGCAATAGGGGCCGCGCGCGTCGCGCTCGACCTCGTCGATCAGCTCCATCGCGCGGATCTTCGGCGTGCCGGTGATCGAGCCGCAGGGGAACAGCGCGCGGATCACGTCCATCGCCGCCTGCCCCTCGCGCAGCGTGGCGCAGACGGTCGAGACCATCGTGTGCACGGTCGGGTAGCTCTCGACCGCAAACGGCTTCTCGACCCGGACACTGCCGGCCTCGGCCACGCGGCTGAGGTCGTTGCGGATCAGGTCGACGATCATCAGGTTCTCGGCCTTGTCCTTGACCGAGGCGGCGAGCTCTTCTGCCAGTGCCCGGTCCTCGGCCTCGGTCCGCCCGCGCGGGCGGGTGCCCTTCATCGGCTTGGCCCGCGCCGCGCGGCCCTTGAGGCTGAAGAACAGCTCGGGGCTGAACGACAGCAGCCAGTGCGAGCCGTCGAAGATCACCCCGCCGTAGCCCGCCGCGGCCTCCGGGCGAATCGCCGCGTAGAGCGCCAGCGGGTCGCCGCGCGCCGGGCCCGCGAGCGGCATCGTCAGGTTGGCCTGGTAGATGTCGCCGGCGCGAATCGCTTCCTGCAGCCGCGCGAAGCGCTCGAGGTAGCCGCCGGTCGAGACCTGCGGCTCGAGCGGGCCGATCGAAACCGGCCCTGCCCCGGCTCGCTCGGCGAGCCAGCGCGGCACTTCGGCCGCCGGGATGATCGTCGCCACGTCGAACAGGCCGAACCAGACCAGCGGACCGTCCGCGCCGCTGCGCCCTGCTGCGAGCGGGGCCAGCTTCGGTTCCAGCGCGAGGCCGGCCTCGTAGGCGAGATAGCCGGCCAGCGTTCCCCCGGTCCGCAGGCGCGCCGCTTCGGCCGCTTCGAGCACCGGCAGGACTTCCTCGGGCCGCCGGGCGACGAACAGCTCGCGCGGGTTCTCGAACAGGTGCGCGTCGCTGGCCCCTTCCGTGCGCGCGTCGTCGAGCAGGACGAAGGGCTGGGTCTCGGCCATCGGCCCGCTCTAGCTTCTATTCGGCCCTTGTCTATCGCCTGACCGCGCGCCAGACCCGAAGGACCAAGCTAAGGAACGCAGCAATGGCATCAATCTTCCTCGGCCTCGGCGCCAACGGCGAGCGGCAGGGGCTCGAACTCTCGCGGGCCAACCGCCACGGTCTCATCGCCGGTGCGACGGGCACCGGCAAGACGGTTACCCTGCAGGGCCTCGCGGAAGACTTCTCGGCCGCGGGCGTGCCGGTGTTCCTGGCCGACGTGAAGGGCGACCTCGCCGGCATCGCCATGGCCGGCTCGCCGACCTTCAAGAACGCCGACAAGCTCGAGGCGCGCGCCGCCGAGCTCGGCATGACCGACTACGCCTATGCCGACAATCCGGTCGTGTTCTGGGACCTCTACGGCGAGAAGGGCCACCCGATCCGGACCACGGTCTCGGAGATGGGCCCGCTGCTGCTCTCGCGCCTGCTCGGGCTCAACGAGACCCAGGAAGGCGTGCTCAACATCGCGTTCCGCTTCGCCGACGACGAAGGGCTGCTGCTGCTCGACCTCGACGACCTGCAGTCGATGCTGATCTACACTGCCGAGAATGCCGGCGAGCTGACGACCCGTTACGGCAACGTCTCGAAGGCCACCGTCGGCACGATCCAGCGCCAGTTGCTCGCGCTCGAAAGCCAGGGCGGCGAGCTGTTCTTCGGCGAACCGGCGCTCGAGATCGAGGACTTCATCCGCACCGACGAGCAGGGCCGCGGGATCGTCAACGTACTCGCCGCCGACAAGCTGATGCGCACGCCCAAGCTCTACGCGACCTTCCTGCTGTGGCTGCTCGCCGAGCTGTTCGAGGTGCTGCCCGAGGTCGGCGATCCGGAGAAGCCGAAGCTGGTGTTCTTCTTCGACGAGGCGCACCTGCTGTTCGACGACGCTCCGCAAGCGTTGCTCGAGACGATCGAGCAGGTCGTGCGGCTGATCCGCTCGAAGGGCGTCGGCGTATTCTTCGTCACCCAGAACCCGATCGACATCCCCGAGAAGGTCGCCGGACAGCTCGGCAACCGGGTGCAGCATGCGCTGCGCGCGTTCACCCCGCGCGACCAGAAGGCGATCAAGGCGGCGGCCGAAACCTTCCGCATCAACCCCGAGCTCGACGTCGCCACCGCGATCACCGAGCTCAAGGTCGGCGAAGCGCTGGTCTCGACGCTGATGGAAGACGGCGCGCCGTCGATCGTCCAGCGCACGCTGATCAAGCCGCCGCGCAGCCGGCTCGGCCCGGTCGACGACAAGGAGCGCGCGATCGTCCAGTCGGTCAGCCCCTTCGCCGGCAAGTACGACACGGCCGTCGACCGCGAAAGCGCCGAGGAAGTGCTCGCGCAGAAGGCTGCCGACGCGGCGGCCACGGCCCGCGAAGTCGAGGAAAAGGGCCGCGACGAAGTCGCCAAGCGCGAGCAGCTCAGCCCGAGCATCTGGAGCAAGGCGGCCAAGCGCGCCGGCAGCGCGGCGATGGGCTCGGCGGCGGTCATCGCCGCGGCCGCGGTCACCGGGCGCAAATCGCGCTCGAATCCGATGCGCAACGCCGCGACCTCCGCCGCCGGCTCGATCGCGACCGATCTCGCGGGCCCGTTCGTCGGCCGCTTCGTGCGCAACCTGATCGGCGGATTGATGCGCTAGCCGGCCCGCGCCGCGAGCCACTCCGCGACTTCGCGCGCGAGGCGCGGCTCGGTCTCGAGGCGTTCGCGGATCCCGGCGATGCTGCGCTCGACGCTGCGGCGTTCGTCGGCCGGCACGCTCTCGGCGAACCGCTCGAGCTTGCCGATCATCTCCGGCTCGCGCGACGCTGCCGCGAGGCCGGCGATGTAGCCGGTGCGCCCCGAGGCATCGACCAGCGACTCGACCGCCGTGCGGTTGGTGAGGGCGAAGTCGAATGCCAGCTCGGGATGCTCGCGCGAGACGGCGGCGATGATCGCCGCGCTGCTCGTCCCGGCCTCGCCGGTCAGCGCGAAGGCCAGCGCCCGTTCGGCCAGCGCCGCATCCTTCGGCGCGCCGAGCAGCGCGAAATAGGCCTGGCGCTCGACCGCGGTCGGCGCGGTCGCGGCGAGCTGCGCCAGCCGGTCCCATTCGGCGGCGGTCGCGTTGCGCGCGACGATCCCGAGCCAGGTCGTCTTCAGCGGGCCGTCGAGCGCCGTCGGATCGGTCGCCAGCGCTTCGAACCGGCGCCGCGCCTCGGCCGCGACCGTGTCGTCGCCGATGTTGCCGAGAATGCGGATCAGGTCGCCGCGCAGCTCGGTGTCGACCAGCGATTCGCCCGGCTTCGGGTCGAACCCGAGCTGCTGCAGCCGCGGCAGCCAGGCCTCGCGCGCGAGCGTGGCGACCGCCGGCTGCTGCGCCTCGGACGCGACTCCGTGGACCTGCCCCCAGCGCGCGATCGCGCCGAGCGCGACGACCGGGTTGGCGTCCCCGGGCACCTCGACCAGCATGTCGAGCGCGCGGCCAGCGTCCTGGTAGCCAGCCTGCGCCAGCGCGAAGTTGTCGCGCAGCAGACCGAGCTGGTCGATCGGCTCGAGCTGCGGCAGCGCCTCGACCAGCGCCTGGCCCATCTCGGGCGAATAGAGCGTGCGGAAGTAGCCGAGCTGGCCGCCGTTGACGACGACCGCGCCGCAGCCCGGCAGCTCGAGCGAAGCGCTGCCCTCGAGCACATGCCGCACCGGCGCCGCCGAGCCGACCTTGATCAGCATCGGCACGCGCCAGCGCTGCGGGTTCGCTGCGACCTCGTCCTTGCGGTCACGGCTGAACTCGCTCTGCGCCAGCTCGAGCGCGGTCGTTCCCTGGCGGCACCGCGATTCCGCGCGGACAAGCGGCACGCCCGGCTGCAGCGTGAAGTCGTGGGCGATCTCGACGAGACCGTCGGCGCCGGACTCCTCGACCGCGCGCCACAGGTCGTCGCTTGTCGTGTTGCCGTAGCGATGGCGCTGGATGTACCGGCGGATGCCTTCGCGCCAGGTATCCTCGCCGGCATAGGCCTCGAGCATCGCGATCACCGCTTCGCCCTTCGAATACGAGATCGCGTCGAACGCCTCACTGGTCTCGGCCACCGTGCGGATCGGCTGGATCACCGGGTGGGTGGTGGCGAAGGCGTCGTAGCCCATCGCGGTCTCGCGGCCGTTGACCCGCCCGACCAGCGGGAACCAGTCGGGACGGAACTTCGCGCTCGCCTTGGTTTCCATCCAGCTGGCGAAACCTTCATTGAGCCACAGGTCGTCCCACCAGGCCATGGTGACGATGTCACCGAACCACTGGTGCGCGACTTCGTGGGCGAGGGCGGTGTACATGTAGTTCTGGGTCGCCGGATCGGTGATCGTCGGATCGATCAGCAGGAACCGCTCGAAAGTCAGGATGGCGCCCCAGTTCTCCATCGCGCCGAAGAACTGCGACTGGCCGGGGGCGGCGACGTTGTCGAGCTTGGGCAGCGGGTAGGGCACGCCGAAGTAGTCGGTGTAGTATTCGAGCAGCGGCGGCGTCGATTCGAGCGCGAGCCGGGCCTGTTCCCCGCTGCCGGCCGGACTGACGATGCCCACGTCCACGCCGCCGGGCCCCTTGGTCGAGAGCCGTTCGAAATCGCCGACCGCGAAGAACAGCAGGTAGCTGGACATGACCGGCGTGGTCGCGAACGTCACCCGCTTGCGCCCGTCGGCCAGCGGCTCCTCGGAGGCGACCGGCATGTTGCTGACGGCCATCTGCCCCGCCGGGACCACGGCCGAGAGGTCGAACGTCGCCTTGTAGCTCGGCTCGTCGAACATCGGCGCGAAGCGGCGCGCGTCGGGCGCCTCGAACTGGGTGAACAGCCCGCGCACGGTCTCGCCGCTGCGCTTGTCGGGATAGTCGAGCGCGAACAGCCCGGTCGCCTGGGTGTTGATCTTGCCGCGATATTCGAAGGCAATGCTGTAGCGCCCGGGGGCCAGCGCCGCAGGGGCGACCAGGCGGACGGTCTGCGCCGCGGCATCGATCTCGGGCTGCAGGGCGACGGCACTGCCGCCGCCCGCCGGGGTCAGGCGGACCGACGCGAACTCGAGCTCGTTGGCGTGGAGCGTCAGGCTGTCGGAGCGCTCGTAGAGTTCGATGTCGACTCGCGTCGTGCCGGTGAACGCGAGGCTGGCCGCGTCGGGAGCGACCTCGATCGCGTAGTGCAGCGGGCGCGCAATGCGGGGCAGGTCGCTGGGAACCGATTCCGCCAGCGGGCCCGAAGCGGGCGCAGGCGCGGAAGACTGGGCGAACGTGGCGGCGGCGCAGCCGGCGAGGAGCAGGCCGGCGAGCGCGGTGGCAGCAAGACGCTTCAAGGAAGGGCGACTCCGGAAGTTGGTTTCTCGGGCAACCGCCTAGCAGCGCGGACGCGGAAAGGCGAAGCTGTCAGTCGATTGGCAAGCGCAGCTCGGCGACCAGCCCCTCGATCTCGCCGCCGGCTCCGGTGCGGTTGCGCAGCGTCAGCGTGCCGCCGTGCTGGTCGGCGATCGCCCGCGCCAGCGCGAGGCCGAGCCCCGCTCCGCCGGTTTCGCGGTTGCGTGAGCTGTCGCCGCGCGCGAACGGTTCCATCATCCCCGCAATCTCGTTCTCGGGAATGCCGGGACCGTCGTCTTCGATCCGCACCACCGCGTGGCGGCCGTCGCGCACCAGCGAAACGCGGGCGCGCTCGCCGTAACGCAGCGCGTTCTCGATCAGGTTGCGCAACGCGCGCCGCAGCCAGGTCGCACGCAGCGGCATGGCGAGGCGCTGGGTGTCGGCGAGCTCGACCGGCTCGCCCATGTCCTCGAACTCCTCGACCACCGCGGCAAGCAGTGCGGCGAGGTCGGTGCGCTCGAGTGGGTCGCTCGGGCGACCGACGCGGGCGAGCGAGAGGATGTCGTCGAGCGAACGCGTGATGTCCTCGATACTCGCCGCCATCTTGCCGCGCTCCGCGTCGTCCTCGACCGATTCGATGCGCACGCGCAGCGCGGCGAGCGGGGTCTTGAGGTCGTGCCCGATCGCCCCGAGCATCACGTCCTTCTCGTGCAGCAGCGCGGCGATGCGCGCTTCCATCGCGTTATGCGCGGCGATCAGCCGGCGGGTGTCGTCGGGGCCCGAGGGCTCGAGCTGGCCGTCGAGCTCGCGCGTCGCGGCGAAGCGCTCGAGCCGCTTGGTCAGCGCCGCCATCGGCCGGGTGATCCGGCGCAGCAGCCAGGCGAGGCCGCCGACGAGCACGGCATAGAGCAGCAGCGTCTGGCCGATCAGCAGCCCGAGCTGGCTCGGCTCGCTCTCGGCCAGCGGCCAGCGGGCGACCGTCCATTCCGATTGGCCCTGGCGCAGCATGCCGGCAATCAGCATCCGCCCTTTGCCCCACTCGAGCCGCTCGCGCGCCTCGAGCTGGTCCATCACGTAGCTGTCGTTGGCGACGTCGCGTACGACCACGATCAGCTCGGCCGGCTCGATGCCCTGCCCGGCGAGGATCGAGCGCAACATCTCTTCGCGCGTGGTGTCGCGCGCCTCGCCGGCCAGCACCGGTCGCTCGTCGGTCCGCTGGATCCGCAGCCGCTGCCAGCGTCCGCGGTTCGCCTTGGCGGGATTGCGCGTGTCCGAGGTCCTGAAGTCGAACCGCGGTTCGGTCACCAGCTGGAAGGCGAGGCTGTTGGCGGCGATCATTTCGCGCCGCTGCTCGGCCGAACGGTACAGCAACACAGCCGAAACCGTCTGCGCCACGAGCAGCGCAAGCGCGACCGCCAGCAGCATCTGCCCGAGCAGGCTTCGCGGAAGTAAACGGCGCATCACTCCGTCAACCGCGGTCCGCGGCGACTCGGCGGACGTCGGCGGCCAGGCGGTAGCCGCCGCCCCAGACGGTCTGGATCAGCTTGGGATCGCGGCTGTCCTCTTCCATCTTGCGCCTGAGCCGGCTGACCTGGTTGTCGACCGCGCGGTCGAACAGGTGCGCCTCGCGGCCCTGGACCATGTCGAGCAGCCGGTCGCGGTCGAGCACCTGGCGCGGGTGCGTCAGGAACGCGACGAGCAGGCGGAATTCGGCCGACGACAGCGGCACCACGGTGCCCTCGGGGTCGGTCAGCCGCCGCTTGAGCGGATCGAGCAGCCAGCCCTCGAATTCGTAGAGCGCGTCTTCCTCGGGCGTCGCGGCGGACGCCTTGCTCGCCCGGCGCAGGACCGAGCGGATTCGCGCGACGAGCTCGCGCGGTTCGAACGGCTTCACGACGTAGTCGTCGGCGCCGATCTCGAGGCCGACGATGCGGTCGGTCGCCTCGCCTCTCGCGGTCAGCAGGATGACCGGGATGTTCTTCGCTTCGGTCAGGTGGCGGCACAGCGACAGCCCGTCCTCGCCCGGCATCATGATGTCGAGCAGCACGAGGTCCGGCGTCTGCTCGAGCAGCGCCGCGCGCGCCTTGGCGGCGTCTTCCGCCTGGCGCACGACGAAGCCCTGGCGGACGAGGTAGTCGGCCAGCGGCTGTCTCAGGCTGGGCTCGTCATCGACGAGCAGAACGTGAGTTGCGGTCGGTTCGTTCGCCAGTTCCGCCGTCCCCGGTTGATTGTCAGCCTGCATCGCGACCCTTGTGGTGACCGCGGCGCATGTGGTGCCGCATCTGTTGGCGTGCTTCGCGGCGTTCCTCAAGGCTGATCGTACCGTCGCCGTCCGCATCGGCGCGATCGAACCGCTCCAGCGCGGCACCGGCAAACTCTTCGTGGCTCACGGCACCGTCGCCGTCGGCATCCGCCGCGCGGGACGCGCCGCGACCGATTCCGCGCATTCCTCGCCAGGCGAAACCGCGCCGCCCGGCCGATTCACGCGGGTTGCCGGCTTCGGCGTGGGGCTGGCGATGCCCGGCGCGCCGGGCCTCGAACTCGGCGAAGCTGACTTCGCCGCTGCCGTCGGCATCGATTCGCTCGAACGCCTGGCGGCGCGCGGCTTCGCGATCGGCGGCGTCGAGCCGACCGTCGCCGTTGACGTCCATCCGCCCGAACATTTCGCTGGTGCGCTGCTCGACGTCCGTGCGCGTCATGGCCCGGGTCTCGGCGCCGTGCGCATAGGCCGCGGTGCCGGCCAGCGCGATGCCCGCGGCAAGCGTCAGGGTAAGCATCCTGCGCATAAGATTCCTCCTGCCGGGATCCGGGTTACGGCCACATCGAGACTGTCAGAGCCTCCAGCCGCCCCCAGAATCCCCACGACCCGTTCCAGAGTAACGGGGCGCCGGCCTGAAGGGGAGCAAAGGGAGCGGCGCCCCGCCACCCGGACTGCCGTTCTAGGGAGCCAATGTCGCACCTCTTTGCCGAGGGCGGGCAAAAGTGTCGCAAATTGTCACGCGCGAGCGTGGCCGTTCATCCTTCGATAAAGGATCAGCGCGGGCGGCCCTGCGTGCCGGCACCCGCGGTGATGAAGAATCCCGTTGCGTGGTCGGGGACGTCCGCCGTGTGCCAGACGCCGGGCGGGTTGATCGCGTATTCGCCGGGCGAGAGCGCGGTGCGCACTTCCTCACCGTCGATCTCCTGGATCAGCGTCATCGCGCCTTCGACGCAGACGACGACCTCGTCGCCGGCCGGATGCATTTCCCAGCCCGCCCAGCTCTCGGTGAAGCGGAAGCACGAGACCAGCCGGCCCTCGTTGCCGTCCTCGGCGTGGCGCTCGCCGTAGTCCATGTACCACTGCATGGCGCGCTCATCGCGCGGGAACTCGGGCTGCGGCACGGCCGTGGCGCCCTTGCCGAGATGTATCGGAAAACGTTCGAGCGAGTGGGCGGTCATGCGGCATCCTCCCGGAAGTGGAACGCGACCAGCTTGTTGCCGGCCGGGTCGCGGAAATAAGCCCCGTAGAACTGCGGCGGGCGTTCGCCCGGGGCGCCCTCGCAGCTGCCGCCGTTGGCCAGCGCGTGCGCGTAGATCCGGTCGACCTTGGCGTCCGAATCCGTCGCGAAGCCGAACATCGTGCCATTGCCGACCGTCGCCGGCTGGCCGTCGTAGGGTGTGATCAGGCAGAACAGCGCGCCCTGCCCCGGCGACCCCCACATGATCGTGCGGTCGGTCTCCATCACCCGGCCGTGACCGAGAATCTGCGCGATCGGCTCGTAGAACGCGGCCGAGGCCTCGAGGTTGTTCGTGCCAAGTGTGCAGTATCCGAGCAGCCGCCCACTCCCTGCTGCTGCGACTCGCAGTAATCGGAACATTACAGGAACAAATCACGCCTACAAGGGCGCGCAGGCCTCCTCGAGCCAGGCCAGCGCCTCTTCTTCGAGCTGCGGTGCCAGCACCTCGCGGACCCTCGCGTGGTAAGCGTTCCACCACGCCACTTCCGCCTCGCTCAGCAGGCCACGATCGACCAGCGCCCGGTCGATCGGCGCCAGCGTCAGCGTCTCGAAGCCGAGCCACTCGCCCTCGCCGTCTTCGATCTCGCGCGGCTCGACCAGGACCAGGTTCTCGATGCGGATGCCGTACTCGCCGGTCCTGTAGTAGCCGGGCTCGTTCGACAGGATCATCCCGGCCATCAGCTCCTGCTCGGTGCCGGCCTGCCCGCCGCGCGGCTTGGCGATACGCTGCGGCCCCTCGTGCACCGCGAGGAACGCGCCGACGCCGTGGCCCGTGCCGTGTGCGTAATCGAGCCCGGCTTGCCACAGGAACTGCCGCGCCAGTGTGTCGAGCTGCGAGCCGGCGGTCCCTTGCGGGAAGGTCTGCAAGGCGAGCGCGATGTGGCCCTTGAGCACGCGGGTGAAGCGGTCCCTGATCTCGGCCGGCGGCTCGCCCGGCCCGATCCACACGGTGCGGGTGATGTCGGTCGTGCCGTCGGCGTACTGCCCGCCCGAGTCGACGAGGTAGACGCTGCCCGGCTCGAGCCGGCGGTTGGTCTCCTCGCTGACGCGGTAGTGGACGATCGCCCCGTTCGGGCCGGCCCCGCTGATCGTGTCGAACGAAAGGTCGCGCAGGTCGCCGGTATCCTTGCGGAATTCGTGCAGCCGCGCGGCGGCCGACAGCTCGTCGACCGTGCCCTTCGGTCCCTCGACCGAGAGCCAGTGAAGGAACCGCGCCACGGCCGCCCCGTCGCGCGCCTGCGCCGCGCGGTGGCCGGCGCGCTCGGCCTCGTTCTTGACCGCCTTGGGCAGCACGACCGGGTCGGTCGCGCGCACGACTTCGGCCCCGGCCGCCTCGAGCGCCGTGAAGATCGCCGCGACCGAGCGGTCGGGATCGGCCGCGACGCGCTTGCCCGAAAGCTCGGCCAACGCTGTGGTGAACTGGTCGCGCGGGCGCACGCGCACCGCGTTGCCAAGGTGCGCGGCAACTTCGGGCGGCACCTTGCCGGGGGCGATGAACCAGTCGGCGGTGCCGTCGGCATGCGCGATCACATAGGACAGCGCCACCGGCGTGCGGTCGACATCCGAGCCGCGCACGTTGAGCAGCCAGGCGACCGAATCGAGCGCCGAGATCACCGCCGCATCGAGCTTTTCGGCCTTGAGCCATTCGCCGACCTCGGCGCGCTTGTCGGCGCTCGAGCGGCCGGCGAGCGCGTCGTCCTGCACGAAGGCCGGGGCCGGCGACGGCTCGGGCTGGTCCTGCCACACCGCATCGACCGGGTTCGCCTCGACCGGAACCAGCTCCGCGCCGACTTCAGCGAGCGCCTTGCCGGTCGTCTTCGCCCAGCCGCTGGTGTGCAGCCAAGGGTCGAAGCCGATCTTCGCGCCTTCACCGACGTTTGCGGAGAGCCAGTCGGCGAGCTTGTCCTGCGGCACCGACTTGTACTCGTAGAGCCGTCCGTCGACCTGGTCGCGCACCTGCAGCGTGTAGCGCCCGTCGACGAAGATCGCCGCCTTGTCCTTGAGCACCGCCGCCGTTCCCGCCGACCCGCCGAACCCCGTCAGCCAGGCGAGCCGCTGGGCATAGGCTCCGACGTACTCCGACAGGTGCTCGTCCGAGATCGGGATCACGAACCCGTCGAGCCCCTGCCGGGCCAGCTCCTTGCGCAAGGCATCGAGGCGGGCTTCGTGGGTCTGCATCAGCATTGTTGCGGTCCTTTCCGCGCATACATAGAGGCGGCCCATGAACGATGCCACTCCCCCGCTGCCGCCGGTCGCCGCGAAGAAGCCCTCCAGCGTCACGCACCACGGGATCACGATCGCCGACGACTACGCCTGGCTGCGCGATCCCGGTTACCCCGAGGTCACCGACAGGGAAGTCCTCGACCACCTCGCCGCCGAGAACGCCTGGTTCGAGGCGCGCATGGCGCCGCACAAGGATACCGTCGAGGCGCTGTTCAGGGAGATGCGCGCACGGATCAAGGAGGCCGACAAGTCGGTTCCGCAGAAGGACGGCGACTGGCTCTACTGGATCGAGTTCGAGGAAGGCGCCGAGTACAAGAAGTGGTGGCGCAAGCCGGTGGCGGGCGGCCCCGACGAGCTGATCCTCGACGAGCCCGCGCTGGCCGAGGGCAAGGAGTATTTTCGGCTCGGCGCGATTTCGGTCAGCAAGGACGGGCGGCTGCTCGCCTATTCGATCGACGACAACGGCTCCGAGCGCTTCACCGTGCGGATCAAGGACCTCGCCACCGGCGAGCACCTGCCCGACGAGATCCCCGGCACGCTCTCGGCGCTGGTCTGGGTCGCGGGCGACACCGGGCTGATCTACTCGCTCGCCAACGAGCAGTGGCGCACCGACAACGCCCGGCTGCACTGGCTCGGCCAGCCGCTCGACGAGGATATCGAGCTGTACCACGAGGACGACGAGGGCTTCCGCGTCTCGGCCTCGCTCTCGGCGGCCGAGGACTGGGTGATCGTCTCGGCCGGCGACCACGAGACCAGCGAAGTGCGGCTGATCCCCGCCGCCGACCCGCTCGCCTCGCCGATCCTCGTGCGCCCGCGCGAGAAGGGCGTCGAATACGACGTCGACGTGCGCCCCGAGGACGGCGGGCACGTGCTCTACATCCACGCCAACGACACCCACGAGAACTTCCGCCTCGCCACCGCGCCGCTCGCCAGCCCGGCCGAGTGGACCACGCTGATCGAGGGCACCGACGCGTTCTACCTGACCGGGTTCGAGCTGTTCCGCGACTTCTACATCGTCGAGGGCCGGCTCGGCGGGCTCGATCGCCTCGAGATCCGCTATTACGACGATCCGGCGCGGATCGAGCCGATCGAGTTCCCCGAGGCGAGCTACTCGGCCGGCACCGGCAACAATCCCGAGTACGAGCAGATGGTGATCCGGCTGTCGTACGAATCGATGGTCAGCCCGGCGAGCACCTACGACTTCCACATCGCCGAGCGCCGGCTCGAGCTGCTCAAGGTGCAGGAGATTCCCTCGGGCTACGAGCGCGAACTATACGCGACCGAGCGGCTCGAGATCACCGCGCGCGACGGCACGCCGATCCCGGTCTCGATCATGTACCGCAAGGATCGCCAGTCGCCCGGCCCGCTGCACCTCTACGGCTACGGCGCCTACGGCATTTCGATCGACCCGGGGTTCTCGACCACCCGCCTGAGCCTCGTCGACCGCGGCTTCGCCTACGCGATCGCGCACATCCGCGGCGGCGACGACCTCGGGCGCGCCTGGTACAAGGCGGGCAAGCTCGAGCAGCGCACCAACACCTTCACCGACTTCGTCGATGTCGCGCGCGGGCTGATCGAGCGCGGCTACACCGAGGCCGGCCGGATCAGCATCTCGGGCGGCTCGGCCGGCGGCGAGCTGATGGGCGCGGTGATCAACTCGGACCCCGAGCTGTGGGGCGCGGTCGTCGCCCACGTGCCGTTCGTCGATGTGCTCGCGACGATGCTCGACGCTTCGCTGCCGCTGACCCCCGGCGAGTGGCCCGAATGGGGCAACCCGATCGAGGACAGGGAAGCGTTCGAGCTGATCCGCAGCTATTCGCCCTACGACAACGTCAGGGCGCAGGCCTACCCGCCGCTGCTGGTCACCGCCGGCCTCAACGACCCTCGGGTGACGTATTGGGAGCCCGCCAAGTGGGTCGCCCGGCTGCGCGAGCTCAAGACCGACGACAACGAGCTGCTCCTGAAGACCAACATGGGCGCCGGCCACGGCGGCAAGTCCGGGCGCTTCGAGAGCCTGCGCGAGACGGCGGAGGAGTTCGCGTTCATCCTGTGGCAGATGGGGTGGAGGCCGGGAGCGAAGGGACTTAACAGGCCGCCCCATCCCATGCCGTCATCCTGAACTTGTTTCAGGACCCATTTCTCATCCTTCTCAGGTCCGTCTTTCCCCGGAGCGGCCTTGCTGCACGGTGGCGCTACCCAGCACGTCGGGTCCAGGGGCACGATAGGCCCTGAACCAAGTTCAGGATGACGGTTGAAAACAGGGACTGTCCCTCTTTTTCCGCGTTTCCCTCGCCGCCGCGAAAATAGGGACTGTCCCTCTTTTCGCCCTCCGCTCCGGGGAGTGGGAGCGAGCGAGGCTCTGGATTCCCCAGGCGCAAGCGGTAGGCTCGCGCACATGAGCAACCGCTTCGCCATGACCTTCACCGCGCTCCCCGAGCACATCGACGAGAACGGGCACGTCAACAACACCGTGTGGGTCCGCTGGATGGAGGACATCGCCACGGCACACTGGCTGCGCGACGCCGATCCGGCGCACATCGCCGCCTATGCCTGGGTCGTGACCCGGCACGAGATCGACTATCGCGGCAACATCAGGCTCGGCGACAGCGTCGAGGGGGTGACCGAGATCCGCGAAGGCCCGACCGGTGCGCGGTTTGACCGGAATTTCACCTTCACCGACGCGAACGGCAGGGCGGTGGTCCGCGCCAGGACGACCTGGGCGATGATCGACCGGGCGAGCGGAAAGCTGATGCGCGTGCCGGCCGAAGTCTCGGCGCCGTTCCTCGCCTGAGCGCGGCGGCCTATTCGGTGATCGCTTCCTCGACCCTGAGCAGCTTGTAGCCGAGCTCGGCCGCGACCGCCGGGTAGGTCACCCGCCCGGCGTGGACGTTGAGGCCGGCGGCGAGGTGCGGGTCGCGGCGCATCGCGCGCTTCCAGCCGAGGTCGGCGATCTTGAGCGCGCGCGGCAGCGTCACGTTGTTGAGCGCGTAAGTGCTCGTCCGCGCGACGGCGCCCGGCATGTTGGCGACGCAATAGTGGACGATGCCGTCGACCACGAAAGTCGGATTGTCGTGGGTGGTCGGCCGGCTGGTCTCGAAGCAGCCGCCCTGGTCGATGGCGACGTCGACCAGCACCGAGCCGGTCTTCATGTCCTTGAGCATCTCGCGGGTGACCAGCTTCGGCGCCGCCGCGCCCGGCACCAGCACCGCGCCGATCACCAGGTCCGCCCGGGCGACCATCTCGGCGACGTTGGCCTCGTTGGCGAAGCGGGTCTTCGCGCGGCTTTCGAAGTGGACCCCGAGCCGCTCGAGCACGTCGGGGTCGTGGTCGAGGATCGTCACGTCGGCGCCGAGACCGACGGCCATCTGCGCCGCGTTGAACCCGACCACCCCGCCGCCGATCACCGCGACCGTACCCGGCATGACCCCGGGCACACCGCCGAGCAGCACGCCGCGCCCGCCGTGCGCCTTCTCGAGCGCGGTCGCCCCGGCCTGGATGCTCATTCGCCCGGCGACCTGGCTCATCGGCTTGAGCAACGGCAGCGTCCCGCCGGGTCCGGTCACGGTTTCGTAGGCGATCGCGGTCACGCCCGAGGCGACGAGGTCGGCGGTCTGCTGGGGATCGGGCGCGAGGTGCAGGTAGGTGTAGAGCACCTGGCCTTCGTGCAGCAGCGCGCGCTCGTCCGGCAGCGGCTCCTTGACCTTCACCACCATCTCGCAGCGCAGGAAGATCGGCTCGGGGCCGTCGACGATCTCGGCCCCGGCCGCGCGGTACTGGTCGTCGTCGGCGCCGATGCCGAGCCCGGCGCCGCTCTCGACCCAGACCGCGTGGCCGCGCTTCACCAGCTCCTTGACGCTCTCGGGCGTGAGCCCGACGCGGTATTCCTGGTTCTTGATCTCGCGCGGGCAGCCGATCAGCATGGGCTCTCTCCTCCCGTTCGGGTCGTTACGCCTGCTACCACTTGCGCGCAATCGCGGGCGCCAGGAAGGCCTTGCCCGGTCATGGCGGCCCGGGGCAGGATCGGCCGGTGAGCGGGAAGGACCTGTCGAAGCTCGTCGCCGCCGGCCTCGTCGGCGCGGCGCTGGCCTTTCCGGCCGGCCTCCTGGTGGCGCGCCTCGGCGCCGACGCGCAGCCTGCCGTCTCCGAGCCGCACGGCAGGGCCGGGCCCGTACGCGACGTCTTTTCGCCTTCGTTCCGCAGCGATCCGTGGTTCCTCGATCGCCAGCGAGAGGGCGTCGAAGCGCTCGAGGCGCATTGCCGCCGCAGCGGCGAACTGTGCGCCGAGGCGCGCGAGGCCCGCCGCTGGCTCGATGCGCGCGGCGGCTGACAGGATGCCGAAGGGGCGCGGGCGCCGCACTCAGCCGGTCGGCCGGATCATGAACACGTCCCCGCCGAAGGCGACGATGAACAGGTTGCCCTCCTCGTCCTCGCCGAAACTGGTGATGTTCGCGAGCGTGCCTGCGTCGGGCGCAAAGTCCGCATTGCGCCGGGTGTAGTTTGCGCTCGACACCGTCGAGCCCGGAACGAGCGTGGCGGCGGGGACCGACCAGATGTTTCCCCTGATGAAGTCGGCGAAGATGTACAGCCCCTGCAGCGGCTCGACCGGACCGCGATAGACGAAGCCCCCCGTCACCGAGTTGCCCTCGAGCGGCCCGTTGCCGTGGCCGTACTCGGTCACCGGCATCGTCAGCCCCGCGGGATTGGTCCCCTGGAACGGCTGCGTTCCCTCGAACAGCGGCCAGCCGAGGTTGAGGCCGCTCTGGGTGATCGCGACGCGGTCGATCTCCTCGACCGCGCCCTGGCCGACGTCGCCGATCCACAGCTCGCCGGTCGCGCGGTCGAAGCTGTTGCGGAACGGATTGCGCAGCCCGTAGAGCCAGATCTCGGGAGCCCCGCCGCCCCCGGCGAACGGATTGCCCGCGGGTATGCCGTAATCGCGCGCGGTGTCGGACGGGAAGTCGTCGCGCGAGACGTCGAGACGCAGGATCTTGCCGAGCAGCGTGTTGCGATTCTGTCCGTTGCCGTCGGGATCGCCAACGCCGCCGCCGTCGCCGACCGCCATGTACAGCAGCCCGTCGGTGCCGAAGCCGAGCCAGCCGCCGTTGTGATTGTTGCGCGCATGCGGAATGGCCAGCAGCAGGTTGCCGGTCGACGGGTCGAGCGCGGCCCGGTTGCTCGCGGGCGAGGTGTAGCGCCTGAGCTCGATCCGCCCGTCGAGCGCGGTCAGGAAGACGTAGGCCCGTCCGCTCGTCGCGTAGTCGGGCGCCAGCGCGACGGCGAGTAGGCCGCGCTCACCCGCGGTCGAGACCTGCCCGGTGATGTCGAGGAACGGGGTCGCCGCGACCGCCCCGGTCGCCGGGTCGAGGATCTCGATGCGCCCCGCCCGCTCGACCACCAGCACCCGGCCGCCGCTGCCGGGCAGCGCGGTCAGGAACACCGGTTCGGCGAACCCGCTGCCGACGCGCCGCACGGCAAAGCTGCCGGCAGCGTTGTCGGTGACCGTGATGCGGACCTGCTGGTTGGCGCTGGCGCGCCCGTCGCTCACCGAGAGCGTGACTTCGTAGACGTTGTCGCCGTTGCCGTCGGCCGGCGCCTCGAAGTCGGGCGGATCGCGAAACGACAGCGCGCCGCCGGGCGTGATCCGGAACAGCGCCGCATCGGCACCGCCGCCGATCGAGAACGTCAGCGCATCGCCGTCGGGATCGGAAGCCGCGGCCGTGAGCAGCGTCCCGGCCGAGTTTTCGGCGACGCTCGCCGTAGCTGCGGACGTAAAGGCCGGAGGAGAATTGCTTCCGCCACCGCCTCCACCACCGCCGCCGCCACTGCTGCCGCCGCAGCCTGCAAGCAGGCCGGCGGCCGCTGCGCTCAGGGACAGCGCACAAAGCGCGGAGAGACCCCTCATCGCCGGTCGAAATGCGCGAAGGTGGGCCTGGTTCCACTCGCGAGCAGACGGCACCCTTGGCCGTCGCCCGCGTTGTCGGGGCAGACCCCACTATGGAGACCCAAGATGGTCGATTCCCCGGAAACCCCCGAACGCGCCGCAGCCAAGCTCGGCGTGCTCGGCAAGTATAGCTACGCGTGGATCACGCTGGCGTTCTTCCTGATCTCGATGCTGCTGCACTGGTACTTTGGCTGGCAGGCTTTCCAGGACGAGGCGCGCCAGCATGGGCAGAGCCCGGAGCTCGCCGAGTTCGCCACGCAGGCGGCGCGCGACACGTTCGAGAACTGGCAGTCGGAATTCCTCCAGCTGATCTGGCAGGTCGTCGGGCTCGCCTACTTCCTCTACCTCGGCTCGCCCGCGTCGAAGGAGAACGACGACCGGCTCGAGGCCAAGATCGACGAGATCCTGCGGCTCAACGCGGGCAAGGCCGAAGGGCAGGAACTGATCGACCGGATCGACCGCGACTTCCTGCGCCACGGCGGCCACGCCCGCCCGGTCGGCAAGCCGGGCTGAAGCTCAGTCCGCCTCGAACAGCGCGAGGTCGATCGATTCCCCGACCGCCTTGAGCCCCTCGGGGCTGCCGTGGAGGAAGTCGCCCATGTGGTAGCCGTCGCGCATCTTCGCCGGATCGGCGGGATCGGCGAAGGCCGAGTCGAGCCGCACGGTCGCATCGAACGTGCCGCTGTTGAGTATCCAGTCGTTGATCGCCTGCCGGGCGGCCTCGCCTTCCTCGGACCAGTAGCCGGCGCCCTTGTAGGGCCCGATCGGCGAGCCGATCACCTTGATCCCCTTGGCGTGCGCGCGGGCGACGATCTGCTTGTAGCCGGCGATCATCTCCTCGACCGTGATCTCGGGCTGGTCGAGTCCCGGAAAGCCGGGCTGGTTGGGATCGCGCCGGGCGAAGCGCTGACCGATGTCGTTCACCCCCTCGAACACGATGATGTACTTGACTCCCGGCAGGCTCAGCACGTCCTCGTCGAAGCGCGCGAGCGCCGCCTCTCCCATCCCCGGGCTCAGCACGCGGTTGCCGCTGATCGCCTGGTTGGCGACCGCCCATTCGAGCCCCGCCGCCTGCAGCCGGTCGGCGAGCACGTCGGGCCAGCGGTTGTTGGCGCCGGGGGTCGCGCCGACGCCGTCGGTGATCGAATCGCCGTAGGCGACGATCGTGCCGAGCGCGTCGGGCGAATCGACCTCGACCCCGGCGAGGAAGGCACGGAACTGCGCGGTCGAAACCGGTTCGAACGGCTTGCCGACGAAGTTGCCCGGTGGCGAGACGGCGAGCTCGTCGACCCCGGTCAGGTGGCAGGTGCACGGCCCGGTATCGGTCGGCAGGTAGAGCTCGACCTTGAGCCGCGCGAGGTCGGGCAGGTCGACCTCGACCGCGTCGCTCAGGAACGGCGCGCCGCGCGGAATCACCGCGGCCGGATCGCCGCCGAAAGTCAGCGTGCGCGCGGTGCCGGGAACCTCGTTGTTGGCCTCGTCGATCTGCACCACGCGCGCGGCGCCGATCCTCAGCGGCGCCGGGCCGTAGCGGTTCGAAAGCCGCACGCGCAGCCGCGTCCCGCCCTCGGTCAGGCGGATGATCTGGGTGATCGTGACGTTGTCGAAGCTCGCCGCGGCGAACGGCCCCTGCGTGCCGAGCGGCGCGTGCGGCGCGGCGGTCCAGCTGGCGACCCACTCCGCCTCTGCCGGAACGGCGATAGCGAGCGCGGCAGCGCCGAGAACGGCCGCGGAAAGGCGAATCTTTGCGACGAGATGCATAGCGGTGTCCCCTCCATCCGGCTTCGAGTCAGCCGAATCCTGTCCGATTTCGGCCGGCAATGCTGGCAGCAACCGGCCCCTGTAGGAAAGTCTTTTCGTCAGCCTCGATAGACCCAGTACTCGGGCCCCCAGCGCTCCTCGAGCTCGGCGAGACACTCGCGGTGGATCTCGCGCACCCGCGCCGGCGTCATGTAGTCGACCGGGTCGATCTCCTCGATCCGCAGCGTCGACTTGTCCTCGTAGAGATGCTCGCCCTTCAGGCGCGCGTTTGCGTCGTAGGGCCAGATGAACGCCTGCAGCGAATGGACGAGGTAGAGCCCGTCGTCCTTGTCGACCTTGTGCCCCAGTTTCCCGAGCTCGGCGCCGGTCGACATCTGGTGGAACCACATTTCGTCGGCGATGCCCCAGTCGGCGACGGCGACGAGGTCGCCCGAGTTCCACAGCACGATCTCGCCGATACTCGAGTAGAAGTCGAACACTCCCTGGCGCCCCGAGACCTGGAACGGCTTCTCGCCCCAGGTGATGTGATAGACCGGATCGTCGGCCATCATGTCGGGCGCGGTGATCTCCTCGAACATCGCCGCGCCCTCGAGGTGCACGTGGCGGCAGAAGTTCCTGAGGATCGCGCGGTGCAGCGGGTTCTCGGTGCGGTCGTGCAGCGCGATCGAAGGATCCATGCAGCGGTAGACTTCGGCTTCGTACTTGCTGGCCATGAGGTCCTCTCCCTTGGCCCCAGCCTTGCACAGCCGCGCCGCCGGGGGAAGCCGCCGACGCGGCGTCAGTCGGGTTCGCCAGGCCGGTCCGATCGCCGGCGGCGCCAGCCGAGCAGGCTCCAGCAACTGCCGAAGACCACGCAGCCGACCAGCACCAGCACCCCGCCGACTACCAAAGCCGACAGCGCCACCGCTCCGGCGATCGCGAGGACGATCTCGACGAAGATCTCGAGCACATCCCTCATGGCGCGCCGGCGCCGCGGCTCGGATCCGTCGGTTCGCGGGTCATTGCAGGGGAATGCGCGAAGCTGCCGTGCGGTCCCGCGCGACCGCCCTGCCCGGGCCGGGCCCTAGCGCGAGGGCGATGCAGGCATCAGACCGCGCACGGCGCGGCGGGCGAACTTCCAGCGGCCGCCCTCGCGCACCAGCTCGTCGTCGTACTCGGCCATCATCGCCGCGCGTGGGGCGCCGTCCTCGCCGGGGACCATGTAGAGCGACTGCGAGGTTGCGGTGGCGCTGTCGGGGCCGGTGAACTCGAC
>JBIQKN010000018.1:44144-47525 GCA_044506565.1 Sphingomonadales bacterium | reverse complement strand
GTTCGTTCGGCGCGCAGGTAGGCGCGCTCGGTCTCGTCATCGCTGAAGCGCAGAAAGAGGTTCATCGAGCCTCGGCCCCCCGCGCCGGAGGCTAGGTCCGATGCGAAGCCGAGTCTACAGCACTCCGGCCGGCCGCACTTCCCAGCTCACCTCGCGGCTGCCGTTGCCCGGCACGGTGACCTCGACCACCGTCTCGCCGTCCTTGACCCGCGTGCCTCGCAACCCGCGCACCTGCCATTCGGCCGGCGCACCGACGACCAGGCGCAAGATGACAGGGGCGGGATTGGCGTTGCTGAGCACGGCCTGCATCGGCAGCCAGCGGCTCGGATCCCGCTCGTAGTCGACGCCCTGCTGCGCGATGCACTGGCCGAAGACCTGGCTGCTGTCGGCCAGCTCGAGCTCGACGTCCTGCCCCTCGGCATGGTCGCGCAGGCTGTCCTCGGCGACGAGCTGCTCGCCGTACGAGGATGGTTCGAACACCGCCAGCCCACCCATCGGCAGCGCCATGCCGAGGCCGTGGGCCTTGTCGTTGACCGAGACCACCAGCATCGCCGCGGACGACGCTTCGTCATCGTCGTCCCATGGCGTGCAGGCGTATTCGTAGAGCAGCCGACCCCTGACGGTCGACTGGTCGAGAAATGCGACCTGCTTGAGGCTCTTGGCCGTCACCGTGACGCGCTCGGGAACGCGGTAGAGCTTCAGATCGCCCAGCGCTTCTTCCACTGCCTTCATCGCGGAATCCGCGAAAGCCTCGCGTGCCATGCCGGTCACCACGATCGACTGGGCCGCCATCGGCGGCGGCGCGGGCGCCGGCGGAGGAGGTGGTGGTGGAATCTCGACCGGCGATCCTGCCGCGGTATTGCCGATCGGATAGCAGGTCAGCGCCAGGCGCCGCGCATCCGGCGGGTCGGCAAGCTGTTGAAAGTCGCTGACCACGTTGAGCTTTCCGGCCACTACCAGCAGCTCGGCGTCGGGGAAGCTTTGCCCGTTGTCGTTGAGCAGGGTCAGCCAGCTCATCAGCCGGAACCGGACCTCGTCGCCGCGCCCCGGCTCGGCCAGCGAGGCGACATAGTTCGCCTGCCAGTCGAAGCCCCAGGCGAGATAGGTCAGCTGGACCGTGTAGGTCCCGCCGCGAGGGTCGCGGGTGTCGATGCTGAATACCGGCTGCGCCGAGAGGCCCGCCGGCACCCGGTCGAACGCCAGCCGTTCGGGCAACCCGGCGCAGCGCACCGCCTCGAACCCCTGGCTCGTCTGCAGCACGAGCCCGCCGTCGGCCCGCGTGCGGACGATCGCCGGCTCGGCGACCTGCTCGCCGGTCGCGGGATTGGTCCGCGTCACCGTGACCCGGTTGCCGAGCGTCCCGTCGACCAGCGCCGCCGGGCTCAGCAAGTCGGCGTTGCGGTTCTTCTCGATCGCCCCGCCGGGCAGCCCGGTGACGATCGCCGAGACCGCGACCATTCCCTCGGCGACACCCTCGAAGCGGACCGTCGATTCGCCGGGAGGCAGCGTCACCGTGCGCGTCTCGCTGATCATCGCGAAACCGCGTGGCCACTCGCGGTCCATCGCGTCCTGCGGACCCCGCTCGGGATCGCGGTAGAGCGTCACCGCGAGCGCGGTCGGCGGCGAGGCCTCGGCCGTCTCGCGGGCGTCGGCGGCGGCGCTCCACAGCGCCAGCGCCGCAGTCAGGATGGCGCGTCGCATTGCCCGCGCCCTCAGTAGCGCGTGGCGTAAGTGACGCGGACCTCGCGCCGGCCGTTGGCCGGCACGCTGATCACGTACTTGCGCCGGTCGGCGTTGAGCTGCTCGCCGGGGACGTCCTCGTGCGTGACGCGGAAGTCGCGCGACCACCAGCCGCGGTCGAGCCCGCCCTGGACAAGCTCGACCTCGATCGGCTCGGGCTTGGCGTTGGTCAGCGTGTAGCGCATCGTCGTGCGCCAGTAGGTCACCGAGCGATCGACCTCGATCGTGCGTTCCGGCTCGCCGTCGATCCGCACGCGGTAGCGCGCCATTTGCTCGTATTCGTCGGAGGTGATCCGGTCGCGGCTCTCGACCTCGGCCTGCAGCGTGATGTCGAACGCCTCGCCGGTGGCGAGAGTCATCTCGCTGCCCATCGGGGTGTGGCCGATGCCGTTCTCGCCGATGAACTGCGGGTTGCCCGCCTGGTCGCGCTGGTAGAACCGCACCGTGCCCGCCGGCAGCGCGTCCCCCAGTCCGCCCTCGCGGCTCGACGAAAACGCGATCTGGCTGAGCACGTTGACCGGCTGCGCGTCCGAGGTCAGCCAGCCGACCGTGCGGCCGTAGACCTTGCGCGCGGGGACGCCCTGCACGTCGAGGAAGCTGACCTGCTTGGTCTGGTTGTTGGCGATCGTCGTCCGTTCGGCGATCGGGTAGAGGTAGAAGTCGCCAAGCCGCTCGCGGTCGGCGGTCGCGGTGCCCGGAACCGTCGTCCGTCCCGGGGGCGGCGCGGGACGGCCGCGGTAGACCGCAGCACCGCCACCGGCGTTGGGATTGCCGGCGACCAGCAACGTGTTGGCAGCGTGGAACGTCGTGCCGGTCGTGTTGGTCAGCGTGATCCAGCCCTGCATGTCGATCGTGTCGCGCCGTTCGTCGTAGAGCGCGACGTAGTCCGACGACCAGCCGAGCCCCGGCGTCAGGTAGCGGATCGAGGCCGGGCGGCTGCCGGCGCGGCGGCTCTCGAGCGTGACCGACAGCGTCGGCCTTGCCCGCAGGTTCGGGGGCACGCGGTCGAAGATCACCCGCACCGGCAGCCCGTCGTCGCGCAGCACCTCGATCCGCTCGCCTACGCGTATGACCACCCCGCCGGCGGTCGACAGCACGGTCGCCCGCTCGCGCGTTTCCTGCCCGGTTGCCGGGTTGGTGCGTAGCAGCGTGACTTCCTGCCCGATCGCCTTCTCCATCAGCTTCTGCGGGGTCAGCAGGTCGAAATCGAAGTTCTGCTCGACGATCGCGGTGCCCTCGGCAGCGAAGCTCAAGGTCTCGGGCCGGATCATCGCCGAGACGTCGGGAAATGCGATCGTGCTACGCCCCGCGGCAATGTTGAGCTGCCGCACATCCTGCACCAGCGCCTGGCCGTTGTTGTAGATCGTGACCGAGACGTCCCCCTGGGCGGTGGCGTCGGGATCGGCCTGGGCCAAGGCCGCAGTGGTAAGCGCAACCGCCGAAACGGCAGCGATCGCAGTGGCACGGATGGTCATTCGGGTTCTCCCTGAAAGCCTGGGTTTCGGGGCTGTGACGCGTGGGCGGGGAAATTCCTTGGGAAGGTTTGGGGATTTTTTTGAGGCGAGAGGCGGAGGCGGGAGGCAGCAGGCAGTAGGCAGTAGGCAGTAGGCAGTAGGCAGTAGGCAGTGAATTCCGAAGACG
>JBIQKN010000018.1:7044-44044 GCA_044506565.1 Sphingomonadales bacterium | reverse complement strand
ACGCTGAAGGGCTTGGAGATGAAGTGCATGCCCTCGATGTCGATCTCGCGCCGGAGCTGCTCTTCGGCGTAGCCTGACATGAACAGCACCGGGATCCCCGGCGCGAGATGGCGGATTTCGCGGGCCATCGCCGGGCCGTCCATGCTCGGCATGACCACGTCGCTGACCACCAGGTCGAAGTCGGGATTGCGCCGCATCGCCTCGACCCCCTCGTCACCGTCCGAGGCGGTCACCACGGTGTAGCCCTGGCGCGTCAGCGCGCGTTCGGCGACCGCGCGGACCATGTCCTCGTCCTCGACCAGCAGGATGCGCCCGCCGCCCGACCATTCTCCCTTGTGCTCGACCGTCTCGGCCTTGCGCAGCTCGTCCTCGCTCGGCTGGTGCACCGGCAGGTAGATCGTGAAACGCGCGCCCTTCGGCTTGCCGTCGGTGCCCAAGGCGTTGTCGGCGAAGATGAACCCGCCCGACTGCTTGACGATGCCGTAGACGGTCGACAGCCCGAGCCCGGTGCCCTTGCCCTGCTCCTTGGTGGTGAAGAACGGCTCGAAGATCTTCGGCAGGTTGGCCGGCGGGATGCCGCCGCCGGTGTCCTCGGCGATCAGCACCGTATAGTCGCCGGCCGGGATGATCTCGCTGCCCGTCCGGCGCACGTCGCGGGCGACCACCCGGCGGGTGGTGAAGGTCAGCGTGCCCGAGGCGTGTTCGCCGCCGCGCGCCTGGATCGCATCGCGCGCGTTGACGGCGAGGTTGACGATCACCTGCTCGAGCTGGCGCGGGTCGGCCCGCACGGGCCCGAGATCGCGGTCATGATGGGTCTTGAGCGTGATCTTGGCGCCGAGCAGCCGCTTGAGCAGCTGGCTGACCTCGGAGATCACGTCGGGCAATTGCAGCACTTCGGGCTGCAGCGTCTGCTGGCGGCTGAACGCGAGCAACTGGCGGGTCAGCGAGGCCGCGCGGTTCGAGTTGGCCTTGATCTGCTGGATGTCGTCGTAGTCGCTGTCGCCGGGCGTGTGCCGCAGCAGCATCAGGTCGCAGTAGCCGATGATCGCGGTCAGCACGTTGTTGAAGTCGTGCGCCACGCCGCCGGCGAGCTGGCCGACCGCCTGCATCTTGGTCGCCTGCGCGACCTGCCGCTTGAGGCGCGTCTCCTCGGTCGTGTCGGCCAGGCTCAGCAGCACCGCCGGCTCGCCGAGCCCGCGGACCCCCGCGAGCCCCATCGAGACCGGCTCGTCGGGCTCGTTGCGCAGCCGCACGGCGATGTCGCCGCTCATCGCCGGGCCCTGCCCGAAGCGCCGGACCGCGTCGGACATCGCCGTCTTGTCCTGGCGGACGACGAGGTCCGAGGGATAGGGCGGCATCTTGCCGGTGATCCCGGCAGCCCGCCGGAAGGCCGGGTTGGCGAACAGAAAATGGCCGTCGCGGTCGGTCATCGCCAGGCCGAGCGGCAACTGCTCGAGCAGGCCCTCGAGCTGCGGCGCCTGCCCGCGGCTCTCGCTGGTCCAGCCCCCCAGCCCGACACCGCTGTCGAGCAGCATCATCAGCGAGGGCGCCTCGCCCGCGCGCTGCGTTTCCGCGGCATCCGGGTCGGTCAGCGGCACGTTGACCAGCGTCTGCGGCGGCCCCTTGCGGCCCTCGCGCGCGAAGTAGATCCGGTCGCGCTCGTCCGAGCGCAGCAGCGAGGTGAAGTCGAGCCCGGCCATGCTGGCATTCTCGTCGCCCGCGGCGCGGCGGGCGAAGCCGGTGCTCGCGGCGCGGATCGCCCCGTCGGCGCCGACCAGCGCGACCTCGATCCCCGCGGCGCTGAGAATCCTGCCGAACGGCCCGGTGATCCACTTACCGATACCGGCGAGCGGTTCGGAGCGGACGATCGGCGCGAACCGCCAGATCAGGTAGTCGTCGCCACGTCCGGCACGCTGCGCGGCGCCGGCCCAAGACTGGCGCCCGTCGGCCACAGTCACCTCGGCACTCTCGCCCTCGCGCCATGCCGCGCGCGCGGCCCTGGCGAGCTGCTCGGCCGATGCCGCATCGACCGGGAGGCGGGGCGGAGCATGGCTCGACCCGAACCACAGCTCGTAAGCCGTGTTGGCGCAGACCAGCCGGTTGGCGCGGTCGGTCACGGCGATCGCCATGCCCGGCTGCTCGATCGCGGCGACGGTCACCGACCAGTCCGGCGATCCGCCGTCGACGTCCTCGGCCGGCGCCGGGCGGCGCCGTGCTGCCGCGTAGGCCAGGAGGCCGAGCACCGCGAGCCCCCCGACGTAGGAGAGCGTCACCGTGGCGTTGCCGACCACCAGCTGGATCAGCGCCACGCTGACCAGGATCGCCGCGGCCACCGCCAGCCGGTCCACGACCCCATGCGGACTGCGCGGCGCTGCCAGGCTCTTCATCATTCGGCGGGCAGCGGCGAATTGCGGCGGCGGGCCTGCCGGCGATGCCACTTGCGGCCGATGTTGGCCCGCCACAGGAACGAGGAGGCGAGATAGCCGACCGCCGCGGCAATGATCGCGATCACCAGCAGGCCGATGACCACCGCCGGAGCGGCATCGGACAACAGCCAGGCGAACCACTCGCCGATACTGGCGCTGTCATCATAGAGCGCCCGGAACGACGCGAGATCGGCATGAAAACCGAGGCCGTTGCCGACGAACAGCGATCCGGCGAGCAGGAGCGGGGTCGTCGCCGGGTTGCTGAGGAAGGTCATGGCCGCGGCCAGCGGGATGTTGCCACGGCTCGGCACGCACATCAGCGCGGCGCCGACGATCTGGATGCCGGGGATCAGCGCGAAGATGCCGACGAGCAGCCCCGCCGCCACGCCGCGCGGAACCGAGCGCCGGGTGAAGCGCCACAACTCGGGCCGCAGGACGTGATGCGCGAACGGCCGGACGAAGCGATTGCTTTCCAGCTGCTCGCGGGTCGGCGCATGCCGCCGTATCAGGTCCGCGAGGAAGGTCTTGGAACGAATGTTCGTCATGATTGCGTGTTTGCCTTGCGCGGCTGAACCTGCGCTTGCAAGCTCGATAGGGTAAGGCGGTTCATCCTCGTTCGCGCATCAGCCGCGCCTTGTCGCGCTGCCAGTCTCGGTCCTTGATCGTCTGCCGCTTGTCGTGCGTCTGTTTGCCCTTCGCGAGGGCCAGTTCGACCTTGGCCCGGCCGCGGCCGTTGAAGTAGATCGACAGCGGGATCATCGTCATCCCCTTGCGCTCGACCGCCCCGAGCAGCTTCTCGACCTCGCGCTTGTGCAGCAGCAGCTTCCGCGGCCTGCGCGGCTCGTGATTGAAGCGGTTGCCGTGGCTGAACTCGGGGATGTTGGCATTGACCAGCCAGGCCTCACCGTCGCGCACCTCGGCGTAGCTCTCGGCGATCGAGCCCTCTCCGAAACGCAGGCTCTTCACCTCGGTACCGCTGAGCGCGATCCCCGCCTCGAAGGTCTCCTCGATGAAATACTCGAACCGCGCGCGCCGGTTCTCGGCGACGGTCTTCACCTTGTCAAAAGTCGAGGGTTTCGGGCGAGCCATGATGAGGGGGCATGTAGGGAGAGCCACGGGGCGGTGGAACCCCCTTTCGGGGACGCGCGTCACTTGCGCTGATCGTGATCGCGCGGCACGATACCCCCTTCTCGGGGGGAGGAAAAATGGATCGCCTGATCAGGATGATGGCAGGCCTCGCGAGCCTGGTCGCGCTGCTGGCCGCGCCGCTCACCGCCGTCGCCGCAGACTCGCCGCCGCTCGCAGCATACGGGGAACTCCCTGCGGTCGAGGATGCGGCCATCTCGCCGAGCGGGAAGAAGATCGCCGTGGTCGGTACGTTCGACGGGCGCCGCGCGCTGGTCGTGCTGGACGAGCAGCTGAACATGACCCGCAACTCGGCGGTCGGCGACCTCAAGCTTCGCGGCGTCGAATGGATCGGCGACGAGTCGATCCTGCTGGTGACGAGCGAGACCGAAGACCTCGGCCGCGGCTTCACCACCGATCAGTACGAGGCCTACCGGGCGTTGATCCTGCCCGATGACGACAGCAAGCCACTGCAAGTCGTTTTCGCCGGTCGCACCACCCTGATCACCTCGATCTTCGGCAATTACGGCATCCGCCAGGTCGAGGGCGAGTGGTTCGGGCACTTCGGCGCGGTCGAACTGGCCGGGGGCGTGGCCAACCTTCACCTCGCGCACACCCGCCCCGCGCTGTTCGCCGTTCGCCTGTCCGACAACACCCCGCGGCGCCTTGCCCGCGCGGCTGACGAGAACGAGTGGCGCGACTGGCTGGTCGACGACCGCGGACAGGTTGCCGCGACGTTCGACCTCAATCGCACGTCCGGCGAATGGCGCATTTACGGGTCCGACGGCAAGCGGATCGCCGCAGGCCGCCACCGTGCCGGCCGTGCCGGGCTGGTCGCGCTCGGACGCGACGGCACCACGCTCGTCTACTCGGCGGAAGACACTGACGCCGAGATCACCCGATGGTACGAACTGCCGCTCGACGGCAGCGCCGAGCCGGTAGAGATCCTCGAAGGTATCGATGTCGATCGGCTGTTCGTCGACCGCACGAACGGCCGGATGCTTGGCTACCAGCGCGGCGACGGCGACGCGCGCCCGGTGTTCTTCGATGCCGAACGGCAACGGCAGGTCTCTCGGGTCTACCGCGCGTTCTCGGGGAAGGACCTGACGCTGATCGACTGGACCCCCGGCTTCGACCGGATGCTCGTGCGGACCACGGGCAGCGGCGACAGCGGCACCTGGTACGTGGTCGACCTCGCGCAGCTACGGGCCGAGGCCTTCGGCCTCGAGCGGCCGCTCATCGGAGAAGAACTCGTCGGACCGGTGTCGGCGTTCGAGTACACGGCGGCCGACGGCCTGGAGATGGACGGCGTCCTCACCCTGCCTCCCGGGCTCGAACCGGCAAATCTGCCGCTCGTCGTCATGCCGCACGGCGGCCCTCGCCTTCACGACGAAGTCGAGTTCGACTGGTGGGCCCAGGCCTTCGCCTCGCGCGGCTATGCCGTATTCCAGCCGAACTTCCGCGGCTCGACCAATCGCGACAGCGCCTTCGTGCGCGCCGGCAACGGCGAGTGGGGGCGCAAGATGCAGACCGACATTTCCGACGGGGTCGCCGCGCTGGCCGCGCAGGGAACCGTCGATCCGGCCCGCGCCTGCATCGTCGGCGCCAGCTACGGCGGCTACGCCGCACTGGCCGGCGTCACCCTGCAGCAGGGGCTCTACCGCTGCGCAGTTGCGGTCGCGCCGGTGTCCGACCTGGGAATGATGTACCGCACCGAGAGGACCGAAAGCGGAGGCAGCGCGGTGGTAACCCGCTCGCTGCTCGAGCAGCTCGGCCCCCGGAGCGGCTTCGACGCGGTCTCCCCGCGCCGTTTCGCCGCGCAGGCCGACGCGCCGATCCTGCTGATCCACGGCCGCGACGACATCGTCGTGCCGTTCGAGCAGAGTGCTCGAATGGCCGATGCGCTGAAGGACGCAGGCCGCCCCCACCGCCTGGTCGAGCTGCGCGCCGAAGACCACTGGCTGTCGCGCGCCGAGACCCGGCTGCAGATGCTCGAGGAAGCGGTCGCCTTCGTCCAACAGCACAATCCCGCCGACTGATCGCCTCCGCGCGGAACTCTTGTCGTCCCTCGTGCGCTCCCGTGCCGACGGACGGGCGAAGAGGAGTCGCGAGATGCCCCGAGGAGACAAGGACAAGTACACCGACAAGCAGAAGCGCAAGGCCGAGCACATCGCCGAAGGCTACGAGGAACGCGGAGCTTCGGAGAAAACCGCCAAGGCCCGCGCGTGGGCGACCGTCAACAAGGAGAGCGGCGGCGGCAACAAGTCGGGCTCGGGCCGCGGCAAGAAGGACACCCACGTCTCGTCCTCGCGCGGCGGGCGGGCGCACAAGTCCGGCTCGTTCGAGCAACGCTCGGCCGCCGCGCGCAAGGGCTGGGACACGCGGCGGCGGAACGGGAACGCGTGATCTCCGATAAACAGGGACAGTCCCTCTTTTCTCCGCTCCGATCGGAAAAGAGGGACTGTCCCTATTTTTGGAGGTCTTTCGGCAGCGTCGGCTCGCTGAGGATCGCCCTCATCCGCTCCCAGCGTGCTTCGGGCGAGGCGCCGGCGGCCTCGACGTGTTCGCGGACCATCTCGAGCCCGAGGCCGTAATTGATGATGTAGCTGCGGTAGGTCTTCGCGAAGGCGATCGTCTGCGCCGCGCGCTCGGGCGAGACGAGCTGGTATTGCTGGGTCAGCGCGATCGCCTCGGCCTCGTCGATTTCGCCCGCGAACAGCCGGGCGGCGATCGTGTAGCCGGCCGGGCGCAGCTGCGCGGTGAGCTCAGCGAGTTCGAGGTAGCGCGCAAGATCGCCGGTCGGGAGGCCGGCCAGCGGCGCGAGCATGTCGCGGTCGAACGCGAGCCCCTCCTCGCCCGGGAACGCAAGCTCGATCCCGTAATTGGCCGAGCCCTCGGCGAGCAGCGACTGCGGCGAATAGAGCGGATAGACCGTGTACTCGATCCACCCACGCCCCTCGACCAGCTCCTGCTCCAAAAGCGCGTTGTAGACGTGGTGCCCCGGATAGCCCTCGTGGCAGCCGAGGTCCCTCGCCCGCTCGATCCGCACCGGCAGGTCGGTGTTGATCTCGATCTTCGAATGGAAGCCGCCCTGGTACCAGTTGTAGCCGCTCCACGGCTTGTCGGTGACCAGCGCGAGGTCGAACCGCTCGCCCTCGGGAAGCTCGAAATGCTCGAGCGTACGCCGGCGGCACTCGGCGATCCCGGCGTCCATCACCGCCTTGAGCTTGTCGGTCGGGATGTCGAAGCGGCTGCGGAACGCGTCGATCCGCTGCCACAGCGGCCCCTCGCCCGGGACCAGCGTGTCGATCCGCGCGATCAGCGGGTCGAAGGAGTCCAGCTCGGGCAGTTCCGGTCTGACTCCGAACAGCCCCTCGGCCTCGTCCTGGAACGACAGGGTCTCGCCCCGCATCATCCTCAGGCGGGTCTGCGCGGCGACAAGTTGCGCGTCGAGGAATGCCGCGCGGCGGGCGTCGAGGCTGTCTTCCTCGACTTCGGTCTCGGCGATCCGTTCGCGCAGCGCCGCAACCCGCTCGACCAGCCGCGGCAGGTCGTTCGCCGCCGCCGCGGCTTCGGCCTGCGCCTGGATCTCGGGCGGGCCGTAGTAGGCGTCGATGTAGCCTTCCTCCTTCTCGCCGATCGTCAACTGCAGCAGCAGGTAGTCGCGCGCGACCGCGTCGAGGTCGGCAGCGGCGTCGGAGGATCGGCCGCAGGCGGCGAGGGCGAGAGCGGCGAGCGCCGCGACGAGCATGCGGATCATGTGCGCGGGATCGGCTTGCGGGCGCGATCAGTCAATGAAAGGATGACCGCGAGGAGAGGGAAGCCATGGCCACAGCCGCGCAACCGGGAGACCAGCCGCTGACGGCGGAGCGCATCCTCGCCAATGCCCGGGCGATGGCGCCGGCGATCGCCGGACGCTCGCAGGAAATCGAAGCGTTGCGCCGCCTGCCCGTCGACCTCGTCGCCGATCTGCGCGCCGCTGGCTTTTTCCGCATGGGCCGCAGCCGGGCGAAGGGCGGGCCGCAGATGGCGCTGATGCAGCATCTCGAGGTGATTGAGGTGCTGGCCCACGCCGATCCCTCCGTCGGCTGGTGCGTCAAGATCGGCACCGATAGCGGGCTGATCGCCGAGTTCCTCCCGCCGGACGCCTCGGCCCGGCTATTGCCCGAGCCCGACATGATCACCGCCGGACAATTCACGACAGGGCACGGCAAGCTCGAGCCGGTCGAAGGCGGATATGTGCTCAATGGCCGCTTTCCGTTCGGCAGCGGGATCACTCATGCCGACGTGGTGATGAGCGGCGGCGTGATCACCCGCGACGGCCAGCTGGTGTACGGCGACAACGGCCTGCCCGAGGGCCGTCTCGCGTTCTGCCGCGCCGATGAGCTGGTCATCGAGGATACCTGGCACACGCACGGCCTGCGCGGCAGCGGCAGCAACCACTATCGGGCCGAAGGCCTGTTCGTGCCCGAGGACCAGGTATTGCGCATCGAGGAGGCGATGTTCGCGGGGCGCGACCCGCTCTACTCGAGCGGCTTCAACTGGGTGACGACGATGGCCGCCGTCCCGCTCGGCACCGCGCGCCGGGCGATCGATGAGGCCAGCGAGCGCGTGCTCGCGGGCTGGTGGGGGCGGCCGCGGCAGGACATGGCCGACACGGTCCAGGCGCGCGAGGCGATCGCCGACGCCGAGACCCGGTGGGGTGCGGCGCAGGCATTCCTCTACCGCGCGGCGGAGGAGTTCTGGGTCGAACTCGAGGCCGGCACACCCAAGGTCGAGACCAAGGGCCGCCTCGCGCTGGCCAACGTCAACTGCTTCCGCATGGCGGCCGACGTCACCCGCCGCCTGTTCGACCTGATCGGCGCCAACGTGATTTTCGACGGCTCACTGCTGGAGCGCCTCGCCCGCGACGCGCTGACGCTCAACCAGCACATGATCGTGGGGGGACCGGCGGTCGAGACTTACGGGGCGATGATGCTGGGCAAGGAGCATCCTTCGCCTTTGTACTGACCGCGCCGCGCTGTCGGATTCTCCACCGCGCTCATCCCGGGATTTGGTTGGGAGCTTCGCCTCAGGCCAGCCCCAGACCCTGCAACGCCGCATCCACCGCCTTCCGTGCCGCCTCACTGCAGGGCGCGATCGGCAGGCGGGTTTCGGCGCTAAGCCAGTCGTGCAGCTTCGCCAAAGCGTACTTGGTCGGCGACGGGCTCGCGTCGGCGAACAGCGCCTTGTGCAGCGGAAACAGCCGCTCGTTGAGCGCCCGCGCCGTCGCGTAATCGCCCGCCGCCGCCGCGGCGTGGAGTTCGGCGCACAGCTTCGGCGCGACGTTGGCAGTGACCGAGATGCAGCCGACCTGCCCGAGCGGATAGCCGGCAAGCGCCAGCGGGTCGTCGCCCGAAAGCTGGCAGAACCCGGCGCCCGCGCCGACGCGCTGCGTCACCACTCGCTGCAAGTCGCCGCTCGCATCCTTGAGGCCGACGATCTTGCCCGGATGCCGCCTTGCCAGTTCGATCACGGTTGCCGGCAGCAGGTCGGTCACCGTCCGCCCGGGCACGTTGTATAGCACGATCGGCAGCTCGCTGTGCTCCGCAAGGTGCGAGAAATGCGCGAGCAGGCCCTCCTGGCTCGGGCGGTTGTAATAGGGCGCGACGCACAGTGCGGCATCGGCACCGCGCGCCTTGGCCGCCCGGAGATGGGCGACCGCGGTGCGCGTGTCGTTGCTGCCGCAGCCAGCGATCACCGGCACGCGTCCGGCGGCCTGCTCGGCGCACAGTTCGATCACGCGGTAGTGCTCTTCGTTGTCCATCGTCGAGGCTTCGCCGGTGGTCCCGCACGGCACCAGCGCCGAGGAGCCCTGCTCGATCTGCCAGTCCACCAGCCGGCGAAAGGCGGCCTCGTCCAACGCTCCGTCGCGAAAAGGAGTCACCAGGGCCGGAATTGAACCAGAGAACATTTGCGTCGCTCCCGCGATGAATTAACCGTCGGGCCAAATCATTCACTGAGCCCCGTTCACCGCCTGATAAGGAGCAGCCTGCCACGATGTCCAGCATGGTTCGCGCTCCACTCGTCGCCACCCTGCTGGCATCCGCCGTTCTCTTTCACACTCCCGCGCTCGCGCAGTCCGCCGACGGGCGCGCCAGTCTCGTGGCGCAGCAGCCCTCGCAGCTCGGCTTTGCCGTAAGCCGCTGGGAACAGCTGACCGCGAGCCCGAACTTCACGTTCGAGGACTACGCCGGGTTCCTGATGACCTACCCCGGCTTCCCGGATGAAAGCGTGCTGCGCGGCTATGCCGAGGCGCGTCTCAGCGACCAGTATGTCGCCGCCGACCGGCTGGTGGCGTATTTCGACCGCTTCCCGCCGCAGACCAACGCCGGTCGCGCGCAGTATGCAATCGCGCTGACGGCGATGCGGCCCGACCAGGCGCTCGAAGTCGCCCGCGCGGCCTGGCGCGGGGGCCAGATGAGCGCGACCGCGATGGCGACCCTGTTTGCGAGCTACGGCGCCAGCTTCACTCCGGCGGATCACGACGCGCGGATGGATGCCCTGTTGTGGCAGCGCGATCCGCAGGCCGCGGCGATCCAGCTGGCCTATGTCTCGCCGGCGCGAGCGCCGGTATTCGCCGCACGGCTGGCGATCATCCAGGGCGGCGACGGCACGACCAGCGACCCTTCGGCGATGAGCGATCCGGGCTACCTGTGGAACCGCAGCCGCGAACTGCGCACCAAGGGCCGGCTGCGCGAGGCCGATGCGCTGCTCGCCAACCGCCCGCCGCTGGCCGCAGCGCCGTTCAACCCGACCGCCTGGGTCGAGGAGCACCTCAACGTCGCCCGCACCGCGGACTCGCGCTCGGCACACCGGATCGCGGCCCGCGCCGCCGAGGCCTTCGCCAGCGAGGCCGAAGTCGCCGAGGGCCCCTACAAGCTGCGCGACGATTATACCTCTCTGATGTGGCTCGGGGGCACCGCGGCGCTGTGGAATCTCGGCGACGGCAACGCCGCTGCGCCGCTGTTCTACCGCTACGGGGCGGCCGCGAAGACGCCGCAGACCCGCTCGAAGGGCTTCTTCTGGGCCGGACATGCCGCCCAGCAGGCGGGCAACATGGCCGAGGCCAATCGCTACTACGAGATGGCCGCCACCTACCCCGAATACTTCTACGGCCAGCTCGCGCTCGAGCGGCTCGGCCGCCCGATGCCCCTAACCGCGGCCGCCGCGGTCCAGCCGACGCCCGAGCAGCGCGCGGCGTTCCTCGCCAACCCGCTGGCGCAGGCGATGCCGCTGTTCACCGGCAACGGCTACCGCTGGCAGACCAAGCGCAAGTTCTACGTCGCGCTCGCGAACCAGGCGCAAACTCCGGCCGAGATGCAGCTGGTGGGCGAACTCGCCCAGCAGCTGGCGCTGCCCGAGCTCGCGGTCGTGGTCGGCCGTGTCGCGCCCGAGAAGGGCTATGCGGGGTTCACCCACGTCGGTTTCCCGACCGTGCCCACGCCGGCCGAAGCCGACTGGACGATGGTCCACGCGATCGCCCGGCAGGAAAGCGAGTTCGACAACTGGCGCACCAGCCATGCCGGCGCGACCGGGCTGATGCAACTGATGCCGGGCACCGCGCGCGAGCAGGCCGGCAAGCTCGGGGTCACCTACATGTCGGCCTCGCTGAACACCGATCCGCAGTACAATATCCGGCTCGGCAACGGCTACTTCGTGCGGATGATGAACACTTACGGCAGCTACCCGCTGGCCGTGGCGGCCTACAACGCCGGGCCCGGCAACGTGAACAAGTGGCTGCGCGCCAACGGCGATCCGCGTAACGGCTCGATCAGCTGGATCGACTGGATCGAGCGCATCCCGATCTTCGAGACCAAGAACTACGTCGCCCGGGTGCTCGAGAACGCGGTGGTCTACGAAGCGCTGCATCCCGACCGCGCGACGCTCGGCCGGCCGCGCAAGGTGAGCGAATTCCTCCGCTGACGCGGCGTCGAACGATAGGCCAAACCCCCGTCCGGTGTAACGCCGCCATGAATCCGCGCGAGAACCCGATCACTCCGGCCGGCTTCGCCGCGCTCAGGGCGCGCTACGATCACCTGCTCGGCACCGAGCGGCCCGAGATCGTCGCGATCGTCTCGTGGGCCGCCGGGAACGGCGACCGCAGCGAGAACGGCGACTACCTCTACGGCCGGAAGCGCATGCGCGAGATCGACCGCGAACTTGCCCACCTCGCCCGGCGGATGAAGGCGGCCAAGGTCGTCGACCCGGCGCAGGCACCCGACCGGACCCGCGTGTGGTTCGGGGCGACGGTGACGATCGTCGACGAGGACGACAACGAGCGCACGCTCACGCTTGTCGGCGACGACGAGCAGGACGCTGCCGCCGGCCGCATCGGCTGGAGCGCCCCGATCGCCCGCGCGCTGCGCGGCGCCGCTGTAGGCGACGTCAGGGCCGTGCGCCTGCCCGCCGGCGAGAAGGAATGGGAAGTGTTGGCGGTCCAGTATCCGGAAGCCCGCTGATGCGCACGACCTATCAGGACGCCACCGTCAGGCTCTATTTCCTCGACGCCGAGAGCGAGGGCGGCGCGGCCGCGACATTGTTCTACGGCCCGCTCGCCAAGGCGCTCGAGATCGCCGCCACCCAACCCGAGGAAATGCAGGAAGGTCTCTACCTCGTCACCGACAACGACGTGGTCGCCTACCTCGACCTGATCGGCGGGTAGAGCGCCCTTCCCCCCTTGAACGGGAAAGTTGCGTGGCGGTCTATTCCGCCGCTTCGGGTTCGGTCGGCTCAGACCGTTCGCCCGGGTCGTTCTCGGCGCGGGCGAGCCTCTTGCGCCTGGGTGCCGGCTCGGGATCCGGTTCGGGTTCCGGCGCCGGTGCGACGGCCGCCGGCGGGGCGACGAGTCCCTCGAGCGAGGAGCCGTCGAGCCCGAGTTCCTTCATCAGCCCGTCGAGCACCGGCGCCTGCGCGCGGTAGGCGAGCGCCGCAGCGACCGCGTCCTGCGCGAGGTTGCCGGTTCCACCGCCGTATCCGCCCGAGCCGTTGCCTCCTCCGCCCGGCTTCTGCGTGAGCCCGTCGACCTGCACGATCTTGATCGAATCGATCGCCTCCAATGGCTTGGCGCTCTCGCGCACGAGATCGGGCAGGACCTTGAGCAGTGCGAGCTTGGTCTGCAGCGAGATCTGGTCGCTCGACAGCAGGTTGGCCGCCTCGTTGACTGCGCGCTGGCCGGCCGCCTCGACCTCGAACCGCACCCGGTCCGCTTCGGCGCGTAGCTTGACCGCATCGGCCTCGCCTTCGGCCGCCAGACGGATCGCGGCGGCGCGGTTGGTCGCCGCATCCTTCTCGGCCTCGGCCTGGACCTTGACCCGGATCGCCTCGCGCTCGGCCGCCTTGGCCGCCTCGATTAGCTCGATCCGCTTGTCGCGCTCGGCGATCTCGGTCTCACGGCTGGTGGCGACCTGCTCTTCCGCGGCGACCGCCTTAGCCCGCGCCGCGTCGGCCTCGGCCTTGGCCTGGCTCTCCTCGCGGCTCTTGTTCTGCACCGCGATCTGCTGCTCCTGGCGGGCGATTTCGATCGCCTGCATCTGCGCGATGCGGGCCTCCTCGACCGTGCGGTCGGCCTCGATCTGGCGGGCGTCGATCTCGCGCTTGGCCTGGATCCGTGCGGCCTCGGCCTCCTGGTTGCGGACCGCCTGCTCGCGCGCGACCTCGGCCGCCTGCGCCGCCCGGCGCATCTCGACCTCGCGTTCCTGCTCGAGCCGGGCGAACTCGTTCTCTCGCGAGATCTCGAGGCTCTTCTTGTCGGCCTCGAGGTTCTTGGTCTCGATCTGGACGCGGGTTTCCTGCTCGATGTCGTTGCGCAGCTTCTTGCGCTGCTGAATCTGCTCGGTGAGCTTGGTCAGGCCCTCGGCGTCGAACGCGTTGTTGGCATTGAAGTGCTCGATGCTCGTCTGGTCCAGCCCGGTCAGCGAGACCGATTCGAGCTCGAGTCCGTTCATCGCGAGGTCGCTCGACGAGACCTGCTGCACTTTCTGCACGAAGTCGGCACGCTTCTCGTGCAGTTCGTTCATGCTCATGCCCGCGGCGACCGAGCGCAGCGCGTCGACGAACTTGCCTTCGACCAGGTCCTTGAGCGCCTCCGGCTGCATGGTCCTCAGGCCGAGCGTCTGCGCGGCCATCGCGATCGCTCCCGCGTCGGGCCGCACGCGGACATAGAACTCGGCCTTCACGTCGATCCGCAGCCGGTCGAGCGTGATCAGCGCGTCCATGTTCTTGCGTTCGACCGCGAGGCGCACGGTGTTCATGTTGACCGGCATCGTCTCGTGGAACACCGGCAGCACCAGCGCGCCGCCGTTCATCACCACCTTCTCGCCGCCGACGCCGGTGCGCACGAACGCCACTTCCTTGCTCGCACGCCGGTAGAGCTTGGCCAGCAAGATGAACAAGATCAGCGCGGCGACCAGTATGGTGCCGGCCCAGATCGCGATATCCATCATGTTTTCGAACACCGTCTGCATCCCCTCGTCACATCGGCGCCAGCTTCCGCTCCTGTAGCGGCACGCCGTAGAATGTCTCGTTCTCGCGGCGGACGAGCAGGACCTCGTCGCCCTCGTGGATTTCCGATCCGGCCTCGTGCGGCTCGACCATCACGTAGTGCGGCTGGCCGTGGCGGTCGTGCGCCCGCGCCCGAGCCGGGTAGCCTGCCGCCGCCCGCCCGGTGACGATCGTCGCGCGGCGCCCGACGAGACTGTCGAGCCCGACCGCGGTGGTCTCGTCGCCCGGCAGGATCGCCCCGATCGGGCGCACGACCAGCGCGTTCACCGGTACGGCCGCGATCCCCGCGAGGACCCCCGCCAGCCAGCGGTCGAGCGGTGCCCCGAGCAAGCTCTCGGCGAAAGCCTGGATGCTCACGCCGAGAGCGGCGAACAGCAACAGGAAGCTGACCAGCCAGATCATCAGCGGAACCCGGCCCAGGCCGAGGAACGAGACCATGCCGTCCGCCGCCCCCCCGTCCGCGTCGGCATCGGCATCGAGGCCGGCTTCGCCGAACAGGTCGCCTATCCCGATGACTTGCACCACCCCCAGCAGCACCATCAGCACCAGCGCCGCGGCAAAGGGCATGTTGTGGTCGGCCAGCAGGCTCATCGCATTCCGATCCGGTGACCTCGCCGGATCCTCCCCCCGAATCTGTGTACCCGCACATCATGCCGCTTACGGCGGGTGAATCCAGCAAAACCGGACTCGCACGGGCGGCTTCGCGCCCTTAGGAAGGCGAGAACGCCGATGAAGCGACTGGCCGCCCCTCTAGCGCTCCTGCTCCTAGCCACCCCGCTCGCCGCGCGGGACAGCCTCGGTGTGTTCGGGCAATGGGGTGCCTTCCGTGACCCGGAAGTGCCGCGCTGCTATGCGATTGCCGCGGCCGAACCCGAAGGCCCGCGCGCACGGCCGCGGGAGCGAGAGCCCTTCGCCAGCGTCGGGACCTGGCCCGCGCGCGGAGTCCGCGGGCAGTTGCACCTGCGCCTGTCGCGCAGCCTGCCGGTTTCGCCGCGCGTTTCGCTGTCGATCGGCGGCCAGCGCTTCGACCTGACCGGAGGCGGCGCCGATGCCTGGGCGGCGGACGCGCGGATGGACGCCGCGATCGTCGCGGCGATGCGCTCGGCCCAGACGATGAGCATCTCCGCCACCGACCGCGCCGGCCGGCGCTTTACCGACCGCTACAGCCTGGAAGGCGCGGCAACGGCGATGGACGCGGCGACCGTAGGGTGCGCGAGGACGAGGTAAGGCGCAAAGAAATGCCCTCTCCCCGTCAGGGGAGAGGGTCGGGAGAAACGGAGGGCCTTCAAGCCCGTGCCCTCCCCCGAAGGGGAGGGAATTTCGTCAGAACCGCCAGCCGACGCCGGCCATGACCTGGTGCCGGTCGAGGTCGACATCGACCGGGTCGGTGTCGGGAAGCCCCTCGGGCTCGAAGTCGACTTCGGCCTTCGAGTAATTCGAATAGCGGTACTCGAGCTTCGCGAAGGCGTTCGAGCCGATCTTCTGCTCGACGCCGGCGCCGGCACGCCAGCCGTCGGTGTCGATGTTCTGCCGGTCCTCGACCTCACCGTCGGTGCCGATGAAGTTGTACCGGGCGTTGGTGTAGCCGCCCTTGGCGTAGACCAGCGTGTTCGGCGTCGCCTTGAACCCGGCCCGGGCGCCGACATAGATGTCGCGTCCGGCCTCGACACGGCCGAGCCCGAAGTTCTCGGGATCCCCGTCGCGCGAGCGCGCATCGGCTGTCGATTCGGTCAGTTCGGCCTCGGCGCCGATCACCATCGCACCGAGATCGACGTCGTACCCGGCCGCGCCGCCCCAGACGACGCCCTCGGCGGACTCGTCGTTGTCCTCGTTGACGTCGTCGTCGACCGTGCTTCCGGCCTTGTTCTGGTCGTAGCCGCCGACCCCGGCGACCCACGGGCCCTGGAACGCGCGATCGTCCTGCGCCTGGGCCGGAACGGCCAAAGCCACGGCCGAGCCGGCGGCGAGCAGGAGTGCGATACCCTTTGTCATTGTAAGCTCCATTTCACGTCAATACGCGGCGATACGCCGCGGACCGTGAAAATGAGCCGCCACCCGCTCCGGTTTCATGAACCTAAGACAACGAAATTATTGATGTTTTTTAGCAACAGGCCGCCGGACGAGGCGACCTGCGCGGACGACGAAACGATGGCGCCTCCGTCCCCGGGGACACCCGCGGCGGCGTCTGGCAACACTCCGCCGACATTCGTGCCCAGCTCGTCGGCGATCTTTGCCCTTCGGCACAGCCCGCCCTATATGCGCCACCGATGGCCGACACTGCCCTGATGCCGATTCCCGGACACGTCGATCCGGTCCCCGTCGCGCGCGACATCACGCCGCGCGCCGACGGCCGCGTCGACCTGATCGGCCTGCCACGCCAGCGGATCGCCGAGCTGTTCGAGGAAGCCGGGATCGACGCGCGCCAGGCCAAGCTGCGCGCCAAGCAGGTGTTCCACTGGCTCTACCACCGCGGGGTGACGGAGTTCGACGCGATGACCGACATCGCCAAGACCATGCGCCCGTGGCTCGCCGAGCGGTTCGTGATCGGCCGCCCCGAAGTGGTCGAGGCGCAGCACTCCAGCGACGGCACGCGCAAGTGGCTGCTGCGCACCGCCGATGGCCACGACTTCGAGATGGTGTTCATTCCCGATGCCGACCGTGGCACGCTGTGCGTCTCCAGCCAGGTCGGCTGCACGCTCAACTGTCGCTTCTGCCACACCGGCACGATGCGCTTGGTGCGCAACCTGACGCCGGGCGAGATCGTCGGCCAGGTCATGCTCGCGCGCGACGCGCTCGGCGAATGGCCCAAGGGCCGGATGGACATGCCCGACGAGGAGAGCGCCGCCGAGTACACCGCCGACGGCCGCCTGCTGACCAACATCGTCATGATGGGCATGGGCGAGCCGCTGTACAATTTCGAGAACGTGCGCGAGGCGCTGAAGATCGTCATGGACGGCGACGGCCTCGCGCTGTCGAAGCGGCGCATTACGCTCTCGACCAGCGGTGTGGTGCCGATGATGGCGCGCTGCGGCGAGGAGATCGGCACCAACCTCGCGGTCTCGCTTCACGCGGTGAGCAAGGAAGTGCGCGACGAGATCGTCCCGCTCAACCGCAAGTATGGCATCGAGGAACTGCTCGCGGCCTGCGCCGCCTATCCCGGCGCCTCGAACGCGCGGCGCATTACGTTCGAATACGTGATGCTCAGGGACAAGAACGACAGCGACGAGGACGCGCGCGAGCTGGTCCGGCTGATCAAGCAGTACAGGCTGCCGGCCAAGGTCAACCTGATCCCGTTCAACCCGTGGCCCGGTGCACCCTACGAGTGCTCGACGCCCGAGCGGATCCGGCGCTTCTCCGAGATCGTGTTCGAAGCGGGCATTTCCGCCCCGGTGCGAACCCCGCGTGGGCGCGACATCGACGCGGCCTGCGGCCAGCTCAAGACTGCCGCCGAGAAAAAGAGCCGCGCCGAGCTCGACCGGCTCGCGGCCGAAAAGCAGGCCGCGCTCGGGTGAGTTTCACCTGGTGGACGTACCGGCGCCGGTTCACCGCCGGCCGGCACAGCGTCACCGTCGTCACGCGCGCCCGCTCCGACGAACTCGTCTCCGAGCTGGCGATCGACGGCGTGCCGTTCGCCTGGGACCGCACCCCGGCCTTCGGGCCCGAGGCCGTCCGCAATCATCGGCTTGCCGCCAGTCTTCCCGACGGCTCGCAGCTCGAAGTCGAGGCGGGCTACGTCAGCAGCTGGTCGATCGGCATTGCCGCCCGGCTCGACGGCGAGCTGATCCACGAAAGCCACCCCGGACGGACCATCGCCTATCCGGACAAGTACCGCGAGACCGTCTCGGCCATCGAGGCGACGACGCTGGGCGAGGCGATGCGCAAGAGCATGGCGGGAGGCAGCGACGAGCTCAGGGCCAAAGGCTACGATCCGGGCCAGCTGGCGCGCAACAAGGTGCCGATCGTCGTCGACTTGGCGCTTGGCCTGCTGTTCTTCGTCGTCGCCAAGCTGACCGATCTCAGCACCGCTGCGCTTGTCGGCGCGGGCGCGGGCATCGCGCTCGTCGTGGCCCAGCGTTTCGTCAAGGTCGACCTGACCGGCGGCCTCGCACTGTTCGGCGTCGTGCTGCTGCTGATATCCGCCGGATTGGCGATCGCCTTCCAGGACGACATGGCGGTGAAGATGCGCGGGACGATCGTCGGCACGATCAGCGCGGTGCTGTTCCTCGGCGACGGCCTGCTGGGCGGCAACCGGCTCGGCAAGGCGCTGACGCGCTACCTGCCGTACAACGATGTCGATCCCGGCCGCCTCGCGCTGGGAATGGGCGTGCTCGGTCTGGTCATGGCCGGGCTCAACTACGCCGTCGCCCGCCTCGCCAGCACCGACGTGTGGCTGTTCTATACCACCTTCGTCGACTTCTTCCTGATCATGGTCCTGATCCTCGCCGTGTTCGCGTATGCGCGCGGCCGGATATTCCCGCCGCGAACGACCGGCGGAGCCTGATCAGCGGCAGCGCGGCGGCGCTCCCGAGCGCTCGACGACGACGAGGTCCGACTTCGTGTCGATGGTGATGCTGAGCCCGGCCATCGCCTTCGAGCCGAGATTGCCCCCGGGCCGCGGACTCGGCCAGCCGATCGCGTTGAGCGAGAGCGGCGTGCCGCCGAGCATCGCCGAGATCGTCAGCGGCGCCTCCATGATCGAAAAGTCGCCGAACGTCGTGCGCGTCATCCCGCGCTGGACCGGCTCGCCTCCGAGCGGCAGGCCTTTCGCCTTGTCCTCGTCGAGGAACAGGCCGCCTGCCCCATTGCCGCTGTCGAAATGGACCTCGAAGCGCTGCCCGGCGATCTCGACCGGCACGATCGGAATGCCGCGATCGAACTTGACCGGCACACCCTCCGACAGCCCCGGCCCGCCGAACCGCGCACGGGCGTTGCCGTAGTCGAGGGTCAGCGGAACGAACTCGAGCAGCTCGTTGCCGAGGATGCCGTCCCATTCGGCCTGGGGACCGCGCACGTCCGACATTGCAACGAGATCGATGTTCTTGAAGCTGATGTCGCCGACCGAGACCTCCGCGGCGCCGAACACCGGGCGCGTGGCGAGGGCGCCTCCCGGCGCGGGTGCGCCTACCTCGCCGACCTTGGGCAGGCCGAGTTCTTCGGCCAGCGCCGTGCTGATCCGCCCGTGCCCCTGCGCGCCGGTATCGATCGCGAACCGGTAGGGGCCCTTGCCGCCGATCGTCACCTCGACCACCGGGATCGCCGGCGACAGGATCGGCACCGAGGCGCAGTCCCCGGCAACCGTAAGCCGCGCAATGTCCTGCGCCGCGCCCGGTCCGGCCAGCACAAGCGCCGCCCCGGCAAGCATCCAACAGATCCGCATCATTCTCCCTTCCCGTCCTCGGCGCGGCTGGCATCGGCCCACTTAATTGTCGATGAACTCGGCGCTTGCGCGGCAAGTGACGCCGACAATTCGCGCCGTTGCGATTCGATTTCTTCCGTATATCTTCGCCCGATGCGGCTCCTCGACAAGATGCTGTCCCCGCTTCTCAAGCGCGGCGAGCTGGCGATCATCGACCCTTCCGGCAAGACGCACCGTTACGGCTCGCCCGATCCCGAGCTGCGCCCCGTGACGGTTCGGCTGACCGACAACCGCGCCGCACTCCAGATCGTTCGCGATCCGGCGCTGGGCACGGTCGAGACCTGGATGGACGACAGGCTGCAACTGGTCGAGGGTGAAATCATCGACCTGATCCTGCTTATCCGGCGCAACAGCCGCTGGGAGGAGCGCACCGGTCGCAGCAAGTTCAAAAAGTACACCGGCCGCATCCGGCATTTCATCAACACCTACAATCGCAAGGCGGACGCCAGGAGGAACGTCGTCCACCACTACGACATCGGCAACGCCATCTACCGCACGTTCCTCGACCCGGACATGCAGTACAGCTGCGGCTATTTCACCGATCCGGGCAATTCGATCGAGCAGGCGCAGCTCGACAAGAAGGCGCACATCGCCTCGAAGCTGCTGCTCGAGCCCGGGCAGAAGGTTCTCGATCTCGGGTGCGGCTGGGGCGGCCTGGCGCTCTACCTGAATCGCGTCGCCGACGTCGAGGTGCTGGGCGTGACGCTGTCGGAGGAGCAGCTGGAGGTCGCCCGCGAGCGGGCGGCGGCCGCGGGCGTGTCGGACCGCGTCCGGTTCGAACTCATGGACTACCGCGACGTCGAAGGCCAGTTCGACCGGGTCGTCTCGATCGGCATGTTCGAGCACCTCGGCACGGCGTTCTTCCCGGTATTTTTCCGCAAGGTGCACGACCTGCTGACGCCCGAAGGCGCAGCGCTGATCCACACGATGGGCCGCATGGGCAAGCCGGGCACGACCGACGCGTTCATGCAGAAGTACATCTTCCCGGGCGGCTACCTGCCCTCGCTCGGCGAGATCGTCTCGGCGAGCGAGCGCGAGCGGCTGATCATGGCTGACTGCGAGATGCTGCGGCTGCACTACGCCTACACGCTGCGCGCCTGGTACGAGCGGTTCAAGGCCAATCACGACGAGGTCGTGCGTCTCGCCGACGAGCGCTTCTGGCGGCTCTATGCGTTCTACCTCGCCGGCTCGATGACGATGTTCACCGACGGCGGGATGTGCGTCTACCAGCTGCAGTACCTGCGCAGCCGCTATGCCGCGTCGATCACGCGCAACTACATGACCGAGACCGAAGACCGATACCGGGCGCTGCCAGACGAGACGACCCCCGCCTGACGCTTCGAAAAAGAGGGACAGTCCCTCTTTTCCGAAGGAAGGGCGGAAAAACAGGGACTGTCCCTATTTTCCCCGAAAATGGGGACTGTCCCTCTTTCGGCGATGACGCGGCCGGCGGATCGCTCCGCCGGCCGGTCCCCCTTCAGAGCACGAGGTCGCTGGCCGCGAGCAGCACGTTGGTCTGGATCATGAAGTCGGCCAGCCCGTCCCCGTCGACGTCGCCTTCGATCCAGTGGCTGCCGCCCGAGCTGTAGGCGCGGAGTTGCCCGGCCGAGCCGCTGAACGCGCCGGCACCGATGAAGCTGAACGCATCGTCGGCCCCGCCGTCGACCGCGTCGATCGCCGACAGGTCGACCTTGTCCTGCCCCTTGGCGAAATCGAAGATGCGGTCGCTGCCGCCGGTCTCGCCGAACAGGAAGCGGTCGTTGCCGGCGCCGCCCCACATGAGGTCGTCGCCTTCCCCGCCGTCGAGCGTGTCGTTGTGCTGGCCGCCTTCGAGGCTGTCGTTGCCCTCCCCGCCGGTCAGGACGTCGTTGCCCTGGCCGCCGATCAGGGTGTCGTGGCCGGACCCGCCGTCGAGCGTGTCGTTGTGCTGGCCTCCGTCGACCGTGTCGTTGCCGGCGCCCGCCGCCACCGTGTCGTTGCCGTTGCGACCGTAGATCGTGTCGTCGCCCGCCCCGGAATCGATGACATCGTTGTGCTCCCCGCCGTCGACCAGATCGTGGCCGGAGCCGGAGATCAGCACGTCGTTGCCGTTGCGGCCATAGAGCGTGTTGTCGCCGTCGCCGGCATCGAGCGTGTCGTTGTGCTCGCCGCCGTCGAGGAAGTCGTTCCCCGCACCGCCGAGCAAGGTATCGTTGCCGTTGCGGCCATAGAGGTAATCGTCCCCGTCGCCGGCATCGAGCGTGTCGTCATGCTCGCCGCCATCGAGGAAATCGTCGCCTCCGCCGCCGGTCAGCTCGTCGGTGCCGTTGCGGCCGTAGACGATGTCGTCGCCCTCGCCGCCGTCGAGCACGTCGTTGTGCTCGCCGCCGTCGATGTTGTCGTGGCCGTCGCCGCCTTCGATCGTGTCGTGGCCATTGGCGCCGCGCAGGATGTCGTCGCCCGCGAGGCCGGCCAGCGCGTCGTTCGAGCCGCCGCCGCTCAGCGTGTCGTCGAACAGGCTGCCCTCGAGCTTCTCGATCGAAGTGTACTTGTCGCCCGCCGCATCGCCGGCGCTGCCGCTGTTGCTGGCCAGCGAGGCGATCACGCCGGCCGTCGCACTGCGGTAGCTCGCAGTATCGAACCCGCTGCCACCGTTGAGCTTGTCGGCGCCCTCCTTGCCCATCAGCCAGTCGTCGCCGCCGTTGCCGGTCAGCACGTTGGCCACGCCGTTGCCGATCAGCACGTCGTCGCCGCTGCCGCCGGTGGCATTCTCGATCACGACCCCGTTGGCGATCGTGTAGCCGCCCCAGATGTCGTCGACGAACGAGATCACGCCGCCCCCGGTCGGGCTGTAGTCGAGCGTTGCCGCGGTCAGGTCGATCTGGGCCGAGCGCGCGCCGGAGTAGCGGATCGTGTCGGTGCCGCCGGTGTCCCAGATGGTCTGGTAGAACGTGCCCTGGGTCTGCTCGTCGGCGAGATCGTAGACCGTGTTGCCGGTCGCGTGAGGATTGATCACGCCGTAGCGCTGTTGCAGCGCCGCGATGTCGAACGCGCTCAGCGACCCGGTCCAGCCGTTGTCCACGCCATCCGCGGTGAACGGCGACGGCCCGTCAGGGTGGAAGTCCCATGCGTCGTTGTACGACATCACGGTATAGACGCCCTGGTTGAGGTCGTAGAGGCCGTACGAGCCGACTGCGCCGCTCACGCCCAGCAGGATGTCCGAGCCACCGCCCCGGTCATGCGGGTGCGCGAGGCCGTGAGCGTGGCCGAACTCGTGCAGGATTACCGAAAAGGCATAGCCGCCGCGCTCCAGGCTCTGCTGCTGATCGAAAGTCCAGCCGCCGCTGAGCACGTTGAAGACGCCGACACCCTGGTCGGGGCCGTAGGCCGGATCCTGCGGGAAGAAATAGGCGCCGTATTCCTCGGACTCGGTCTTGAGCAGGCGGAAGGTCGCGAGGCTCGCATCGGTGGTGATCTCGTAGTTGACGCCGAGGATCGCCTCGTACTGCTCGAGCGCCTCCATGACCTGCTGCTTTTCGTAGTCGTTCCAGTCGATGGTCACCATCGGGCTCACGCCGTCGTCGGCGGTCTGGCCGAAGTTCTCGTCGGAATCGCCGAAATAGACGTAAGCCGTGTTAGTGGCGTCGAAGGTGACGTTGGCGGCGTTCTCCCAGATGATCGCGTCGAGCGGATCGTAGTCGCTCGGATCGAGCTCGGTCACGGTCAGCGAATAGCCGCCGGTCCACGGCGACCACGAGAACGCGTCGAGGTAATAGGTCCCGCTCTCCTGCGCGAAGAAGGTGATCCGCGCGCTGATGTCACTGGGGAACGAGATATCGTCGTTGGCGGCGACGGCGGTCAGATCGGGGCCGTAGAGAACGAGCCGCGGATCGATCTCGCCGGGGAGAAGATCGAACCAGTCCGACGCGTAGTCGGCGCCACCGGCCATCTCGATGGTGTAGATCTTGCCGGCCTCGATCTCGATCGCGAAAGTATCGACCTCGCTGAAGTCCGCGCCGTAGGGGCCGGACCCTGCCTCGATGAAGCCGTAGGTCGTCGCGTTGACTGCGAGCGGTGTCGCCAGCACGAAATCGTCGGACACGAGATCCTCGCCCGGGTCGAGGATCGCATCGAGCGTGAAGGTGCCCGAGAGGCCGGAGTCCGGATAGGCGCCGACGCCGATGTAATGCACACCGGTATAGGTCGCCGTGTAGGTGATCAGCGAATTGACCCCGTCACCGCCGTCGTCGTCGTAGGCCAGCAGGCCGGCCTGGGTATCGTCGATCACGTAGAGGAAGGTATCTGCGAGCGGATCGTCTCCGGCGCCGCGGACCGAGAACAGATACGTCTCGCCGGCGACCAGATCGATCGCGTAGGCCGCGATCTCGTCCGGATCGATCGACCCGTCGACCATGACGGTCGAGGGAACGCCGAGCTCGATCGGAGGAGCCGCGACCGTTGTCGTCACCAAGGTTGACGGATCGAGCGCGACGGCCGACGATGTGGACGCCTTGTGCGGCGCCTCGAAGAAGCGCTCGCCAAAATAGACGTCGATCAGCCCCTGTTCATCGCTGTAATGCGATTTCGAACTCCAGATAAGGTTTACAGGTCGCACAGTCCCATTCCTCCTGCCTAAAAAGCGGCGGAAGCGCCGAATTCGTTAATAGTGGTACGGCTATTTTTTGAGCGACACCTGAGATGGTAGCTAACGTAACTTTCTCGACGAGTCATCAGACCCCGGGGGCCGGCCCGTCGCACTTGTGGCACGGTCTGGCGATGGCCGTGGCAATCGTCGCGCTTCCGGCGGCGGCCGCTACCGGGCAAACCGGCCGAGAGGAGGCAAAAATGGCGACTCCGGCCGACGAACCCGTGGCCAACCTGCCCTACGCACGCGGGCGGAGCTTCACGACGCTCGACGAGTATCTCGCCCATCTCAAGTCGCTCGGAGCCATCGACCTGCCCTGGTGGCGAGAGATCCGTCCGGGCGTCTACGAGCGGGTAACGAGCATTCGCGGCGCGCCGCGCGAAGTCGCAACGCGCGAAGAATTGATGCGCCGGTTCGGCTTCTCGCGCTGACCGCCTCAGCGAAGCCCGGCCAGCGTAGCCCGCGCGGCGACGGTCGCGCAGCGCCCACCGATCCACACGCGTCCGTCGGCCGTTTGTTCACACTCGACGAAACCGTCGGCCCCGGTCCTGCGGCCTTGTGCAGCACGATATCGGCCGCTGGCGAGGCCGCTCGCGAAAAGATGCATTGCGACACCCGCGTTGAAGCTTCCGGTCACGGGGTCCTCCACGAAGGTGCCGTGGTGGTCGGCAAAGAATGCCCGCAGTTCCCAGTCCGCATTCCCGTCGGCGATCGGCCCGGCCAGTCCGATGTCAGTCCCCGGCGGCGCTTTCGCGAGCGGCTCGGCGGCGAGCACGTCGGCAGCGGAACGCAGCCGCAAGAGCTGCCATCGCGGTCCGTTGGCCACGTGCACCGCCTCGACCACGGCGCCCGGGTCGACCCCGGCCAGGCGGATCGCCTCGGCCCGCTCGGCGTCGCTCAGCGGGCCGTCGCGAGTCAGCGGGGGTGCGGCGAAGGCCAGCGACTCGCCGTCGGTCCGCACCTCGACCAGTCCGACGCCGCACTCCTGTACCACGACTCCTTCGCGTTTCGGCCGACCGCCGGCGGCCAGCCACGCGTGGCATGTCCCAAGCGTGGGATGGCCGGCGAACGGCAGTTCGCCGCCGGGGTAGAAGATGCGCACGGCGTAGTCGGCGTAGGGTCGGGATGGCGGGAGCAAGAACGTCGTCTCGGAGAAGCCGAGCCAGCGAGTCAGCGCAAGCATGGCCTCCGCATCGAGCCCTTCGCCTCCCGCGACAACGGCCAGCGGATTGCCGCGCAACGGCGCCGAGCCGAAAACGTCCACCAGATCGAGCTTCACGACGGTCCTTCCCCTGACAGTGCAACGGCCGGTCGCCCGTTTATCACAGCTTGTCGCAAGTTCCGCAGGCAACGTATTCGTTCATCCGAGGTTGGGGATCGCTGAACGACAGATGCCGTTCCATGAGGTGATAAGCACGGAAAGGCACAGAGATGCGTAAGACCCTGCTGGTGATAGCCGCTGCAGCCCTGACAGTCCCGGCGGCCCCCGCCCTGGCCGACCCGCCGCGGTGGGCGCCAGCGCACGGCAAGCACTACAAGAAGCACCACAACGACCGCCGGTATTACCGGAGCGGAAACGGCATCCGTTACTGGCGGGGCGACGATGGCCGCTACTACTGCCGGCGAGACAACGGCACGACCGGACTGATCGTCGGCGCCGCGGCGGGCGCGCTCGCGGGCCGTGCGATCGACACGCGCGGTGAACGTGCGACCGGCACCATTCTCGGCGCTGCGGCCGGTGCGCTGCTCGGGCGCGAGATCGATCGCGGCGAGGTTCGCTGCCGCTGATCAGACGACCGGTGTGTCCCCTTCGCCGGTCCATTGGGGCGCTCTCTTGTGGGAGCGCCCTTTTTCGTTGCGGCGCATCCCGGCTGCCGTAGAGCGGCGGACATGGACCGGGAGACCCTGCAATTCTACGAGCAGCGCGGCCGCGAATGGGCTGACGCGTTGCCGCACACCGGCGCCAGTCCCGAGCTCGATCCCTTCCTCGACCTTCTCCCCGCAGGCGCGCGCATCCTCGAGCTCGGCTGCGGCGACGGTCGCGACGCCGAGTACGCGATCGCGCGCGGCTTCGATGTCCACCCGAGCGACGGATCGCCGAACATGGCCAGGCTCGCCGGCGAGCGGCTCGGGTTCGACGTCCCGGTCCTGCGCTTCTCCGAACTCGAAGCGGTCGAGGCATTCGACGCGGTGTGGTGCCAGGCGACACTGCTCCATCTGGCGGAGGACGAGCTGCCAGCTGTCGTCACGGGCATCCACCAGGCGCTGCGCCCGGGGGGCCTGCACTGGGCGAGCTTCAAGGGCGGCAACGGCGGCGCTCGCGATCCGCACGGGCGGTTCTACAGCTACCTGCCGGCAGCGAGGCTCAAGGCGGCGTATCGTCGAGCGGCGCCCTGGTCGGGGCTCGACATCTCCACGCGCGACGGCTTCAGCTTCGGCAAGGTCCCCACGCCGTGGCACAATGTCCTCGCCCGCAAATGACCCGGCCGCTATCGATTGCCCCGTCCCGCAAGCCCGTCTATTAGCAAGCTGAGCATTTTCCGGAGTCCTTCATGCTCGAAGCCGCCCTCGTCAGCTGCGACGACCACCTCGACCTCAACATGCTGCCGGCCGACGTGTGGCAGAAGCGGATGGCGGGAACCTGGGGCGAGCGGACCCCGCGGGTCGAGATTTCCGACACCGGCGCCATGTGGATCGCCGACGGCGAACGCTGGGGTTTCTGGTCGGGCAGGAAGAACACCCTGTTCGGCAATGGCCCCAAGCCGATCCACACCGCCTACGACCGCGGCGGGATCGAGGACCTGACCGAGCTGCGCGCCGGCAACCCGCAACTGCGGCTGCAGGACATGGACCGCGACAAGGTCTGGGCGCACCTCGTGTTCGGGCCGGTAACCTCGATCAAGACGCAGGACGAGGCTTTCATGCGGGCCTGCTACGCCGCCTATAACGACTGGCTCTACGAGGACTTCTGCTCCGCTGCTCCCGACCGCCTGATTGGCGTCGCCATGCTCCCGCCGCATCCCGAGCCGGCATATGACGAGCTCAAGCGCCTTGCCGAAAAGGGCGGCGTCAGGCAGGCCAACCTGCAGATCGCGGTCGCCGAGCCGCGGCTCGAGGACAAGCGGTGGGAGCCGCTGTTCGACCTGCTCGAGCAGACCGGCATCGTGCTCAGCTTCCATGTCACGGTGTTCCCCAAGGCCGGCGACGCGTTCGACAAGTACAAGGGCAGCCCGGGCGCGACCTTCCTTCACGCGAAGATGTTCATCGAGCAGTTCCTCGATCCGTTCGTCGACCTGTTCGCGTGGGGCATTCTCGAGCGGCACCCGAAGCTCAAGATCGTCATCGCCGAGAGCGGGATCGGCTGGGTCCCGTGGGTGGTCGAGGAGCTCGACTATCGGCACTGGCGGCTGTGGGAATGCGCCGATTACTGGGCCGACAAGGGCGGCATCCCGCACAAGATGAAGCCCTCCGAGGTGTTCAAACGGCAGGTCTACGGCACCTTCCAGCAGAGCCCGACGGCGATGCGGCTGATCGAGTTCTGGGGCCCCGAAAACATGCTGTGGGCGAGCGATTATCCGCACCCGGATTCGATCTGGCCGAACTCGGTGCGTACGATCGGCGAGACGATGGGGCACCTCGATCCCGAAGTCGTGCGCGGCCTCGTCGGCGGCAACGCGGCCAAGCTCTACGGGCTCGATCTCGGCAAGGCGACCGTGCGCGCGCAGCTGCCGATCGGTTACGAGGCGGTTGCGGCCGAATAGGCTGCCGGGCGGCTAGCGGCCGCCGACCGTCTCGCCGACCTTGCGGGTTTCCGCGGCGGACTCCTTGCGTCGACGGATCATCATGAAGGTGCCGGACCAGTCGCCGGGAATGTGCCAGGTGCCTTCGATCTCGTCCCCCTCCGAATGCACCGTGCCCTCGTAGTGCGGAGTGGCGCGCCTGAGGTCGTCGTAGATCTTGACCCAGCGGACCAGGCTGCCCTCCCGCCGCCCCTCGATGACCGCGTGCTGGACACGGGTTTGCTCGAAAAATTCGCCAGGCTGGCGAATCTCGCCCGTGATGATCCCGCCGGCGTCACGAATCGTCGCCTCGAAGCTGTTCGGCGGATAGCGCGCCGGATAGCTGTAGAGCCCGCTCCACTCGCCTGAGAGATTGTATTCGCCTTCGCCGCTCATGGATCGAACCTAGACAGCAACGCAGCGAGGGCAAGGAAGTCCGCTCGTCGCACGAGCGGAACCACCGGGCCGTTGGAGCGATGATGTGGTCATGGCCGAAACGCTCGACCCCGCGCTGCCCCCCGCAATCCAGGATCTCGCCGACGAAGTGCTCGACCTCGCGCACGACCGCGAGTTCGCGCTGGCGACAGCCGAGAGTTGCACCGGCGGGCTGCTCGCCGCGTTGCTGACCGATGTGCAGGGCCGCGGCCACGTGTTCGAGCGCGGCTTCGTGGTCTACTCCGAAGACGCCAAGTGCGACCTGCTCGACATCGCGCGCGACAAGGTCGACTCGTGCGGGGCGGTCAGCGAGGAGGTCGCGGTCGAGATGGCGCTGGGGGCCCTGCGCCGCTCCCGCGCCGACGTGGCGCTGTCGATCACCGGCTTTGCCGGGCCCGGAGACGATGACGACGAAGAGGGCCTCGTTCACTTCGCCTGCGCCCGACGCCATGGCGCCACTTGTCACCGCGAGGCCCATTTTGGCCCGATCGGGAGACAGGGCGTGCGAATCGAAGCACTCAAGGTCGCCCTCGAGATGCTCAAAATGACGATCTCGACCGAATGATTGAATTTTGTATCCTTTAGGGATACGTAACGGTATGCATAAAGCCGGCCAGAAGATCCGCGCCTGGCGCGAGGCGCACGTCCCCCCCCTTTCGGCCGGCGAGTTCGGCGAGCGTTACGGCGCGCCGCGACCATGGCCCAGCCGGACGGTCTACGGCTGGGAAGCCAAAGGCAAGATCCCTCGCGCGGCGGCGCAACGACGTCTGGCGGAGCTCGGCATATGCCAGCCCGAGGACTGGTTGCTGCCGGCTGAAGACGTCGCCCGATCCGCCGCAGGGCAGTCTCATCCGTTCTACGCGATGCACCGCCACGGCTTCGTCCGCGTGGCCACCAGCACGCCGCCCGTGCGCACCGCGGACGTCGCCTTCAACCGCGACGGGATCATCGCCGAAGCCCGCCGCGCCCACGCCGCGCACGTCGACCTGCTGGTCTATCCCGAGCTGTGCGTCTCGTCCTACGCGATCGACGACCTACACCTGCAATCGGCGCTCCTCGACGCCTCGGAAGCCGCGATCGGCGAGATCGTCGCGGCGAGCGAGGGCCTCAGCCCTGTGCTGCTGATCGGCGCGCCGCTGCGCCACAACGGGCGGGTCTACAACTGCGCGCTGGCGATCGCCGACGGCAAGCTGCTCGGCGCGGTGCCCAAATCGTACCTGCCCAACTACCGCGAGTTCTACGAGAAGCGCTGGTTCGCCTCCGGCCTCACCGTACGCGGCGCGATGATCCGCGTCGGCGAGAGCGAGGTGCCGTTCGGCACCGACCTCGTCTTCGCCTCGAACCGGCTGCCCGGCTTCAAAGTCTTCGTCGAGATCTGCGAGGACTTCTGGGCGCCCGACCCGCCCTCGACGGCCGGCGCTCTCGCCGGGGCGACGATCCTCGCCAACCTGTCGGCCTCGAACATCGTCATCGGCAAGGCCGACGAGCGCCACCTGCTGTGCCGCGCGCAATCGGCGCGCACCGCGAGCGCCTACGTCTATTCCGCCGCCGGCCACGGCGAGAGCACGACCGACCTCGCGTGGGACGGCCAGGGGGTGATCTACGAGCTTGGCGACCTGCTAGCCGAGAGCGAGCGCTTCGCGCTCCGGCCCGAACTGGCAATCGCCGACATCGACACCGACCGCATCCTCGGCGACCGCCAGCGCCTGCCGACCTTCGCCGACGCGGCCGAGGCCGCCGGGCGGCCCGAAGACCGCTTCCGCGTGGTCCGTTTCGACCACCGTCCGGCCGAAGGCGACATCGGCCTCGTCCGCCCGATCCGACGTTTCCCGTTCGTTCCCAACCGGCCGCACAAGCTCGACGAGGACTGCTACGAGGCCTTCAACATCCAGGTTGAGGGGCTGATGCGCCGATTCGAGCAGACCCGCGGCTCGTCGATGGTGATCGGCGTCTCGGGCGGGCTCGATTCGACCCACGCGCTGATCGTCGCGGCCAAGGTCTGCGACCGCCTCGGCCTGCCGCGCACGACGATCCGCGGCTACACGATGCCCGGTTTCGGAACATCCGAAGGCACCCGCTCGAACGCCTGGAAGCTGATGCGCGCGCTCGGGGTCACGGCCGAGGAGATCGACATCCGCCCGACCGCAATGACGATGCTCGAGAATATCGGCCACCCGTTCGCGAAAGGCGAACCGGTGCACGACGTGACCTTCGAGAACGTTCAGGCGGGACTGCGCACGGACTACCTTTTCCGCCTCGCCGGGCATCACAACGGCTTCGTGCTCGGCACCGGGGACCTGTCGGAAGTGGCGCTCGGCTGGAGCACTTACGGGGTCGGTGACCAGATGGCTCACTACAACGTCAATGCCGGTGTCCCGAAGACGCTGATCCAGTACCTGATCCGCTGGTGCACGCGAACAGACCAGTTCGACCCCGAAACCGACGCGGTGCTCGAGGCGATCCTCGGGCAGGAGATCAGTCCCGAGCTGGTGCCCGTCGGCGAGGACGGCGAAGTGCAGTCGACCGAGGAAAAGATCGGCCCGTACGAACTCAACGACTTCTTCCTGCATCACATCGTGCGCTACGGACAGAAACCGTCGAAGGTCGCGTTTCTCGCCTGGCATGCCTGGCACAACAAGGGGCGCGGCGGTTGGCCGGCCGGCTTGTCCGAGGCGAGCCGCAACGAATACGACCTCGCGACGATCCGTCGCTGGCTCGAAAGTTTCCTCCAGCGCTTCTTCGCCTTCAGCCAGTTCAAGCGCAGCGCGATCCCGAACGGGCCCAAGGTGTCGACCGCCGGTGCGCTAAGCCCGCGCGGCGACTGGCGCGCGCCAAGCGATGCCTCGGCGGAGGTATGGCTCGCGGAACTGCGGGACAACGTCCCCGAATAACCACCGTGCAAGTGCTGCATCAGAGTGCTATCGTGACGGCTACGAGAGAGCTCACGAAGGACTTGAAATGCTTGGCGGTAGTCTCAGGTCGCTCGGCCTCGGCGCCGTGGCGCTCGCGCTGGCAGGCCTCGCCATGCCGGCGCAGGCGCAGTTCGGCGGGCTGCTCGGCGGCTCGCGCAACTCCAGCTCGAACAGCGACGACAAGTGCGCGGAGACCAACCGCAGCGCCGGATCGCGCATCGCCGGCGGAATTCTCGGCTCGCTGGCCAGCCGCGCCGCGGGCAGTGCCGGCGGACTGTTGACCTACGTTCCGGTCGCTTCGCTGACCGACCAGCTGACTCACTCGATCGCCTGCCGGCTGGATCCCGACGAGCAGCAGCAGGCAGCCGATGCCACGCTCGAGGCGACCCGCTCGGCTGACGGCAGCGAGGACGGGGCGCCCGAAGTCGGCCAGATGGCGGCGTGGACCTCGAACACGCGCGACGACGTCTCGGGAACCTCCACGGTGGTCGCAAGCAACGATGTCGACGACGACGGCCTGCAGTGCATCATGGTTTCCGACGTGATCATCGTGAAGGGCGAGGAGACCCGCGCCGAGAAGCGCATGTGCCGCCGTCCGCCGGCCGCGCGCTACGCCATCGCCGCATGAAACGGCTCTTGCGGCCGATCGCCGCGCTCGCCGCGCTGGCGCTGCTCGGCGCGGCCAACGATCCCAAGAACCCGACCTGCCCGGCAGAACCGGGCTGGGGGCCGGCCCGGGCCATGACGCTGACTCCGCGGACGGTAAACGGCAAACACGTTCTCGTCGCCGAGGGTATCATCGACGCCGGCCTGCCGGATCGGCTCAAGGCGGCGATCGAACGCGACGAACTGCTCGAGGAAATCTGGCTTCGTTCGCGCGGCGGCGACGCGCGCGCGGGCAACGAAGCCGGCAAAGTCGTGCGCTCGTTCACGGGCATGATCACGCGGATCCCCAGCGGATGGACCTGTTTCTCCGCGTGCAACTTCGTGTTCATGGGCGGCGACCGCCGGGTCGTCGATCCGGGCGGGATCTTCATGGTCCACATGTTCACCCACACCGGCGACCGCGAAGCGATCTACCTGGCCGCCGAGGAAGGGACTGCCGAGACCGTGCGCCTGATCGCCGAGATCGAGCAGGCCAGCGCGCTGCTGGCGACCGAGGACAACGACTTCCTCATTCGGATGGGGGTCAGCCGCGCACTGCTGACCGACGTCATGTACAAGCAGCAGGCCGTCGGCACCGACGAGAACCCGAGCACGCGCTACTGCCTGAACCAGGAGGAAGTGCACCGCTACAACGTCTCGACCGTCGAGCGCGCCGGCTGACGGTCACAGCCGCGCGGCCCTCAGCCGCAGCGAATTGCCGATCACCGCGACCGAGCTCAGCGACATCGCCGCACCGGCGATGATCGGGCTCAGAAGCACGCCGAACCAGGGATAGAGCACGCCCGCTGCGATCGGCACGCCAGCGGCGTTGAACACGAACGAGAAGAACAGGTTCTGGCGGATGTTGCGCATCGTCGCCCGGCTCAGCCGGCGCGCGCGGACGATGCCGCCGAGATCGCCCCCGACCAGCGTGACCGCGGCGCTTTCCATCGCCACGTCGGTGCCGGTGCCCATCGCGATCCCGACGTCGGCCGCGGCCAGGGCGGGTGCGTCGTTGATCCCGTCGCCGGCCATCGCCACGCGCCGTCCTTCGCGCCGCAGGGCCTCGACCTTGGCCTGCTTCTGCTCGGGCAGGACCTCAGCGATGACCTCGGAGATGCCCACCTTGCGCGCGACCGCTTCGGCGGTGCGAGGGTTGTCGCCGGTCAACATGACGACATGAATGCCGCCCCGGCGCAACTCCGCGACGGCTTCGACCGCGCTGTCCTTGATCGGGTCGGCCACCACGACGAGGCCTGCCAGCCTTCCGTCGACGCCCGCGAACATCACACCCTCGCCGTCCGCGCGGTGCGCGTCCGCCTGCGTTTCGAGCGCGTCGACCGAGATGCCGAGATCGGCCAGCAGCGCCTTGTTGCCGAGCGCGATGCGGCGCCCTTCGACGAGACCCGTCACGCCCTTGCCGGTGTGCGAGGCGAAGTCGGTGCTGTCCGGAACGTCCAGCCCGCGTTCCTGCGCGCCTTCGACGATGGCCGCCGCCAGCGGATGCTCGCTGCCGCGTTCGACAGCTGCGGCCAGCCGGAGGACCTCACTCTCCTCGAATCCGGAAGCGGTTTTCACAGCCACGAGCCTGGGCTTGCCGATTGTCAGCGTACCGGTCTTGTCGACCACCAGCGTGTCGACCTTTTCCATCAGCTCGAGCGCCTCGGCGTTCCTGACCAGCACCCCGGAGGTGGCCCCACGCCCGGTGCCGACCATGATCGCCATCGGCGTCGCCAGGCCGAGCGCGCACGGGCAGGCGATGATCAAGACCGCCACGGCATTGACCAGCGCATGCGCCAGCCGCGGTTCGGGTCCGACGAGAGCCCAGGTCGCGAAGGCCATCACCGCGACCAGCACCACCGCCGGCACGAACCAGGCCGAGACTTTGTCGGCCAGCGCCTGGATCGGCGCGCGCGAGCGCTGGGCCTCGGCGACCATCCGCACGATCTGCGCCAGCATCGTGTCGCGGCCGACCCGCTCGGCCTTAATCAGCAGGCTTCCCGTGCCGTTGACGGTCGCGCCGGTGATGCGGTCGCCCGGCCCCTTGGCGACCGGCACGGGCTCGCCGCTGATCATCGACTCGTCGACCGCACTGCGTCCCTCGGTAACGACACCGTCGACCGGCACCTTCTCACCCGGACGGATACGCAGCAGGTCTCCGACGTGGACATGCTCGAGCGGGATATCCTCCTCGCTGCCGTCGGCACCGACCCGCCGCGCGGTCTTGGGCGCGAGGCCGAGCAGCGCGCGGATCGCCCGTCCGGTGGCAGACCGCGCGCGAAGCTCGAGCACCTGCCCGAGCAGTACCAGCGTGGTGATGACCGCCGCCGCCTCGAAATAGACCGGCACCAGGCCGCCCATCGTGTGCAGCGAGTCCGGGAAAATCCCGGGAGCGAGTGTCGCGACGAGGCTGTAGCCGTAGGCCACGCCGACCCCGAGGCCGATCAGCGTGAACATGTTGAGGTGCCGGCTCGTTAGCGACGCCCAGAACCGCTCGAAGAACGGCCATCCGCCCCACAGCACGACCGGTGTTGCGAGGGCTAGCTGGACCCAGGTGGCGGTGCGCATCGGCAGCGGCTCCCAGCCGAGCAGGTCCATGCCCATGGCCAGTGCGAACAGCGGGACCGCGAACAGGGCGCTGATCCAGAACCGGCGGGTCATGTCGGCCAGTTCGGGGTTGGGCCCCGCCTCGAGCGTCGGCTCGAGCGGCTCGAGCGCCATCCCGCAGATCGGGCAGGAGCCTGGGCCGTCGTTCCGCACTTCGGGGTGCATCGGGCAGGTCCAGATCGTGCCCTCCGGGACGGTCGCGGGGTCTACCGCGGGACCGGCGTGCCCGTGGTGCGCATGACGGTGATGGGCGTGACAGTCGGTCATCTTCAGTGTCCCAGCGTCAGCTTGGCGAACAGCGTGTAGCCGATCGGATCGTCGCCGTAGGCCGCGTCGAGCGCGTCCGGCTTGCCGAACGCCGCCACACTGCCGCCGAGCGAGAGGCCGAATGGGCCGACGGGCAGCGTGTAGGCGTAGCCGGCCTGGACCTTCGACACCCGGAACGCCCGGTCGTGCAGCGGATCGGAATGATCGGGGAAGAGCTCGTCGTTCTCGACGTTCTCAATGCGGGCGAACATCGTGTGCCGCTCGGTCACGTCCCAGTTCGCCTCGGCCAGCCACGCGGTCAGCGTTGGCCCCGGCCTGCGGTCCTTGGCCGAGAAGGCCACCGTCGCGGCGAGGCCGCGACCGTCGTTGTAGTGCACGCTCGCGGTAGTGCGCCTTTCGTCCTGGCCCGCGTGCAGCGCCTCGGGCTCCTCGATATGCCCGTAGCTCACTTGCGCTGCCCAATTCGGCGACGGTGTCAGCGTCGCGCGGACGCTCCAGCTGTCGAACCGCGGAGTCTCGATGTCCCAGCGGTCCTCGTCGGGCTCCTGGCCGCGAAAGGCCGACGCTTCGAGCTGCCACAGCCCGGTCGCCACCCCCGCGGTGACCACGCCGTAGGTGATGTGCGTGGAGTCGAACCAGTGGTGCGTGATCGGCGCCTCGGGGTTCAGCCGGGCCGAGGCGCGGTGCATGAACGCCGCCGGTCCGAGGGCAGGCTCGCCGACCGGGCCGCCGTAGAGGAATGCGGTCACGCCGTCGGCCACGTCGACGTCGGCGCGCGCCGCCAGCTCCATGAAGAGGTCGTGCGGATGCTGCCGGTCGACCAGCGGTTCGCCGCCCGCGGTCTCGCCGGTCGCGAACAGGATCGGATAGCCCCGGTCGCTCATCAGCGGCTCCGCGCTGAGCATCGCCTTGACCTGCAGCCTGGCGCCCTCGACTCGCCGTTCGGCCATCAGCATCGCCATCGAGCCGACGTAGACCTTGTCGTCACCGCGCGGGCCGCCCTGGTCGGTGTAGACGCCCCAGGCGTAGCCATGGACCATCCCTGTCCAGCCGCTCCCGAGGTCGAAATGGACGCCCGGCATCATGCCTTCGGCCTGCGGCAGCCGCGCCGTCCCGGAGGCTTCGACGGGGCCATCGGACGCTGCGTGCCCCGCCCCGGCATGATCCGCCGCGCCGCCGACCGCCCCGCTGTGATCCATCGCCGAATGGTCGATCGGGCGAGCGCCGGGCTCGGCCGTTGTCGGGGTCGGGGCGGGAACGTGGCCTCCGTGCCCCGAATTGCCCTGCGCGAGCGAGGGTTCGGCGATTAAGGCCGCGAAGGCGCTCGCGGTCAGCAGCAAGGGCGAGTTCATCGTCGTCATCCAGAGATCGGCGGGCCTTTCCCGCCTGGCGACTCGCGGTATACCCTGCGTACCATGGTACGGAGTCAAGCATGGCGGCGATGAGCATCTCGCAGCTCGCCCGCAGCGCGGGCGTGGGCGTCGAGACAGTGCGCTATTACCAACGCCGCGGGCTGCTGCCCGATCCCCGCCCGCAGAAGACCGGCGCCGGAGGAATCCGCCACTACGGACCCGACGAGGCGCGCCGGCTGCGCTTCATCCGCTCGGCGCAGGCGGCCGGGTTCACGCTCGAGGAGATCGGCGAGTTGCTCCACCTCGACAGCACCGACGACCGCGCTCGCGCCCGCGAGATGGCGCGCGAGCGCATCGAGGCGCTCGACGCCAGGATCGCCGAGCTCGAGCGCGCCCGCGCCGCCCTGTCGCGGCTGGCCAGGGAGTGCGCCAAGGGCGGCAAGGGGCCGTGCCCGATCATCGCTGCCTTTGAGGGCGCCTGAACGGACACGGCCTTCCGGGTCAGAACGTCTGACTGATCCCGAAGGTGAAGCGCCAATCCTGCGGCGCCTGGATGCCGTTCAGGTCCTGGTGCAGCGGCACCGACAGCTCGCCGCTCAGCTGCGGTCGACGCGAGCCGCCGACGGGCAGCAGCCAGTTCAGACCGAACCCCGCCGAGACCGTATCGCCGCCGTAGTTTTCCTGTCGGTCGGGCGGCGCCGAGTGGTTGTGCGGCCCGTCATAGTGGCCCTGCACCTGGCCTTCGTGGAGGTACTCGAGCCGCGCGGTCGCACCGACGTCCCGGGCGAGCAGCGTGCTCACCCAGCCGGTCACTCGCGCCTTGTCGCCGAACGCAAAGCCCGAAGCGTTGTGCGCCTCGGTCCGCCAGCG
>JBIQKN010000018.1:0-6944 GCA_044506565.1 Sphingomonadales bacterium | reverse complement strand
CCGCCATGGCCGCCGTGGCCACCCCCCATGCCGCCCGCAGGGTCGATCCCGCGCATCGTCATGCGGTGCCACATGTAGTGCGGCATCACCATGAACGTCAGGCTGTCGTTGGGCGCGTACATCAGGTCGAACATGACCATGTCCATGGTCATCGACTGAGTGCGGACCGTGTAGCCCGCGGCGACGATATCGGCGTCTGAAATCGCGTCGCTTCCGGATCGGTTGGTTCCGCCGAAATGCATCCGCTCGAAGCGCAGGCCGAGCATCAGCTCGCCGCCCTCGTGCATGTGGTCGTTCATCAGCCCCGCGGCAGGATGCATCAGCGGGCTTTCGACAACGATGGCGTCGTCCTGCGCCGCGGCGGGCACGGCGAGTAGCGCACCAAGCGCCAGCACGCCGCTGGAAATCGAGTGTCTCATGAATTCGCTTTCTGTCTGGATACGCACGATGCCGGCATCGGGACCGGCGGCGGTTCAGGCAGCGAGCGGAGGCCCACGGACGGGCGGACGGCGCGGCGGTGAGACGGGGTGCGGGAAGGCTGCGGGCAGCGTCGCGTAAGCGATGGCCGCGATGCCGGGAACGGTGAGGTCGCCAGACGGTGGCGGTGGAAGCGCCGGTGCGCCGAGGCCAGCGAAAGCGCAGGGTTGCTGCGCTCGCTCGTCCCCGCGCGGACTCTCGTCTCCCCCTAGCGGTATCTCGACGAGGTGGCCGGCGCCGCAAACCTTGACCGTCACAGACCCGGCCGCATCGGCCTCGGCCATGAACCCCTGCGGCACGACGGCGCGCATGAACAGCGCGGCGGCGAGAAGCAGCCAGAGCAGTCCGGGAGATCGGCGAACCCACGTCATCGGCCCGTGCCGTTAGGCCAGCGGCAGAAGGGGGGCAAGCGGCGCTTTCCCGCGCCGCGTCGATATGCTCCAATGGGCCTATGGCGAACCCAGCGACAAGGCCGGCGGTGCTCGTCACGGGCGGCGCGAAACGCATCGGCGCGGCGATCGCCCGGCGGTTTGCGGAAGCCGGGTGGCACGTGGCGATCCACTGCAACCGCTCGATGGCCGCAGCCGAAGCCCTCGCCAAGGAGCTGCCGAGCGCGGAAGCGGTGCACTGCGACCTCGCCGATGGCGGCGCCGCGCTGGCGATGATCGAGGATCTCGCCGGCCGGCTCGACGACTGGCGCGCGCTGGTCAACTCGGCCTCGGTTTTCCGTCCCGACGACGCGCTGCGGCTCGACGTCGGCATCAATTGGGAAGCGCTGCAGGTAAACGCGGTCACGCCGGCGATGATCGCGCAGGCCTATCTCCGGCAGGCGCGTTCGACTTCGGGCCGCCGGGTCATCCAGGTCACCGACCAGAAGCTGGCAAACCCCAATCCCGACTTCTTCAGCTATACCATGAGCAAGCATGCGCTCGCCGCCACGGTGCCGATGTTGGCGATGGCAGCCCGGAATCGTTCGGGTCCCGAGGACAGGATCTACGGCCTCGCTCCCGGCGCGATCCTCGCCAGCCACGACCAGTCCGAGGACCAGGCCGAAGTCACCCACCGGCTCAACCTGCTCGGTCGCCGCACCGGCGCCAGCGAGGTCGCCGACGCGGCGTTCTTCCTCGCCACCGGCCCGCTGGCGAGCGGGCAGACGCTGTTCGTCGATTCCGGCCAGCACCTGCTCGCCCAGCCGCGCGACGTGATGTATCTGGCCGGCGAGGAGACCGCATGAAGCGTCACGCGCTGAGCACCCGCCTGTGGCACTGGATCAACGCGATCAGCCTGGTCGTGCTGTTCATGTCCGGCCTCAACATCTCCAACGCCCATCCGCGGCTCTACTGGGGCGAATGGGGCTTCGCGCCCGAGGACGCCTGGCTCCACGTCTGGCGCTTCCCGGGCTGGGCGACGATCCCGGGCCACTACAGCCTCGCCGCCGCGCGCGACTGGCACGTGCTGTTCGCCTGGGTCTTCGCGGTTTCGCTGCTGCTGTTCATGGTCGCCGCGCTGCTCAACGGCCACTTCCGCCGCGACATCGCCACCCGCGGGAGTGACTGGCGCCCGGCCGCGATCTGGGCCGACGTCCGCGCGCACCTCCGTTTCGAGTTCGAGCACCCTGGAGCCAAGTACAACTTCCTGCAGAAGGCCGCATACGGCGTCGTGCTGTTCGTGCTGCTTCCGCTGATGATCGTCACCGGCATGGCGATGAGCCCGGGGATGGACGCCGCCTGGCCGTTCCTCAGCGAGATATTCGGCGGCCGGCAGAGCGCGCGCTCGATTCATTTCGTCGTCGCCTGGCTGCTGTTCGGGTTCGCGGTGCTGCACTTCGCGCTGGTGCTGCTCAACAAGCCGGCGCGACACGTGTGGGACATGATCGCGGGAGGGCGCTCCGATGAAGCGGCGTAACGTTCTCGCGGGCCTCGCTGCCCTGTTGACCGCCGGGTGCAGCAAGATCGGCAAGAGCGACGCGTTCCAGGGCCTCGTCGATCGCGCCGAAGCGCTGCACCGCGGCACGCACCGGCTGATCGGCGGGCGCCGGCCGATGGCCCGCGAGTACTCGCTTGCAGACGTCTCGTCGTTCTTCCGCGGCAACGGCAATATCGAGATCGACAGCGACGCCTACCGGGCGCAGGTCGCCGCCGGGTTCCCCGACTGGCGGCTCGAGGTGCGCGGCCTGGTCGAACGGCCGTTGAGCCTGTCGCTGGACGACATCCTCGCGCTGCCCCAGCGCACGCAGATCACCCGCCACGACTGCGTCGAGGGGTGGAGCGCGATCGGCCAGTGGACCGGCCCGCAGCTGTCGACGATCCTCGACATGGCCGGACTGCAACCCGCAGCCCACTTCATCGTGTTTCGCTGCGCCGACGACTTCCGCGGAGCGCCCTACTACGAGAGCTGCGACCTCGACGACGCATTCCACTCGCAGACGATCATCGCCCACGCGCTCAACGGCGAGCCGCTGCCGGTCAGGAACGGTGCCCCTCTGCGCCTGCGGATAGAGCGCCAGCTCGGCTACAAGCACGCCAAGTACCTGACCGCGATCGAGGCGGTGGCGAGCCTCGAAGGCATCGAAGGCGGCAACGGCGGCTACTGGGAGGACCGCGGCTACCAGTGGTACGCGGGGGTCTAGCTGTCCGCCCGCGCGTTAGTCCGGCCAGTTCTCGAACGAGCGCTGCCAGCCGAGCGCGATCATCTGCTCGAGCACCGCGAGATCGATGTCGGCCAGCTTGTTGACGTAGAGGCATCCGGCACCGCGCGAATGCTTGCCCAGCTTGGAGAGCAGCGCTTCCATCTCGGCGTCCTTGCCGCTGCAACCGAGGATGTAGAGCGAATGCTTCGCCTTGCGCGGCGAGAAGCCGGCGCGGCACATCTCGCCCGAGTGCCCGCTGTCGTAGGTGTAGCGATAGCGCCCGTACCCGACGATCGACGGTCCCCACATCACGGCAGGCTCGCCGGTGACCTTGCGAAACAGCGCGTCGAGCACGCGCCCGTCCTCGCGCTTCGCTGCCGGTTCGACAGCGGCAAGGAACGTCGCCGCCCTCACCTCTGTCGGCTTGGTCTTCGTCTCGGCCACCAGCCGAGGGTAACCCATGATTGACAGCCCGCAAAGCCGCGGTTCTATTGCCGCGCTCTACAGCGGGGAGTTGGGCCGAATGTGGCTGCTGGACAAGTTTCTCAAGAAGATCGTCAGGACCGGCAGGCTGGTGATCACCGATTATGACGGGAAGGTCTACGAATACGGTCCCGGACCCGAGACGATGGAGCGCGGGCAGCCGATGCACGTCCGGCTGACCGACAAGAAGGCCTCCTCGCACATCGCTCGCTATCCGGCGGTCGGCGCCGGCGAGGCTTACATGTGGGGCTGGCTCGTGGTCGAGGAGCCCTACGACATCCGCGACATGGTGCTTTACGTGGCGATGAACGCCAAGGTGAGGAGCAACACCGCGCTTAGCGCCAAGGGTCCGATGCGCAAGGCCGTGGCGCGCACTTTGGCGAAGATCGACAGCATCAACCTGCGCGGCAAGGCGCGCAAGAATGCCGAGCACACCTACAACCTGACGCGCCGGCTCTACGAGCTGTTCCTCGACGAGGACCGGCAGTACACGATGGGCTATTACCGCGACGTCGACAACAGCCTCGAGAAGGCCCAGCTCGACAAGAAGGCGCACCTCGCGGCGAAGATGTACATCAAGCCGGGCATGAAGGTGCTCGACATCGGCTGCGGCTGGGGCGGGCTCGCGCTGTATCTCAACAAGCATTACGACTGCGAGGTGCTCGGGGTCGCGCTCGCGCCCGACCAGATCCAGTTCTGCAAGGAACGCGCGAAAGCACTCGGCGTCGACGACAAGGTCAAGTTCGCGCTGATGGACTACCGCGACGTCGAGGGCGAGTTCGACCGGATCAGTTCGGTCGGTCTGCTCGAGCATGTCGGCACGCCGCACTACCCGCAGTTCTACCAGCACACCCACCGGCTGCTGAAGCCCGACGGGGTGATGATCTCGCATTGCTGCGGCCGCGCCGGCGAGCCGGGCTTCACCGACGCCTGGACGCGCAAGTACATCTTCCCCGGCGGCTACATCCCGGCGCTCAGCGAGCTGGTCAAGGAGAGCGAGAAGGCCGGCTGGCAGATCATGGACGTGGAGGCGATGCGCTTCCACTACAGCCACACGCTCGAGGAGTGGTACAACCGCACGGTCATGCACAAGGACGAGATCGTCGACCTGTACGACGAGACGTTCTTCCGCATGTGGCAGTTCTACCTCGCAGGCGCCGAGCAGGCGTTCCGTCACGGGCGGATGGTCAACTGGCAGCTGATCTACGTGAAGGACCGCAACGCGATCCCGATGACGCGCGAGTTCATCCACGAGGAAAGCGCGCGGCTGCGCGAAAGCGAGGAGCCGCCGGTGTGGCACCTCGCGCAAGCGGCGGAGTAGCCTCGATCCCACGAGAGGGGGGACTATGTTGAAGCGTGCGCTGGCCGCATCGGCCCTGCTGGCGTCGGTCGGCGCGCACGCCCAGCAGCCCTCGCCCCCCGGGATCGCCCCGGTCCCCCTCGCCGACACGCCCTACCTGTTCGACACCGCCGAGCAGCACGGGATCAAGGTCACGGTGCTCGCCAAGGGCTTTCCGCGGCCTTTCGCGATCGAGTTCCTGCCGAACGGCGACCTGCTGGTCGTCGTGCGCGGCGCCGGGTTGCGCCTGCTACGTGAGGCAACCGGCGCGGCCCAACTGCAGGACGGCCTGATCGAGGGCATGCCGCGGCCGGCGGAGGACGTGTTCAGCCTCGGCGTGCAGGACATCGCTCTGGCACCCGATTTCGCCACCAGCGGGCTGTTCTACTTCACCTGGAACGAGCCCGCGCCGATGCCCGAGGGCGCCAATCCGCAGCAGCGCCAGGCCTGGTTCCACCTCAAGCGCGCCCGCTACGCCGACGGCCGCGTCGGCGACGTCGAGACGCTGTTCGCCGCCGAGCAGGCCTCCTACGCCGGCGGCTCGCGCGTCGCGGTCGGGCCCGACGGCAAAGTCTGGCTGACGCCCGGCGCGCCGTTCGGCGAGGCAGCTCAGGACCTCTCGATGCCCTACGGCAAGGTGTTGCGGCTCAACCCCGACGGCTCGGTCCCGGCCGACAACCCGTTCGTCGGCCGGGCGGGCGTACACCCGGCGATCTACAGCTACGGCCACCGCGACCAGCACGGGCTGCTGGTCGACCACGCGACCGGCAACGTGTTCAACGCCGAGCACGGGATGAACGGCGGCGACGAGGTCAACCTGATCCTGCCCGGGCGGAACTACGGCTGGCCGACCTGGACCTACAGCCGCAACTACGACGGTACGCGCGGCTCGGAACTGCCGGTCGCCGCCGGCGTCGAGCAGCCGCTGGTGCTGTGGTGGCCGTCGATCGGCCCTTCGGGCCTGATGATCTACCGCGGCGACAAGTTCCCCGCCTGGCAAGGCAACCTGTTCGTCGGCAGCGCGCGTTGGGGTGAGATCAACAACACCGGCAGCCTGCAGCGAGTGGTGTTCAACGCCGAACTCGGCGAGCTGCGCCGCGAGGCCCTGCTCGCGCCGCTGCACAAGCGCGTACGCGCCGTCGCCGAGGGGCCGGACGGGCTGATCTACGTGCTGACCGACGGCGACGAGAACGCCGTGCTGCGGATCGAGCCCGCTGCGCGGTGAGCGCGGTTGTAGTGGTCGGTGGCGCGCGGTAAACCTCGCGGCGCTCCCGGCTACCGCAGCGACAGGACGCATGATCTCGCAGCCGTTCCGTTCGCTCCTGCTCCGCGCTCTGCTGGCGCTCGCGGCGCTGGTCGCCTTTCCGGGCACGGCGTTGGCCGAAGTGCAGGTGCACTTCCACAGCTTCAACGGCTCGCTGTTCAGCGGGCGCTATCCGCACGCCTTCGTGGTGTTCGAAGGCACGCTCGATGCGACCGGCGAGCGGATCTTCGAGAACTACGGGTTTTCGGCCAAGGTCGCCGGACCGGCGGTGCTGATGGGCCCGGTCACGCACATGATCTACACCGAGGACGAGCGATACATCCGCTCGACCAACCGCCACTTCTCGCTGACCGTCTCGGACGCGACCTACCAGCGGATGAAGCAGGAGGTCATCGCGTGGCGCGACGCGTCGGGGAAGTACTATGACCTCGAGACGCGCAACTGCATCCACTTCGTCGGCCGCATGGCCGAGCTCGCCGGGCTGACCGTCGATTTCCCGAGCAACATGCTGCGCAAGCCCAAGGCGTGGCTCAATCACATCGCCTCGCTCAACCCTCAGCTGCGAGCGGCGGCGATCCGGTAGCGCCGAGAGCGCGAAAGTTGCCCGAGCGGCCGCCGCTTGCGGAAACCGCCGCCCGATCCTAGAGCGCGCCGCGAGTTTCCCAGTTCCGCGGAGCGTCCATGTCCGACATCAAGCGCGTCGTCCTCGCCTACTCCGGCGGGCTCGACACCAGCGTGATCCTCAAGTGGCT
>JBIQKN010000017.1:22632-47579 GCA_044506565.1 Sphingomonadales bacterium | reverse complement strand
AGCCGCGCTCAGGCGCGGCTCGCGACGTAGGCGGTCCACATCCGCGCGACAGGCACGCGAGCACCGCCGACCTGCTCGAAGGTCGCGCGGGCCTCGGTATTCTTGCCTTGCTGCGCCTGGGCGATCCCGAGCCGGGTCAACGCGCGGTCGCGGTCGGCCACGCCCTTCTCGAGGGCCAGCGCATACATTTCCTCGGCCTCGGCCCACGAGCCGAGCGAGAGGAACACGTCGCCGGCGTTCTGCGCGGCGTTGCCATTCGCCGCACCGCGGGCCTCTTCGGCCAGCGCGGGGGCCTCGGCGCGGTCCTGCGCCGCGCGCTCGTCCACGACGCGCTTGACGTCGGCGTAGTACTCCTCGCCGGTCGTGAATGCCCCGTTCTGGACGCCCGCGTCGAGCACCTTGGCGACCTCGTTGGCCATGATCCGCGGATCGGCCGCCTCGATATAGGCGACGAACTCGGCGCGTTCCTTCATCGCGTCGGTCGTCAGCATCAGCCGCAGCAGGTCGAGCTGCGATTGCGGATCGAGAGTCGCGAGCGAATTGACCACCTGGAGCGCGCGCTGCCAGTTGGTCTGGTTCGGGTTCTGCGCCACGAGCCGCGACGACCACTCGATTGCCTGATCGGTGAGGCGCGCCTGGTAGGCGACCTGCAAGCCTCGCACGAGCCAGGATTCCGGCACCTGCTGGCCGGCTTCGGTCCGCCGATCGACCACACCCGCGAGGAACTGGAGCCCGGGGGCGGCCTGGTTCTCGCCGAAGTAGGTCTCGGCGATCATCGGCTCGGGATCACCCTCGGAATAGCCTGCGGCCATGGCCGCCTGCAGCGCGGTGCGCGCCGCGGCCCAGTCCTTGGCGTCGTAGGCGAGGCTGCCGATGAAGAACTGGAACTGGCCGAGCTGCGCGGGATCGGCCTTGCCGCTCGCGACCATCAGCTCGAGGCCCTGGCGCTGCAGTGTCGGATCACTGAGCTTGTTACCGAGCTGCAGGATCAGGTTGCCCGCGGCGAACCGGTCGTCGGGGGTCTGGGCCGCGCTGACGAGACCGGGGACCTGCGGCTTGATCGAGGCAAAGTCGCCCGCGTCGGCTCCGACGACTTCCGCCATCGGCCGGTAGGCCGCGATGAAGGCTTCCGAATGGTCGGCCTGGGGCGCGCTGTTGCGGCCGCTGCGCTGGGCGGCGGCCGGAGCAGCCGTCACGCCGGTAAGGACAACCGCGCCGCCGGCGAGCGCCAGCGCCATACTGATGGCCGAGCCGAATCCGCGCATGCCGCGAGCGGAAGGGTTCCTGCGAAGCATCGTCGTAAATTCTCCTGAAGGGTGGCCGGCATCCCCGAGACCGGAAAACAGCCGGGCGCTACTGCCGCCTAACGCGGGAAATTGCAATTCAGTCCTAGAAATCGACGCATGAATGCCGATTTAACCATGCGAGTGCCTCCATCGCGCCGGCGGCGCCCCGGACCGTCGGCAAGTGTGGAAAAAGGGACGATACGCACCGCCCTCGCCCCCCATGCGCTGGCCTGTTCGGGGCCGATGGCCTAGGGCCGATGCGACGGAACGACAGATCAACAAGACGGGCCAACCGCGCAGGTGAACGACACTACCGATACCCTTGATCCGCCCCAGACGCCGGGCGAGTTCGAACGCATCGACATCGTCGATGAGATGAAGACCTCGTACCTCGATTACGCGATGAGCGTAATCGTGAGCCGCGCGCTGCCCGACGTGCGCGACGGCCTCAAGCCGGTCCACCGGCGCATCCTGTGGGCGTGCCAGGAAGGCGGCTTCGTGCCGGGGCGACCCTATCGCAAGAGCGCCAAGATCACCGGCGATACGATGGGCAACTACCACCCGCACGGCAACCAGGCGATCTACGACGCGCTCGCGCGCATGGCGCAGCCGTGGTCGATGCGGGTGCCGCTGATCGACGGCCAGGGCAACTTCGGCTCGATGGACCCGGATCCGCCGGCGGCCGAACGCTATACCGAGGCGCGGCTCGCCAGGCCGGCGATGGCGCTGCTCGAGGACATCGACAAGGACACGGTCGACTTCGTCGACAACTACGACGGCAGCCGGCAGGAGCCGTCGGTGCTGCCGGCTCGGTTTCCGAACCTGCTGGTCAACGGCGCGGGCGGCATCGCCGTCGGCATGGCGACCAACATCCCGCCGCACAATCTCGGCGAGGTGATCGACGGCTGCCTCGCGTTCATCGACAACCCGATGATCACCTCTGAAGAGTTGATCGAGTACATCCCGGGTCCGGATTTCCCGACCGCGCCGCTGATCCTCGGCAGCGCCGGAAGCCGCGCAGCCTACACCACCGGCCGCGGCTCGATCCTGCAGCGCTGCCGGCACGAGATCGAGGAAGGCCGCGGCGACCGGCGCTCGATCGTGCTGACCAGCATTCCCTACCAGGTCGGCCTCGCCGCGCTGGTCGAGAAGATCGCCGACGCAGCCAAGGACAAGCGGATCGAGGGCATCTCCGACATCCGCGACGAATCGAGCCGCGGCGGCGTGCGCGTGGTGATCGACCTCAAGCGCGACGCCACGCCGGAGGTGGTGCTCAACCAATTGTGGCGGCACACGCCGGCCCAGGCGAGCTTCCCGGCGAACATGCTGGCGATCCGCGGCGGCCGGCCCGAAACCCTGTCGCTGCGCGACATCATCCAAGCATTCGTCCAGTTCCGCGAGCAGGTCATCACCCGGCGGACCAAGTTCGAGCTCAACAAGGCGCGCGACCGGGCGCACATCCTGCTTGGCCTGGTGGTCGCGGTGTCGAACCTCGACGAGGTCGTGGCGATGATCCGTGGCTCGTCGAACCCGGCCGAAGCGCGCACGCGGCTGCTGGCGAAGGAATGGCCGACCGGGGAAATCGCGCCGTACCTCACGCTGGTCGAGGCGGTCGAACCGGACCTCGGTGCGTCGGAAGGTCACTACAAGCTCTCCGAAGCGCAGGTGAAGGCGATCCTCGACCTGAGGCTGCACCGGCTGACCGCGCTCGGCCGCGACGAGATCGGCGAGGAGCTCCGCGAACTCGCGGCGGCGATCGAGGAGTATCTCGCGATCCTCGCCGACCGGCGCAAGCTCTACGAGGTCATGCGCGGCGAGCTGAGCGAGATCCGCGAGCAGTACGCGACGCCGCGACTGTCGGAGATCGCCCCGGCGTGGGACGGGATCGAAGACGAGGACCTGATCGAGCGCGACGAGATGGTCGTGACGGTAACCCTCGACGGTTACATCAAGCGCACCCCGCTCTCGACGTTCCGGGCACAGAACCGCGGCGGCAAGGGCCGCGCGGGGATGGCGACGAAGGAAGAAGACGCGATCAAGGAGATGTTCGTCACCTCGACGCACAATCCGGTGCTGTTCTTCTCGACCGCAGGCAAGGTCTACCGGCTCAAGGTCTGGCGCCTGCCCGAGGGGGGACCGGCGACGCGCGGGCGGCCGATCGTCAACTTGCTGCCGGCGCTCGAGCCGGGCGAGACGATCCAGACCGTGCTGCCGTTGCCCGAGGACGAGGACACCTGGGGTTCGCTGAGCGTGGTCTTCGCCACCGCCAAGGGCAGCGCGCGGCGCAACAGCATGGATGCGTTCGCCAACATCCCCTCGAACGGCAAGTACGCGATGCGCTTTGACGAGGGCAGCGACGACCGCCTGATCGGCGTCGCGCTGCTCGATTCGAGCGACGACGTGCTGCTGGCGAGCCGCCAAGGCAAGGCGATCCGTTTCGCCGCGGACGACATCCGCGAGTTCCAGAGCCGCACGTCGACCGGCGTGCGGGCGATGAGCCTCAAACCCGACGACGAAGTCGTCTCGCTGTCGATCCTCCACCGGGTCGGGGTCAAGGACCAGGACGAGCGCGAGGATTACCTGCGGCATGCGCCGTGGAAGGGCGAGGACCCCGAGCGGCAGCCGCGCAAGATGGACGACGAGCGCTTCGCCGAACTGGTGGAGAAGGAACAGTTCATCCTCACGGTCTGCGCCAACGGTTACGGCAAGCTCAGCTCGGCCTACGAGTATCGGCGGACGGGCCGCGGCGGCCAGGGCATCACCAACATCGACAACATCGCCCGCAACGGGCCGGTGGTGGCGAGCTTCACCGCGACCACCGCCGACCAGCTGATGCTGGTGACCGACCAGGCCAAGCTGATCCGCATCGGGCTCGATTCGCTGCGCGTGATCGGGCGCAGCACGGCAGGCGTGAAGCTGTTCGACGTCGCCGAGGGCGAGCACGTGGTCAGCGCCGTGCGGCTCGACGATCAGGAAGCGCCTGAGAACGAGGCGGAGGAGGCGATCGTCGAGGAGATGGTCGGCCGCGGCAGCGAGGAAACGCCGCCGCAGACCGAGCAGGCTCGCGACGACATCGACGACAGCGAGGGGGCGTAACGCCCCCTCCCCTTCTCCGGCTGTTCGTGGCCGCTGTTCTCCTTGACCCTCACGCGACGTGAGGGACTATTGAGCGTCCTGCGGAAGGACGACGACATGGCAACCTACACCGTCAAGCAGCTCGCGCGGCTCTCCGGGGTTTCGGTGCGCACGCTGCATCACTACGACGAGATCGGGCTGCTCAAGCCGGCGTTCGTCGGCGAGAACCGCTATCGCTACTACGGGCGCGAGGAATTGCTGCGCCTCCAGGACATCCTGTTCCACCGCGAGCTCGGCGTGCCGCTGCAGGGGATCGGCGAGTTACTCGCGCGCGAAGGGCCGGACCGCGTGGCCATCCTCTCGCGACACCGCGAGATACTGGCCGAACGGGTCGAGCGTTCTCGCCAACTCCTCCGCACGATCGACCGCACCATTGCGGAACTCAACGGAGAAGGCACGATGAACGACAAGGATCTCTACGAGGGATTCTCGCCCGAGAAGCAGGCGGAATACGAAGATTGGATGGTCGACCGCTTCGGCGGCGACATGCGCCAGCGGATCGAGGACAGCAAGGCGAAGCTCAATTCGCTGGGCAACGAGGGCATGGCCGCTCGCCTGGCGGAAGGAGGCGAAGTCAGCGCGCCGCTGGCCGCCGCTTTCGCCAACGGGGTGGAGCCAGAGGACCCGGCGAACGATGCGCTGCTCGCTCGCCACCATGCCTGGATCGCCAAGATGTGGGATCGGGCCTGTCCACCCGAAGCTTACGCGGGGCTCGCCGATCTCTATCTCGCCCATCCGGACTTCCGCACCGAGTTCGACAAGAGCGGAGACGGCTTTCTCGACTGGATGACGACGGCGATGAAGGCTTACGCCGCGCGCTTGGCAGCCTAATTGTTGACCACCACCCGCAGCTCGGGGTCGCGCTTGCGCAAGGTGAGCGCGACCCCGGTCGCGATCAGCAGCTGTCCGAGATAGTAGATCGGCCAGACCAGGACCTGCGGCACGATGTGGCCCTGCAGCGGGCCCATCTCGGCGAACAGCAGCGTGTCGGCGACGACGAACAGCACCGCGCCTGCGCCCACCCGGTAGCGCGGGAACACGCTCGCCCACGCGCCGGCCGCCATTGCCCCGAGCGCGAGCGCATAGAGGGCGACGCTCGGTGCCTCGGCACGGTCGGCCGGCATGAACCAGGCGATGGCCGGTGTCAGCAGCAGAAGCGCGACCACCGCCCATTTCTGCGTCGGCGCCAGGCTCGGCCGCCGGTTGCGCAGGTAAACGCCGAGCGCGAGCACGTGGTAGAGGAAGAACAGCAGCGCACCGATCAGGCGATCGATCTCGATCGCCATGTCGCCGAGCGCGGCGGCCCCGAAAGCCCATGCCATCAGGCGGGAATCGGCGCTCGAATGCCGCAGCCACAGGTAGAGCGCGAGCAGACCCACCGCAGAGCCCTTGAGCGGGATCAGGTAGGCCTCGGGCAACGGCCCCCAGCGCAAGTAGTAGAACGCCAGGGCGGCGACGATGCTGGCCAGCAGCAGCGGACGTTTCTCGGCGAGGGCACGACGGCTCATGGACGATGCCTAGCGCGGCGCCGCGCGCGCGCAAGGCTTCAGGCTCCGGGCTCCATCTCCCACAGGCCGGGGTAACGGCGTACGAACCCGCTCGCGGCCATTTCCAGCGTCGCCCGGTAATCTGCCGCGGGCGAGCTGTAGTCGTAGCGGTCGGGAGCGGTGCGGCGGTAGCGCTGCTCGAGCGTCACGAGCGTCGGTTCGCCGATGTCGAACCACGCAGCGGGAATGACGGCCTCTGCGCCGACCGGCAGGTCGGCGTGGAGCAGTTGCTGCAGGTTGGTCGCGGGGGTGAAGCCGAAATCGAGGTGGACGAGGTCACCGAGCCCGGGAACCGGCGCGCCGTCGAGGGTCCACTCCCCGCCCTCGCGACGGATCTCATGCCGCAACGGGCGGCCCGAGCGATGGCCCTCGACCACGGCCGCAACCGTGGTGAAATCCGGCGCCAGCTCGACCTCGTAACGCAGCCCGGTCGGCCCGTTCTCGTGGAATGCGCCATAGCCGGTCAGGCGCCAGCCCTCGCCAACCTGGGCGAAGCGCGCCGCATCGTGTCCCGGCCTGTCGAGCCGGCGCCAGAAGGCAGCGATGTCCAACGTGACCTCCGGACCTGTCCGGCTTACCAAACGCGCGACAAGCCGATATGGGCATGGCCATGCACCAGGTTCACATCATCGGCGGCGGCCTCGCCGGGAGCGAGGCTGCCTGGCAGCTCGCCCGCCGCGGCATCAGGGTCCGCCTGTCGGAGATGCGCGGCGGCGGAGGGACGACACCGGCACACCAGACCGACGGATTGGCCGAGCTCGTCTGCTCGAACAGCTTCCGCTCCGACGACGACGAAAAGAATGCGGTCGGCCTGCTGCACCACGAGATGCGCCGGCTCGACTCGCTGATCATGCGCGCGGGCGAAGTGGCGCGGGTCCCGGCCGGATCGGCCATGGCTGTCGACCGCGACGTGTTCTCGGCCGAAGTCCAGAACGCGCTCGAGCAGCATCCCAACGTCGAGATCGTGCGCGAAAAGGTCGATACGCTGCCCGAAGCCGGACTGACGATCGTCGCCACCGGCCCGCTGACCGCGGCCTCGCTCGCCGAGAGCATCGGCCGGGCGACCGGCGCCGAGAGCCTCGCGTTCTTCGACGCGATTGCCCCGATCGTCCATCGGCACAGCATCGACATGTCGGTCTGCTGGATGGCCGCGCGGTGGGACCGAGGTTCGTCCGAAGGGGGCGGCAAGGACTACATCAACTGCCCGATGACCAAGGAGCAGTACCTCGCCTTCGTGCAGGGGCTGCTCGACGGCGAGAAGGGCGAGTTCAAGGAGTGGGAGGCGAGCACCCCCTACTTCGAGGGCTGCATGCCCATCGAGGTCATGGCCGAGCGGGGGGTCGATACCCTGCGCTTCGGGCCGATGAAGCCGGTCGGGCTCGACAACCCGCACTGGGCGACACCCGAGCACCCCAACGGCCGCTGGCCCTATGCGGTGGTGCAGCTGCGGCAGGACAACAAGCTCGGCACGCTGTGGAACATGGTCGGTTTCCAGACCAAGCTCAAACATGCCGAACAGGTGCGACTGTTCCGCACGATCCCGGGGCTCGAGAGGGCCGAGTTCGCGCGGCTCGGCGGGATGCACCGCAACACCTTCCTCAACTCGCCGACGCTGCTCGATCGGCAGTTGCGCCTGCGCAGCGCTCTGCACATCCGCTTCGCCGGCCAGATTACCGGGTGCGAGGGTTACGTCGAGAGTTCGGCAGTAGGGTTGCTCGCCGGCCTGATGGCTGCGGCCGAGCTGGCCGGGCGCGAGTGGCTGCCGCCGCCGCCGACCACGGCAATGGGCGCGTTGCTGGCGCACATCACCGGCGACGCCGAGGCCGACAGCTACCAACCGATGAACGTCAATTTCGGGCTGTTCCCGCCGTTGTCCGACGTGAACAAGAAGCAGCGCAAGGAAGCCTACACCGAGCGCGCAAAGGCGGACTTCGGAGCCTGGCTCGCAGAAAACACGACGGTACCCGCCTGATCCACGGGTTCCGGCGGACCGTCAGCAATTGCAGCGGCGAGTGCTCGCCGGCCGCGGCGCGGTGGTCGCGAACTCGGCCGGGCTGAGCTCGCGGTCGCCGTTGGCGTCGGCCTTGTCGAACCGCTCGGCGGTGGTCACGGCCCATTCCTCGAACGTCAGCAGGTTGTTGCCGTCGACGTCGAGGTCGCGAAACGCATCGGTCCGCGTCGAGAGCATCTCCTCGCGGGTTATCCGGCGGTCGCGGTTGCGGTCGTAGCGGAAGAAGCGCTGCTCCTCGCGGCTCAGCGTGCTGGCTTCGGGCGGATCGGGGCCGCGCAGGCCGGCCACGTCGGCGCTCGGCAGGCCCTCGGGCTCGGCAGCCGGAGCCACGGGCGGCGGAGCGCCCTGCTCGACTTCCGCGCGGCCCTGGAGCCAGAACAGCCCGATGCCGAGCAGCAGCAAGGCGATGGCGGCACCGAGCACGACGCGGTTCACGGGCAAGTCCCCCCTTTACCCTCACCGCGCAGCCTACCTTCCCGTCAGCCCTGTCCGCAAGGCGAGAAACACGCTGCCCGGGCCGGCGAGCAGATCGCCCCCGCCTCGCTCCAGCGCCGCGGCGCCGAGCGCGGCAAGCACCGCCAGCGGCCGCAGCGATGCCGAAAGCCGCGGCGGCGAACCGAGCCCGCGACCGTAGTCGACCACCAGCGCCCGTTCCGCACCGTCCGAAAGGTTCGCGGCGAGATCGGCGAGAGCCCAGATCCGCGCCGCCTCGGCAGCCTTGTCGACGGCCTCGACCCCGAGCTCTTCGGCGAGTGCGGCGAACGCCCGCCCTCGCCCACCGACGAACTCGGCGATTTCACGGGCCGTAAGCCTCTCGGCGAGCAGCGCTTCCCACCCGTCGACCAGCTCGGCGAGCGGCGCCGGGTTGCGCCAGGTGCGCAGCGCATCGAGCAGCGGCTCACCGCCCGGCCAGTCATCGGCCGGCCTCCGCAGCGTGTCGCGCCACCAGGCGAGGCGGAGCTGGGTCGCGAGCGGTTCGCGCCGGCCCCGCAGGATGGCGGCAAGCCGCGCATCCAGTTCGAGTAGAGGCACGATTAGCGGCCGGCTACGGGCCGGCGCGTAGGTCGTGGCGAGCCTCTGGGCCGCGGGCAATTCGCTCATAACGAAGTCTTAACCGTAAGGTTTGAACTTTCACACACCACAACCCGCTATCGGCGTGAGTCCGACTGTCTTGATTCAGCTGCGAGGATACCCATGAAGCCGTCGCGGAATGGCGCCTTTCTCCAAAGGCTGGCTCAGAGCACTTCAGGCAATACGCTGGCCATCATGGCCGCGGCGTTCTTCCCGCTGGCCGGGCTGATCGGCGGCGCGGTCGACATGACCCGCATCTACATCACCAAGACCCGCCTGCAACAGGCGTGCGACGCCGGCGCGCTGGCCGGCCGCAAGGTCATGGCGTCGGGGAGCTGGACGACCAACGGCCCCAGCAGTTCGCGCGGCCGGGCGTACGAGATGTTCGCCGCGAATTTCCAGGACGGCAACTACGGCACCGCGAACCTCTCTCGAGAATACACCGAAAGCGACGGCACCGTGACCGGCGTGGCTAGCGCCGATGTCCCGATGACGATCATGCGGATCTTCGGCAAGCAAACGTCGCAGGTCAGCGTGAGCTGCACGGCCAAGATGGAAATCCCGAACACGGACGTGATGTTCGTGCTCGACGTTACCAGTTCGATGAACTGCCAGCCTGGCTGCACCTACGCGACAAGCGAGCAGTCGAATGCCAAGATCAAGGGCCTCAGGAGCGCCGTGAAGTGCTTCTACGAGGCCCTGCTGAGGGTCAACACCAACGAGAACTGCGACGGCGCGAACGACCCGAGCGCAACCCAGTACACCGGCACGGCGCAGATCCGCCTCGGCTTCGTGCCCTATGCGGTCAACGTCAACGTCGGTCGCCTGCTGCACAACGACTGGATGCCCGACGAATGGGACCAGTTCGACACGCGCAGGCCGGTCTTCGAGACGGTCTACTCCTGGACGACGGGTTCGACTGGCTCAGTAACCTGGGGCAACTGGTCGGCCGCTCCGACGCTTACGAGCGCCGCCGGCTATTCGAACTGGCAGGATATTTCGACATCGGGCGGCACGACCGTCGCGATCAACGGAACGACCTACACAAAGCGCCCGAGGGGCGCGAACAACAGCAACCTGACCCAGACCCAGTGCGAGGCTCTCAACGGCCTCGGCTCGGGCTCCAATCGCATGCTGGCCTATACCGACGTCGGCAACCCGCAGGCCCAGCAGCAAAGTGCGTCGGCGCCCGTGCATCCGGCAACGACGCAGACGGTGAACTACACCCAGAACGACAATCACACCGTAAGGGGCTACCGTTACCGTTATTCCTCCAGCGGTGACCGTTGCCGGCTACAGCAGTCCAACAACCGGACCTACACGATTTCCCGGAGCGGTAGCGCTACGCGGGAGGTGTTCTGGACCGAGCACGAAAGGTTCACGCATTTCGTCTACGAGAAGCAGACCCTCGATCTGAGCAGCCTCAAGGCCGGCGGCTACAATTGGAACGGCAAGCTCTCCATCCCGGGCTACAGCATCCAGATTGGGCCTACAGTGTACCTGTCCGGCAGCAGCAGCGCGACGCAACTGAGGATTCCGGCGACCCTGGAGGTCGACTGGGACGGGTGCATCGAGGAGCGCCAGACATACAAGAGCAACAACGGCAACCCTGGCAATGACTGGGGGACCATCCCGTCAACGGCGCTGGACGCCAACATCAACCTCGTGCCCAGCGTCGGCAATGTCGCTACCCAGTGGAAGCCGCTGATACCGGGCGTCTTCTGGGGGCGCTACACCGGGACGAACAAGAGCAACAAGACCCTGAGCTCGGTGGATAGCGCCGATCTGAATCGCAACCAGAATCTGGATGATGGCCTCAGCACGGGGTATTACTGTCCAAACGAGGCACGAAAGCTCGCCGAGTACACTACGCCCGGTTCGCTCGAAAGCTACATGACGGCGCTGAAGGCCGACTCGATCGGCACCTACCACGACATCGGCATGTTGTGGGGCGCCCGCCTGCTGTCTCCGACCGGGATCTTCGCGAGCGAAAACGCCTTCACCGCTAAGGGCGGCAGCATCCAGCGTCACATGATCTTCATGACCGACGGCGACGCACAGACCTACTCGAACAACCTGGACGCGTACGGCTCGTCCTGGTGGGCCCGGCGGCAAACCACCTATGCACCGAGCAACACTCAGCTCACCCAGCTCGTGAACTCCCGTCTCGAGGTGCTCTGCACAGCCGTAAAGAACATGAATATCACGCTGTGGGTCATTTCTTACGGTGGCGGCGTCAACTCGGCCAACGAGACACGCCTCGAGAACTGCGCCTCGCCCGGCCACTATTACAGTGCTGCCGACGAAGACGCGCTGATCTCGCGGTTCAAGCAGATCGCGTCCGAAATCGCGGACCTGAGGCTGACGCAGTGATCGCGCTCGGACCTCGCCGCATTGCGCGCCTGCGCCGGCTCGGCCGGGCCGACGAGGGTGCGACGCTCACCGAGTTCGGGCTGATTTCGCCTGCGCTGTTCCTGCTGCTGTTCGGCGGGTTCGATGTCGGCCACACGCTCTACATGAAGAGCGTGTTGGAGGGTGCGGTGCAAAAGGCCGCTCGGGACTCTTCACTCGAGAGCGCATCCGGCAACACAGACACGATCAGAAGCACGATCGACACCGTAGTCAGGAACCAGCTCCTGCCGCTCAATCGCAACGCCCAGATCACGTTCAACCGCCGGTTCTATCGGACCTTCACCGACGCTGCGGCCGCGGCCCCGGAGGAGTTCAACGACTCGTCAAGCGGGCCGTTTGCGAATGGCGTATGCGACAACGGAGAGACCTTCACCGACGTCAACAACAATGGCGTGTGGGACGCCGACGGCGGGGACTCGGTCGATCGTGCCGGCGCGCGCGACAACGTGGTCTACGTCGTGACCATCGAGTACGACCGGTTGTTCCCGCTGCACGCGTTCATCGACGTTCCCTCCAAACAGAGCCTGACGGCGAGCACGGTGCTCGCCAACCAGCCTTACGGCGACCAGGACTCCTACGACGCGCCGACGACGGGGACTTGCTCGTGATCGCCCCCGCTCGCAAACTCCTCCGCCGTCTGCGCGCCGCACAGGACGGCGTCGCAATGGTCGAATTCGCCTATTCGCTGGTGGTCATCGTCCCGCTGTTCCTCGGCGGTATCGAGCTGTCGAACTACGTGAGCACGAAGATGCGGGTGAGTCAGCTTGCATTGCACGTAGCGGACAACGCTTCACGCATCGGCATCGATTCGCTGCTTGCCAAGCCGCGCATCACCGAGACGCAGATCAACGACCTGTTCCTGGGCGCCCAGTTGCAGAGCGGTACGCTCGATCTCGCCACCAACGGCCGCGTGATTCTGTCGAGTCTCGAACGCATGCCCGGCGAAGACGAACACATGATTCGCTGGCAACGCTGCTTCGGCTCGCTCGAGTGGGACTCCAGCTATGGCGATGCCGGCGATGACGACATCGTAGCGATGGGGCCTGCCTCGAACCAGGTCACGACTCCCGCGGACACGGGCGTGATGTTCGTCGAGATCGTTTATCAGTACAAACCGCTGTTTCTCTCGAACGAGATGTTCGCCGACAGAAAGATTCACGAGACCGCCGCCATGGTCGTGCGCGACGATCGCGACTACCCGGGACCCGGCGGGAACGGCCTCTACAACACCGAAGGCGCCTCGGTCGCCTCCTGCACTTAGGCGCGGTAGCAGACCTTCCTCACCGCCTCGACGATCCGCCCGGCGTCGATCAGCGCCAGGTGCTCGAGGTTGGCCGCGTACGGCAGCGGGACATCTTCGTCGCAGACCCTGAGGACGGGCGCGTCGAGATGGTCGAAGCCGTCCTCCATGCAGATCGCCATGACTTCCGAGGCGATCGAGCAGGTCGGCCACCCTTCCTCGGCAATCACCAGGCGGTTGGTTTTCGCCAGGCTGGTCAGGATCGCATCGCGGTCGAGCGGGCGCAGGGTGCGCAGGTCGATGACTTCCGCATCGATGCCCTCCTCCGCCAGCGTTTCCGCTGCTTCCAGCGCGAGCCCGACGCCGATCGAATAGGAAACGATCGTCACGTCGCTGCCCTCACGCACGATCCGCGCCTTGCCGATCGGCAGGACGTGATCGTCGAGCTGGGCGACCTCGAAGCTGCGGCCGTAAACCAGCTCGTTCTCGAGGAACACGACAGGATCTTCGCTGCGGATCGCGGCCTTGAGCAGGCCCTTGGCGTCCGAGGCGTCGTAGGGCGCGATGACGATCAGCCCCGGCACACTCGCGTACCACGGCGCGTAGTTCTGGCTGTGCTGCGCCGCGACGCGGCTGGCCGCGCCGTTGGGGCCGCGGAATACGACCGGACAGCGCATCTGGCCGCCCGACATGTAGTTGGTCTTGGCGGCCGAGTTCACGATGTGGTCGATCGCCTGCATCGCGAAGTTGAAGGTCATGAATTCGACGATCGGCCTCAGCCCGCCCATTGCCGCACCGGTACCGACGCCGGCGAAACCGTATTCGGTGATCGGAGTGTCGATCACGCGCCCGGGGCCGAATTCCTCGAGCAGGCCCTGGGTGACCTTGTAGGCCCCCTGGTACTCGGCGACTTCCTCGCCCATCACGAACACGCGGTCGTCCAACCGCATCTCCTCGGCCATCGCGTCGCGCAGCGCTTCGCGGACCGTGAGCTTGATCATGTTGGTACCGGGAGGAACGTCCGGATCGGCCGCCGGCTTCGCCGTAGCGGCCAGCTTCTCCGTGCCGGACGGCGCCTTGCCTTTCGGCGCCTCGGATTCGGCGGCTTTCTGCTCCTGTGCCGGCGCTTCGCTCGCCGCCGGCGCGGCAGGAGCTGCAGCCTCGGCGTCCTCGTCCTCGCCTGCCAGCACCGCGATGACCGTGCCGACCTTCACTCCCTCGGAGCCCTCGGGAACGAGGATCTTGCCGACAGTGCCTTCGTCGATCGATTCAAATTCCATCGTCGCCTTGTCGGTCTCGATCTCGGCGAGCACGTCTCCGGCGGAAACGGTGTCGCCTTCCTTGACCAGCCACCTGGCGAGCGTCCCCTCTTCCATCGTCGGCGAGAGCGCGGGCATCTTGAGCTCGATGGCCATCAGTAGCTCTCCACCAGCACGTCGGTGTAGAGTTCGTCCGGAGACGGCTCCGGCGAGGTCTCGGCGAAGTCGGCCGCTTCGGCCACCTGCGCCTTGATGCGCTTGTCGATGTCCTTCAACTTGTCCTCGTCAACGCCCAGCTTGAGCAGGTCGGCCTTGGCTCCCTCGATCGGGTCGCTGTGCTCGCGCACGTTCTGCACTTCTTCGCGCGTCCGGTACTTGGCGGGGTCCGACATCGAGTGGCCACGATAGCGGTAGGTATTGAGTTCCATCAGCACCGGGCCGTTGCCCTCGCGGACATGGGCGAAGGCCACTTCGGCCGCCTGGCGCACTTCGAGCACGTCCATCCCGTTGACCTCCATGCCCGGAATGCGGAACGCCGTGCCGCGGCGATAGAACTCGGTCTCAGCCGAGCTGCGCTTGACCGAGGTGCCCATCGCGTACTGGTTGTTCTCGATCGCGAACACGATCGGCAGGCCCCACAGCGAGGCCATGTTGAAGGTCTCGTAGACCTGCCCCTGGTTGGCCGCGCCGTCGCCGAAGTAGGCAAGGCAGATGCCGCCGTCCTCGCGGTACTTGTGGGCAAAGGCGAGGCCCGCGCCGAGCGGCACCTGCGCGCCGACGATGCCGTGCCCGCCGTAAAAAGCGTGCTCGGTGCTGAACATGTGCATCGAGCCGCCCTTGCCCTTGGAGATGCCGGCCTGGCGCCCGGTCAGCTCGGCCATGATGATCTTTGGGTCGATCCCGTAGGCGAGCATGTGGCCGTGGTCGCGGTAGCCGGTAATGACGCTGTCCTTGCCTTCCTGAAGCGCGGACTGGAGCCCCACCGCGACGGCCTCCTGACCGATGTAGAGATGGCAGAACCCGCCGATCAGGCCGAGGCCGTAGAGCTGCCCGGCCTTCTCCTCGAAGCGGCGGATCAGCAGCATCTGTTCGTAGAGATGCAGCAGCAGGTCCGAATCGGCCTTGAAGCGGCGGTTCTTCTCGAACCGCTCCTGAAGGCTGCGAAGCTCGAAATTTCCGGAACTTGCTGCGGGGTCTTCAGAACTGTTCCGCTTGGTCTTGGCGGCATTGGAACGGGCGGCTCGGGCCAAGGCGACTTCCTCTGTTCACGCCCCATCGGGGGGAGTGTTCGGCTCGCCTATAAGACGGACGCGACCGGGCTGGCAACGCCTCGAATGCGCCGGCCGGCCGCTTCCGGTCAGCGCGCCGGCTCGATCTCGATGACGTACTCGTCGGGGTGCGCGACGTTGAGATTCTTGCGCATCAGCTCGGTCGCGAGATCCGGGTCGACATGATCCGGGTCGAGCCGCTCGACCAGGTTGTCGAGTTCGGCGGTCTCGGCGCGCAACAGGGCGATCTGCTGCTGGCGGTTGTCGAGCAGTGCGACGCTTTCGCCCCAGGCGAGCAGACCGTAGGGTCCGGCAAGCGCGAGTCCGCCGATGAGCAGCAGGAAACCGAGCGCGGCCATCCGGCCGAGCTTCTCCCTCACGATCCCGCTGTTGTCGACGCCGGCGTTCATGCATTGAGGGAATCACAGTTAGCGAGGCGATTCAAGCGATTTCCTCGCAAACCGCAGAGCCGGTCGACCGATCGGGGTGCGACGAAGCCGAACCTTGTCCCCGAGCGCCCAAGAGGTTACATTGGAAACTATGTCTGACCTGTTCGAAAATCCTCTCGGCCTTGACGGCTTCGAATTCCTCGAGTTCTGCGCGCCCGAGAAGGGCGTGCTCGAAGAGGCATTCGAGCGCATGGGGTTCTCGCTGATCGCCCGCCATCGCAGCAAGGACGTCCAGCTGTGGCGCCAGGGGCAGATCAACTTCGTCGCCAACTACGAACCGAAAAGCCCTGCGGCCTACTTCGCGGCCGAGCACGGCCCCTCGGCTTGCGGCATGGGCTTTCGCGTCCGAGACGCAGCGAAGGCCTATGCCCTGGCGATCGAACGCGGCGCCGAGCCGGTCGAAATCCGCACCGGGGTAATGGAGCTGCACATCCCGGCGATCCGCGGGATCGGCCACTCGCTGATCTACCTCGTCGACCGCTACGGCGACGGGCTGAACATCTGGGACATCGACTTCGTCTACGAGACCGGCGCCGAACGCTCGCCCCCCGGAGCCGGGTTCCACACGATCGATCACCTGACGCACAACGTCTACAACGGCCGTATCCCGCACTGGGAATCGTTCTATTCTCGCATCTTCGGCTTCCGCGAGTTCCGCCAGTTCGACGTCACCGGCGAGTATTCGGGGCTCAACACCAAGGTGATGATGGCGCCGGACGGCAAGATCCGCATCCCGCTGAACCAGGAGGGCGGCGACGACGGCAAGGGCCAGATCGCCGAGTACCTGCGCGCCTACAACGGCGAAGGGATCCAGCACATCGCGCTGGCCAGCGACAACCTCTACGATTCGCTCGATGCGCTGAAGACGCTCGCCCTCGAGTTCGCCCCGCCCCCGCCCGGCACCTATTACGACCAGCTCGAGTCCCGCCTTCCCGGCCATGGCGAACCGCTCGCCAAGCTCCGCCAGCGCGGCATCCTCGTCGACGGATCGACGCGCGAGGGCGAGCCGCGCCTGCTGATGCAGATCTTCAGCCGGCTGATGATCGGCCCGGTGTTCTTCGAGTTCATCCAGCGCAAGGGCGACGAAGGTTTCGGCGAAGGCAATATCGCCGCACTGTTCCGCTCGATGGAGGAAGACCAGCGGCAGCGCGGCGCGCTGGCCTAGGCAAAGCGAGCGAACCAACGCGCGCCGCGCGTTCACGCCGTGGCAAGCCCCTTGCGCGATACCCGGCTTGCGGCCATTGGAGCGTGAGATCGAGAGGGAGTTTCCGGTAGATGCTTGCGCACCGCGCTACGATCGTGGCGGCAGGGACCGCCGTCATGCTGCTCGCAGGCGTTCCGGCCGGCGCACAGATCGACCAGGAAACCGCCGTCGGCATCCTGCGCGAGTGCGCCAAGATCGACGACGCGACGGCCCGGCTCGCCTGCTACGACAACAACATCCGCAATCTGGGCGGCACGCCGCGCGTGGCGGTGCCCGGGCAAATGGTCGTGCCGCAAGGTGGCACCGCACCGGTCGCGGCCAACAGCCCGCAAGGTTTCGGGGCGGAAGATGTCCGCACGCCGCAGCGCTTCACCCCGCCGGCAGGCCAACTGCAGCAGATCAGCGCACGGATTTCCTCGATCCGTCCGAGGGAACCGGGCATCTACTCGTTCACGCTCGAGGATGGCGCCGAATGGCTGTTCGCCGAAGGGGTCCCCTCGAACTATCGGACGCCGCGGGCCGGCTCGGTGGTGGAAATCGAGCGCGGCGCCCTGGGCAGTTTCCTGATGCGCTTCGACAGACAGACCCCGGTTCCGGTTCGCCGCGTCCGCTGACGCGACTCGCTTCGGGCGCTACGGTCGGCGCTGGATCTCAACGTAGGCCCGCTCACGCTCGAGCTGTGCGACGGCGTTGCGGCGAAGCTTGTCGAAGGTGGCAAGGAACCGCGCCCGCTGGTCGGCGGCAAGGGGCGCGAGCAGGAACGCGCTGCGCTGTCGACCCGCCTCGTGGATCACCGCATGCAGCCGCGCGCCCTCGGTAGTCGGACGGAAGCGCCCATGACGTCGCCCCGGGCGCCCTTCGCGCTCGACCAGCCCCTTGTCGATCAGCCCCTGGACCGTGCGGCCGGCCTGGCTGTGGTCCCGGGCGAGCGCATGGACGAGATCGGCCCAGTCGATCGGCGGGTCGATGCCGATCTCGGAGAGGACGAACGCCTCGAAGGTCGACAGTCCGGTCAGCCGCTTGAAGGCCAGCGCTCCGCTGCGGCTGAAGTACGAACTCAGCGTCATCAGCGGTGAAACGATTCGGGTGCGGTCGATCGCTATGCGCTCACCCGCCCGCCCCTCGCCCGCTTTGTCCTGGGGTTCGGCGGATCCGCCCCGGCCGCCGGCCAGCTCGCGTTCCTGCTCGTAGAGAGCGACGGCACGGTCGAGGAGGATGTCGACCGTGACGTAGAACTCGCTGAGCTCGTCCTCGCCGATCTCGATGGTCAGCTCGCGGTTGCGCAGCTCGGCCATGCGCAACATGCGCTTCATCAACGCCTGGCCGTCTCGCGTCAGCCTGAGCGGCGCGCGAATCTGCTCGCGCTCGACGAGCCCTTCGGCGAGCAGCCGCTTGACCGACCGGCTGACTTGCGCCTTGTCGACGCCCACGCCGCTCGAAATCTCCGCCGGCACCAGCGGGCCCGCGCTCTGGAGCAGGAACAGGATCCGCCGGTCGAGCTCGATCAGGTTCTTCTCGCGCGCGTAGGACAAGTCGGCGCTTTCGCGCACGCGCCGCAAGATCTGCCACAGCTCGCTCTGGATCACATGCGGCGGGGCTTCGGGCGCGGGCCGATCGCGGCGGCCGTTCAGCGATGCCTCGATTCCGTTGAGGACGATATCGAGCCGGTTGCCGAATTCGGGCGGCAGCTGTCCGTCGGCGGATCGGGAAGCGCCGAGGGCATAGGCCTCGACGATCTTCAGCGCGTCGTCGGCCAGCGGGCCGAGGGTCTGGTCTAGGAACCGTGCCGTCTCGGGATCGGCCGGAGGCGAGTCGGGGCGCGAGCGCCATGCGCGTTCGGCATGACGGTGCAGAACCGCCCGCCATTCGTCGGTCCTGCCCGCACGGGCCCCCACCCTGTCCCCCGACGGCACTGGCCGCTTATCCATCTGTGCGGTCTCTCCCGACCGTTCGTACTGGTTTCCCCTTACCCTAGAGCGCTTTTCGGGCGAGGCTAGAGCGCAATTCGGTTCCGTGGACAGTTTGCCGCCGGTCCCGTGGCGGTCGATCAGCGTCCCGCTGCGCCCTGGATGCGGCCGGCATCGAGTTGGTGAGCGATGCAGGTTGGCAACACTCGCACCGCATCATGGCCGAAACATACCCATATCTCATTGATAACACGTATTTTTCATCGAGAGTGACCATTCGCCACCAGCTAAAAACCGGACCGAATCACGCAACAATCCTGCTCCATCCCGCAGAGAACCGACATTTTCCGCAGGTTCGTGACGTTCGTTCCCCTAGACAGTGTCAACCAGTAGCCATATGAGATTGCCTCAGACGGACCCCGCGATTCCAAGATGGGGCCGCAACGGGAGGGCATGTCTTCATGACATTTGCGCAGCGACGCATCGGTAATGGTCCCGGTAATCCGGGCACCGTGTCGCGCGCCCGTCCGTCCCGCAGAACTTAGTCCGAATTGCAGCGCCGGCAGGGTTGCCGTCCGCCATTTTTGTGAAGGGAGCACGAAGTGAGGAGTGTTGACACAATGGGCATCTACAAGGCCCTGCTGTTGGCGGGATGCGCCAGCACTTTCGCGATGGCCGCACCGGCCGTGGCCCAGGACGAAGACGGCGCTCAGGAAGACAGCCGCATCGTCGTTACCGGCTCGCGCATTCAGCGCCAGGACTTCAATTCGACGACCCCGATGGTCACCGCCGACGAGGCCCTGCTCGAGCAGTCGTCGACCGCGGCGCTCGAATCGAACCTGAACAAGCTGCCCCAGTTCGTGCCGGCGCAGACGCCGACCGCCGGCGGCGACATTCAGCCGACCGCCACCAACACTCCCGGTGCCGCGACCATCTCGCTGCGCGGTGTCGGCGCCAACCGCAACCTCGTCCTCGTCGACGGCCGCCGCTCGACTCCGTCGAACGCTTCGGGCGTGACCGACATCAGCACGATCCCGGCCGCCGCGATCGAGCGCGTCGAGGTCATCTCGGGCGGCGCTTCGGCGACCTACGGCGCTGACGCCGTCGCCGGCGTCACCAACTTCATCCTGAAGAAGAACTTCCAGGGCCTCGAGCTCGACGGTCGCGTCGGCATCACCCAGGAAGGCGACGGCTTCGAATACCAGCTGTCGGGCATCATGGGGACCGATTTCCCCGACGGCCGCGGCAACATCAGCCTCGCGCTCTCGGTCAACACCCGCGAAGCGAACTACCAGCGGGATCGCAGCTGGTACCGGGACCTGTGGAACGATCCGCTGGCCACGACGGGTGCGCAGTTCTTCGTCTCCAGCCCGGGCGTGATTCTGCCGGGCTTCGGCAACACGCTGACCCCGGCCGGCGTTGACTACCTCAACAACACGCTGTTCCCGGACGCTTCGTACGGTCCGGATCTGACGGCCGGCGGCTACAACATCTTCTTCAATCCGGACGGATCGGCCTGGACCGGCACCGGCTTCGGCCAGCGCCGCGGCATTCAGGGGTTCAATGCGGGCCCGCTGAACGCAGATCCGTTCAAGCAGACTGCGATCGGCACGATTTCGGAGATCAACAACAGGTTCTACCTGATCCTGCCGCTGACCCGCTACAACGCGTTCGCCCGCGGCAACTATGAGATCAACGACTGGGTCGGCATGTTCGGCCAGGCGCTGTTCAGCCACACCAATACCTACACCCGCAACGAACCGGGTCCGATCACCAACGGCTGGGACGCGTTCATCCCGTACGGCAGCGGGGTCTACGTCGGCAGCGACGGCTTCCAGTCCAACGGCCAGCGCCTGGGTTCAGGCAACCCGAGTTCGGTCCTGCTCCACGGCATGGCCAATCCGTTCGGCGGAGTTTACGTCGACCCCACGCCGGATAACCTGGCTGACAACCCGACCAACCCGAGGTTCCAGCAGATGTATGGCTCGCAGTTCGCCTGCGCCAACAACGCCATGGGCGGCTGCTCCAACAACCAGGTGATCGGCCAATTCCTGCCAGCCGACCTTCAGAACATCCTCAACAACCGGACCAACCCGAACGCCCCGTTCCAGCTCACCACGCTGCTGCCGGACGACCGCGAGACCTTCACCGACGTGATGACCTACAACATCACGACCGGCTTCGAAGGGTCGATCCCGGGCACCGACTGGACCTGGGAAGCCTTCGTCAACCATGGCGAATCGCACACCTTCGCGCGGCAGACCGGCGTCTACTCGCTCGACCGCGTGCAGACGGTCCTGACCGCACCGGCGTTCGGCCGCGGGCTGGCCCTGCAAGGCAACCAGGAGTCGGGCGGCTTCGGCGCCTCGACCGGCCGGTGCACCACGGGCGTCAACTTCTTCAACGTGCCGGCTGGCGGCTTCAGCGAGGACTGCCTCGAAGCCATGCGGGCCGACCTGAAGAACCGTTCGAAGTTCCGCCAGACGATCGTCGAAGCGAACTTCCAGGGCGGCCTGTTCGCGCTGCCGGCCGGCGACGTCCGGGCGGCGGCTGGCGCCAGCTATCGCGAGATGGCCTACGAGTTCACCAACGATACCCTGACCACCCAGGGCCGCTCGTTCATCGACCAGGCGCTCGGCATCTATCCGAGCGGCGAGGTCAATGCGATGATCGACGTCAAGGAAGTCTACGCGGAAGCGTTGATCCCGGTCCTGGCCGATATCCCCTTCTTCCAGTCACTCAACCTGGAAGTCGGTGGGCGCTACTCGGACTACAGCACGACGGGTGGCAGCTGGACCTACAAGGTTCTCGCGGACTGGGCGCTCAACGACTGGCTCCGCATTCGCGGCGGCTACAACCGGGCGGAACGCGCGCCGAACATCGGCGAGTTGTTCCTCGCGGCGCAGCAGACCTTCGGCGTCAACAACCGCGGTGACGTGTGTTCGCGCCTGAACCCGTTCGGTTTCTCGGCCAACCCGGCCGTGAACCCGAATGCCACGGCGGTCGAAGCCACGTGCCGGGCGCTGATGAACGCCGCCGGGCCGGACGCGATCAACCTGTACTACGGTCCGTCCTCGCCGCCGCAGTCGACCTCGGGCTTCGGCTTCGCGTTCCCGACCCTGGTCGGCAACTCGAACCTGGTCCCGGAAACCGCCGACACCTGGACTGCGGGCGTGGTGATCCAGTCGCCGTTCGCCGGCGGAGCTCTGTCGCGGCTGCGGATGTCGGTCGATTTCTACGACATCACCATCAAGGACGCGATCGGCGCCCAGACGATCGGTGCGGTGCAGCAGCAGTGCTTCGACCCGCTGTTCAACCCGGCCATCACCGGTGCGGACTACGATGACGTCACGGGCCAGCCTAACGCCCAGGCGGTCACGGCTTCGCAGAACCAGTTCTGCCAGCTGCTGCCGCGCAACCCGACCGGCCAGCTCGGCAACGTCCAGATCACCTACGCCAACTCCGGCCGGGTGCACCTGCGCGGCATCGACGCCCAGCTCGACTGGGGCATGGATCTGGGGCCGGGCACCGTGTCGCTCAACGTCGTCGGGAACTACCAGATCGACTTCGAGAGCTCGTCGCTCTACCCGCAGATCCCGCTGGTCGACTATGTCGGCACGACGGGCCCGGGCGAGAACGGCCTGAACCCGAACGTGTTCGAGTGGCGCTTCCTGAGCACCCTCGGCTACAGCTGGGATGCCTGGCGCCTGGCGCTGCAGTGGCAGTACTACTCGGGTCTCGAGGACGGCGGTGAAGCTGCCGCTCCGACGCCGAACACGGCTCCTTACCCGGACTACCACCTGTTCAGCCTCCAGGGCAGCTACCAGCTGTCCGACGACATCGGGCTGCGCTTCGGTGTGGACAACCTGTTCAACAAGGCGCCGCCGCTGGGCCAGTTCAACCCGAACTACGACCTCGCGGCCGGCCAGCTCCGCGGTGGCACGTTCCTGAGCGGCACGCACGACACCAACGGCCGTCGCTTCTACCTCGGCGCGAACTTCCGGTTCTAACCGAGCGGCGAAAGCCGGAAATCATTGGGGCCCTCCTTTGCGGGAGGGCCCCATTTTCTTTGTGCTGCGGGATCGGCGTCAGCGCGGTAGAAGCGGCTGATTGAACCCAGCTCACACCAGGAGAGGTCATGGCCAGAGTTGTCCGCATCCAGTCCCAAGGCGGTCCGGAAGTCCTGCAGATCGAAGAGTTGGAGATCGGCGAGCCCGGCCCGGGCGAGGTCCGCGTCAAGGTCGAGGCAGTCGGTCTCAACCGCGCCGAGGCGATGTACCGTGCGGGACGCTATCCGGTGCCTTGCAAGCTACCGAGCCGGATGGGTTACGAGGGAGCCGGCACGATCGCCGCCATCGGGCCTGGCGTCGAGGGCTTCGAGGTCGGCCAGCGGGTCTGCATCCTGCCGATGACCACGCCCGCCCAGGGACTGTGGGCCGAGGAGGCGATCGTGCCGGCGCGCGTGCTGTCGCCCGCCCCGCCCGCCCTCACGCCGGCCGAGGCGGCCGCGATCTGGATGCAGTACATGACCGCCTACGCGATCATCGAGGTCGCCGACGTCGGCATCGGCGACGGCGTGATCATCCGCGCCGCCTCCTCGAGCGTCGGCATCGCTGCGATCCAGCTGGCCAACTGGGCCGGCTCGGTGTCGATCGCCTGCACCCGGACAAGTGACAAGACGCAGGCCCTGCTCGACCAGGGCGCGGCGCACGTGATCGCGACCGAGGAGGAAGACCTCGTCGCGCGGGTGATGGAGGTCACCGGCGGCAAAGGCGCGCGCACGGCGTTCGACCCGGTCGGGGGGCCTTACGTCGACACGCTCGCCCAGGCGCTCGCGCCGCGAGGTATCCTGTTCATCTACGGCGGGCTCAGCGAGCAGCCGACGCCCTACCCCCACTGGCCCTGCGCGATGAAGGGCCTGTCGATGCGCGGGTGGGTAGCAAGCGAGATCTGGAACCACCCCCACCGCTTCAAGGCTGCGCAGGAGAAGATCCTGCAAGGTCTCGCCGGCGGGCACCTGAAGCCGGTGATCGCGAAGGAATTTCACGGTCTCGATCAGATCGCCGACGCCAACGCGTTCCTCGAATCGAACCAGCAGGTCGGCAAAGTCGTGGTGACGATCTGAGGCGCGCGACCGAGGCGATTGCCTCCCGCGCGCTCGTCACCTAAACGACGCCGGCGCGCGCCCGTAGCTCAGCAGGATAGAGCATCGGATTCCTAATCCGGGGGTCACAGGTTCGAATCCTGTCGGGCGCGCCATAACTTTCCAAGGCACGGAAATGCGCAGTTCGTGGCAGGCCCCTTCTCGACCAAGAGAGAGAGCTTTCGCGGGTATGAGGCCGGGGTCCGTAGAGGCTGACCCCGCTATCGCCGCGCGACCGCAATCAGCGCGGTAGAGGGGATTGGCAGGAATTCGCTTTCGCCTGCCATTTGCCGCACTTCGGTGATCACGGCATCCTTTTCCGTCGCATCAAGGCTCGTCCAGTCGGGAGACATGCCGAAGAGCGAATCCGGTTCGGCGAGCGCCGAAAGATCCAGCATATATTCATGGGTGACAGGCTCGATCCGAGGATCGCGATAGCCGGCGGCAACCAGTTCGCGCGCGAAATCCGCCGGCTCGCTCAGCGCTTTCACAGCTTCGGGCATCGTCATGCCGCCCCGATCGGGGAACAGCTTGCGACGGATCTGTCCAAGCAGCAGGAAGGTTGCTGCGCCGGGCTCCCGCCAGGTCGCGATCACGCCGTGCCCGCCCGTGCGCGTCACCCTTGCCATCTCGGCGAGGCCCTTGCGCCAGTCCGGGAACATGATGACGCCGAATATCGAGAACACCGCATCGAAGCTGGCATCCTCCAGCGCAAGCGCTTGCCCATCCATCACGCGCGCTTCGACATTGGGCAGATTGCTCGCCGCGATGCGCGCGATCATGCCGGGTGAGAAATCAGTCGCCAGAACCTGGGCGCCCGTTCGCGCCGCCAGCAGGGCCAGCGCGCCGGTGCCCGCCGCGACGTCGAGGACGCGACTATCGGACGTCAGCGCGACACGGGAGAGCGCTGCCTCGGCATAGCGGACGGTAAAGGGATGAGCGGTCTTCTCGTAATGCTGGGCGGCAGTATCCCAGTGATCGGAGTCTTGGAATTCGGCCATTCTCGCTGCTCCAC
>JBIQKN010000017.1:0-22532 GCA_044506565.1 Sphingomonadales bacterium | reverse complement strand
GCTGCTCCACATGGCGCGCCATGAGGGCCCGATGACCTCGGACGAGATTGCCCGCATGCTTGGCACCAATGCCGTCGTTGTGCGCCGGACGATGGCCGGGCTGCGGGATTCGGGCTATGTCCGGTCGGAAAAGGGGCACGGCGGCGGCTGGGTTATCCAGGCCGACCTTGAAGCCGTGTCGCTACTTGACGTCCACCGTGCCGTCGGCGGGCCGCGCCTCTTCATGATCGGCAGCGAACATCCGAACGCCAAATGCGCGGTGGAACGGGTTGTCAACGAGGCCCTGGAAAGCGCGCTCAACGAGGCAGAGGCGATGTTGGTCGCGCGGCTGGGGGAGGTCAGTCTCGCCGAATTGGCGCGGCGCTTCGATCAGCGGTGCCGCTCAACCTTTTGACAGCTGCTGCCGCTACTGCATCTCCTGACGCCTTCAGCGTCATGGGCGCGTCGGAGCGCGCTAATTGAGCTCTTCAGGCGGCGCGACCGGGAACGGCAGCGGCGCGACCGGGATGCCCTCCTCGAACAGCGCCTTCGCCTCCTCGAGCGAGGCGTTGCCGTGGATCGTCTCGGGATCGCGTTCGCCGTAGTGCATCGCGCGCGTCTGCTCGGCGAAGGCATCGCCGACCCATCTCGAGTTCTCCAGGGCGCGGGCCTGGGCTTCGGCCAGCTTGGCCAGCGCCTCGGCCACCTCGGGCGGCATGGGACCATTCGCCATGGGCTGCTTCGCAGCTGCCATCGCCGGAAGGGCCGGCAGGCTATTGCCCTTGCGCGGGACGGCGGGCGCCATCGGCGCCTTGTCGACCGCGGTCGAACCGCAGGAGGGACAGGAAACAAGGCCGCGCGAGTGCTGCACGGCATAATCCTCCGACGAGCCGAACCAGCCCTCGAACCGATGTCCGGCGTCGCAGCAGAGGTCGAATACGATCATTTCAGATCGATTTAGGGATCGGGCGACGGTTGGCAAGGCTCGGCAGCTGGCGGCGAACGTCGGTGATCCGCGCGGGCTCGATTTCGGCAAAACCGAGGCCCGGCGCCTCGCCGCCAAGGTCGAGCACGACCTCGCCCCACGGATCGACCACCAGCGAATGACCGTAGGTGGTGCGCCCGTCCTCGTGCACGCCGACCTGAGCGGCCGCGACGACGTAAGCGCTCGCCTCGACCGCGCGGGCGCGCAACAGCAGGTGCCAGTGGGCCCGCCCGGTCGGCACCGTGAACGCCGCCGGGATCGAGATCGTGTCACAGCTTTGCCGTCCAAGCTCTTCGAACAAAGCGGGAAAGCGCAGGTCGTAACAGATCGCGAGCCCGAGCCTTCCGGCGGGCGTATCGGGGACCGTCACCACGCGCTCGCCGGGCGCATAAGCGGCGGATTCGCGCCAGCTTTCGCCGGTCGCCAGTTCGACATCGAACATATGCATCTTGTCGTAGGCGACAGGACCCTCTGCGCCCGGCGGGAAAACCAGCATGCGGTTCGCGAGACGGCCGTCGTCGCGGGCGACGGGAAGGCCGACGGACAGCCACAGGCCATGCTCGCCGGCGGCCGCCTGCAGCTGCTCGACAGTCCGGCGGTAGGCTTCCGCCCCGAGGTGGCCCGCGGCGCGCCCGCGGTCACGGTCGAGCAGCAGCGACATCTCCGGAGTGAACAGCATTTCCGCCCCGCCCCTGCGTGCCTCGCCCATCGCGTCGAGGATCGTGGCGGCATTTCGCGCCGGGTCGATCCCCGAGGTCATCTGCAGGACGGCGATGCGCGTCATGCGAGGCCGAGCAGCGCGTCGAGCTTCCCCTCGCGGTCGAGCCGCGCGAGGTCGTCGGATCCGCCGATCGCCCGATCATCGATGAAGATCTGCGGCACGGTCATCGCGTCGGGCTTCCGCTCGAGCATTTCCGCCCTCTTGGGACCGCCGAGCGTGATGTCGTACTCCTCGAACGCAACGCCTTTGCTCTCGAGCAGCCGCTTGGCCCGATAGCAGTAGCCGCAGAACATTTTCGTGTAGATTTCGACCTTTGGCTGGCTCACGCGAACTCCTGCCGAACGGGGGTTCGGACCTCTTGAAAGGGCCGAGGCGGAAAATATCTAGCACCAGTCGCAGCGCGCCGCGAGGGCGTTGCGACACGCGGGCGCCGCGCCGGCGGGCCTGCACGAACCGTTCAAATTGCTCAATGGAGGATTTGTTTCGATGACTCGCTTCGATTTTACCCCCTATCGCCGCTCGACAGTGGGCTTCGACCGGCTGTTCGACCTGCTCGAGAACCAGATCCGCAACAGCGGCAGCGGCGACAACTATCCCCCGTTCAACATCGAACGACGCGGCGAGGACTCCTACCGCGTCACGCTCGCCGTCGCCGGCTTCAAACCCGACGACCTCGAGATCACCGCTCACCAGAACCTGCTGGTGATCCAGGGCCGCAAGCGCGAAGAGCAGACCGACGGCGAGATGGTCCACGTCGGCATCGCCAACCGTGCGTTCGAGCGCCGCTTCGAGCTCGCCGACTTCGTCCACGTCGCGGGCGCCGACCTCGCCGACGGGCTACTGACGATCGACCTCGTGCGCGAAGTGCCGGAGGCAATGAGGCCGAAGAAGATCGCGATCGGCCGCCAGTCGCAGCCCGCGCTCGAGGTGGTCTCCGACGATCGCCCGGAGGCCGACGCCGCCTGATACGGCGAGCGCGGCCCGGAAACGGTTCGGGGGCGGAGCCCTTGCGGGTTCCGCCCCCTCGACGCAGGCGCGCCGACCTGCCCCCCAAAGTGACCGTCCGGGTCGCAAAAGACGGCCAGATCGAAGTGGCAAGACCGAACCGGACGCCGGCAGTACATTGTGCCCCTGCGCACCGCACCGCGTGCAGCCGGTCAAGAACTCCCCTTCAAGTCGATCGCCTGCCCTGCACCGCTACCGCCTCGGCGGCATCGTCGGGGCCGACCTGCGACCAACGTGACCGGCTACGACTTGCCGGGCCGCGAACGCAAGCGGATTCTGAGGGGGAATCCCAAATTGCAACCGTTCGCAGAACCGCGAAACGGGCGCCTGGATCACACCAGGCGCGACTGCCGCACCGCGGCGGCGATGAAGCCGGCGAACAGCGGATGCGGCTCGAACGGGCGGCTCTTGAGCTCGGGATGGAACTGCACGCCGACGAACCACGGGTGATCGGGACGCTCGACGATCTCCGGGAGCAGTCCGTCGGGCGACATGCCCGAGAATACCAGCCCGCCCTTCTCGAGCGGCTCGCGGTAGGCCGAATTGACCTCGTAGCGATGCCTGTGGCGCTCGGAAATGACGGTGGCGCCCCCGTAAATCGTTGAAACGTGGCTGTTGCCCGAAAGCACGGCGTCGTAGGCGCCGAGCCGCATCGTGCCGCCGAGATCGCCCTCGGCCGAACGCTGCTGCAGCCCTTCCTTGCTCATCCACTCGGTGATGATGCCGACCACAGGCTCGGGCGTTTCGCCGAACTCGGTCGAGGAGGCTTTCGCGATCCCGGCCGTGTTCCGCGCCCCTTCGATGCAGGCCATCTGCATGCCGAGACAGATGCCGAAGAACGGCACCTTGCGTTCCCGCGCGAAGCGCACGCTGGCAATCTTTCCTTCCGAACCGCGCTCGCCGAACCCACCGGGAACGAGAATCGCATGCATCGGCTCGAGCTGGGCGGCGATTTCCGAATCGTCCTGCTCGAAGATCTCGGCATCGATCCAGCGGATGTTGACGCGCACCCGATTCGCCATGCCGCCATGGACGAGCGCTTCGTTGAGCGACTTGTAGGCGTCGGGCAGGCCGACGTACTTGCCGACCACCGCGATCGTGACCTCGCCCTCGGGGTTCTCGAAGCGGTCGACGATGTCTTCCCACCTGGAAAGGTCGGGCGCCGGAGCCGTGAGCTCGAAATGCCGCAGGACCTGATCGTCGAGCCCCTCGGCATGGTACTGCAGCGGCACGGCGTAGATGCTGGTCGCGTCGAGCGCCTGGATGACCGCTTCGGGCCGCACGTTGCAGAACAGCGCGATCTTGCGCCGCTCGCCTTCAGGGAGCGGATGCTCGCAGCGGCACAGCAGCAGGTCGGGCTGGACGCCGAGGCTGGTCAGTTCGCGCACCGAATGTTGCGTGGGCTTCGTCTTCAACTCGCCGGCCGCGGAGATGTACGGGACCAGCGTGACGTGAACCACGCAGGTCATGTCGCGGCCGAGATCGTTCCGCAGCTGGCGGATGGCCTCGATGAACGGCAGGCTCTCGATATCGCCCACGGTACCGCCGATCTCGCACAGCACGAAGTCGAGGTCGTCGGTCTCGGCGAGCGCGAACTCCTTGATTGCGTCGGTCACGTGCGGGATCACCTGCACCGTGGCGCCGAGGTAGTCGCCGCGCCGCTCGCGGGCGATGATCTGCTGGTAGATGCGCCCCGAGGTCACGTTGTCGCTCTGCCGCGCGGAAACACCGGTGAAGCGCTCGTAGTGGCCGAGGTCGAGATCGGTCTCGGCCCCGTCGTCGGTTACGTAGACCTCGCCGTGCTGATAGGGGCTCATCGTCCCCGGATCGACGTTGAGGTAAGGGTCGAACTTGCGGATGCGGACCTTGAAGCCGCGCGCCTGCAGCAGCGCCGCGAGGCTGGCCGCCATCAAACCCTTGCCGAGCGAGGAAACCACGCCGCCGGTGATAAAGATATACCGCGCCATGGGAGTCGGGCCTTAAGCTGCCTTGCGCATGCGGCGCAAGGGCCGCGCCGGCGAATTTCACAACGATGCATCGAATGCCCGCGAACGGGCGGCGATTACGCGACGACTACTGGGCGACGCCCGCCAGCGGATCGTCCGCGGGCGCCGCACCGGTCTCCGAGGCCGGCGGCGCGTTGACCACCGGCGCATTGAGGCCTTCACCCTGCGGCACGACGGGCGCCAGCGGATCGGCCGCCGGCGCGACGGTCCGGTCGAGCGTCTCGTCGATCTCGCTGCCGCTGGTGGCATCGACCGCCAGCGCGGCGAGCACGATCGCCAGCACGACGAAGATCACCGCGAGCCACTTTGTCGTGCGGGTGAGGAAGTCCGCCGCGCCGCGCGCGCTCATCAGCCCGCCCGGGCTGCCCCCGCCGCCGATGCCGAGCCCGCCGCCTTCGGAGCGCTGCATGAGCACGATACCGACCAGCGCCGCGGCGACGATGCCCTGGACCACGGTGACGAAGAGGAAAAGCGACATGCGAACTCTCTAGGATGACGTGTGCCGGCATGTAGGCGCGGGGGCGCCGCAGGGCAAGTTGCCCCTCACGCCTCGCTCAACTCGGCGGCAGCGACGATGATGCCGAGGAAGCTCTCGGCTGTCAGGCTGGCTCCGCCGACCAGCGCGCCACCGACCTCGTCGGCCGCGAGCAGTTCGGCTGCGTTGTCGGGCTTGACCGAGCCGCCGTAGAGGATCCGCACCTGCTGGCCCGGATCGCCGTAGATCTCGGTCAGCCGCTGCCGGATCGAGCGGTGCATCGCACCGACGTCCTCGACGGTGGGCGTGCGCCCGGTACCGATCGCCCAGACCGGCTCGTAGGCGACGCTGATCTTCTCGGCCGCGTGCTCGCCGCGCGGCAGCGAGCCTTCGAGCTGCCTGGCGACCACGGCTTCGGCCTGGCCCGCATCGCGCTCCGCTTCGGTCTCGCCGACGCAGACGATCACCGAAAGGCCCACCCCCAGCGCGGCTTCGGCCTTGGCTCGGACGTCGGCGTCGGTCTCGCCGTGATCGGCGCGGCGCTCCGAATGCCCGACGATGACGAAGCCGGCGCCGGCGTCCTTGAGCATGGCCGCCGAGATGTCGCCCGTGTGTGCCCCGCCGTCGGCCGCGTGGCAGTCCTGCGCCCCGACGCCGATCAGCCCGGCTTCTTTGCGCGTCGCGTGGATCAACGTGTACGGCGGCGCCAGCGCGACCTCGGCCTTGATCAGGCGCTCGGCTGCGCGGTCGATGGCGCGCGCTTCGGAGAGCATGGCGCGCGTGCCATGCATCTTCCAGTTGCCGACGATGTAGGGGCGCTGGGCCATGAGACCGGTCCTGGTTCCTTCAATTCGCGTGGTGTTCGGACCCCTCGGGGTCGGGAGTGCGAAGCCCGCTAGTCTGCCGCGCAGGCGATGTCAAAAGCACAGTTGCAGAGGTTGGCATCGTCGGCGGTGGGCTGTTGCGGCAGCGCCGCATGCGGGATAAAGCCGCGCCTTCATGCACCGGCGTCCGTCCGGCGCGTCCACGCCTGCCTGCCGAGAATTGCCGCTCCATGCTCCAACTGTTTCGCAGCTTCTTCAAGTCCAAGTTCGGCGTCGTGGTGACGCTCGCCTTCCTCGGGCTGATCGGCTTTGCCTTCGCCAGCATGGACGTCGCCAATACCGGCACTTTCGGGGGGATTTCCGGCGGTGACCGAATCGCCGTGGTCGGGGACGAACGGATCGACGCGGCCGAACTGTCGATGACGGCGAGCAACGCACTCGACCAGGTCCGGCAGGCCAATCCGACGATGACGATGCAGGCCTTCGTCGCGCAGGGCGGGCTCGACGACGTGCTCGAGCAGCTGCTCCAGCGGACCGCCCTCGCCGAGTTTGCGCGCGAGCACGGGATGCGCGCGGGCAAGCGCCTCGTGGACAGCGAGCTGCGCCAGGCGGCCCCGTTCCGGGGGCTCGACGGCACGTTCGACGAGAACGCGTTCCGGGCCGCGCTCGCTCAGCGCGGGCTGAGCGAGGCCGCCGTGCGCAAGGACCTCGAGAGCGGTCTGCTCGCCCGCCAGCTTCTTACCCCGGTGTCGTTCTCGCCGATGATGCCAGAGAGTTCCGGCCGGCGTTATGCCGCGCTCCTGCGCGAACGCCGCGAGGGGGGGATGGCGCTGTTGCCCGGCTCGGCCTTCACACCCACCGGCACCCCGACCGATGCTCAGCTGCAGGCGTTCTACCGCGAAAACAGCGACCGCTTCATCCGGCCCGAGCGGCGAGTGATCCGCTACGCGACTTTCGGGATCGAGGCGGTCGGCGACATCCCGGCGCCGACCGATGCCCAGATCCGGGCCCGCTACGAGCGCGACCGGGCCGAATATGCCGCGATCGAGCGGCGCCGCTTCACCCAGCTGGTGGTGCCGACGCAGGCGGCCGCGCAGGCGATCGTCGCCGAGGTAAACGGGGGCAAGGCGCTCGACGTCGCCGCGCGCGAGAAAGGCCTGGCGACGACCGAGATCGGGCCCGTCACGCGGGCCGAGCTGACCACCAGCGCATCGGCGGCCGTGGCCCAGGCCGGCTTCGCCGCGCAATCGGGCGCACTCGCCACGCCGGCGCGCGGCGGCCTCGGCTGGTACGTGCTGCGCGTCGGGGAGATCGACAGCCGCCCGGCGCGTACGCTCGAACAGGTTCGCGACGAGATTGCCGCGGAACTCGCCCAGGAACAGCGCCGCGCGGCGCTCGACGACCTAACGGCCGATCTCGAGGAGCGCTTCGACGAAGGCGAGAGCCTGGCCGACATCGCCCGCGAACTCGAGCTCGAGATTGCCAGCACCCCGCCGGCGCTCGCCGATGGACGCATCTACGGGCGGCAAGGCGAGATGTTGCCGGATGTCCTCGCCCCAGTGCTGTCGGTCGCTTTCGAGATGCAGGAGGAAGAGCCGCAGCTCGCGCCGCTCGTCGCCGGCGAGACCTACATCGTGTTCGACGTGGACGAGATCACCCAGTCGGCGACCGCTCCGCTGGCCGAAATCCGTGACGACGTGATCCAGCTGTGGCGGCGCGACCAGGGGGCCAAGGCGGCCAAGGCCGCCGCGGACCGGATCGAGCGCCGGGTCGCCGAAGGCGCCACGCTGGCCGCTGCCGTTGCAGCCGAGGAGCGCACGCTCCCGGCGCCGCAAGCGATCAACCTGACGCGCGAGCAGCTCGCCCGCCAGGGCGAGGTGCCGCCGTCGCTGGCCCTGCTGTTCAGCATGGCCCAGGGGACGGTGAAGAAGCTGGAAGCGGGCGACGATGCCGGCTGGTACGTGGTCCAGCTTTCGAAGATCGAGGCCGGCCAGCTCGAGCCGAACGACCCGCTCGTGCTGGCGACCCTGCAGCAGCTTGGGCGTGTCACCGGCGAAGAGTACGTGCGCCAGTTCGTCAACGCGGCGCAGCGCGAGGTCGGGGTTGAGCGCAACCAGACGGCGATCGATGCTGTCAAGCGGCAGCTCACCGGCGCGCAGGCCGACTAGGACGGCGCCTTGTCGGGTCCGCTTCCCGAAAATGCCGCGGTCGCCCGCGAGCAGCTCGCAGCGGGCAGGCCGGCGCTGGTCTGGCGCAAGCTCGTCGCCGATACCGAGACGCCGGTCGGCGCGGCGCTCAAGCTCATCGAGCCGGGCCGGGGCGACTTCCTGCTCGAATCGGTCGAAGGCGGGGCGGTGCGCGGGCGCTACAGCCTGCTCGGTCTCGATCCCGACCTGATCTTCCGCGCCACCGGCCACGCCTGCGAGATCAACCGCCGCTGGAAGCACGACAGGGACGCGTTCGAGCCGCTGCCCGGCGATGCGCTGGCCGAGCTCCGCACGCTGGCCGCCTCGTGCCGCATCGACGTGCCCGCTGCCCTTCCCCCGGCCCTCGCCTGCCTCGTCGGGTACTTCGGTTACGAGACGATCGGACTGGTCGAGACGCTGCCCCGCGCGCCGCAGAGCGAGCTGGCGCTGCCCGACATGCTGTTCGCCCGCCCGACGCTGATCCTCGTGTTCGACGGGCTGATCGACGAGCTGTTCTGCATCGCCCCGCTGTGGGCTGACGGCACCGACCCCGACCACGCGGTCGGCCGCGCCGCCGAGCGGATCGACGAAGTCCTGCGCCGGCTCGAACTGGCCCCGCCGCAACCGCACCGCGACACGGAGTTGCCGGAAATGGCGCTCACGCCGGTGATGGACGCGGCCGACTACGAGGCGATGGTCCTCAGGGCCAAGGACTACATCACCGCCGGCGATATCTTCCAGGTCGTGCTTGCGCAGCGCTTCACCTGCCCGCTGCCGCTGCCGCCGTTCGCGCTCTACCGCGCGCTCCGGCGGGTGAATCCCTCGCCGTTTCTCTACTTCCTCGACCTGCCCGGCTTCGCCGTGGTCGGCTCGAGCCCGGAGATCCTCGTCCGCGTGCGCGACGGCGAGGTGACGATCCGCCCGATCGCCGGCACGCGCCCGCGCGGCAAGACCGACGAGGAGGACCGCGAGGCCGAGCGCAGCCTGCTCGCCGACCCGAAGGAATGCGCCGAGCACCTCATGCTGCTCGACCTCGGGCGGAACGACGTCGGCCGCGTCGCGGCCGCCGACAGCGTCGAGGTCACCGCGAGCTTCACGATCGAACGCTACAGCCACGTGATGCACATCGTCAGCAACGTCGTCGGACGGCTCGCTCCGGACAAGGACGCGCTCGACGCGCTGTTCGCCGGATTCCCCGCGGGGACCGTCTCGGGCGCGCCGAAAGTCCGTGCCTGCCAGATCATTGCCGAGCTCGAGCCGGAGACACGCGGGCCTTACGCGGGCGGCGTCGGCTATTTCGCCCCCGACGGCTCGGTCGACAGCTGCATCGTGCTGAGGACCGCGGTGGTGAAGGACGGCGTGATGCACGTGCAGGCCGGAGCCGGCATCGTGGCCGACAGCGATCCGGCCTACGAGCAGCGTGAGTGCGAGGCCAAGGCCGCAGCGCTGCTCGCGGCTGCCAGGGAAGCCGCGCGCGTGGCGAGCGAGGCCGGTTTCGGGCAGTGATGCGGGCAAGGATTTACGCGCCGACTCTGCAGCAACGGAGAGTGGCGCTAAAGGTCGCCGATCGCTTCCGTCCGACGACGTGGCTGGTCAAGCTCGGAGTCTATGCGACGGTCGCCGTGTCTTACGCCTGGTACAAGTCCGGCTTCGCGTTTCCTTTCGAGTTCAACGCAATTGACCTCGCCTTCGCCCTTCTCGTCGCGACCGTCATCGAAATCTGGCAGTTTGCGACCAAGACTGACAAAGCCAAGCTCCACCATTGGCTCCAGGAGGAGGAATGCAGAGACTTTGGCCCCCTGCATTATCGCCTAACGGAAGCGGGGTTCGAATGGTGGCAGTAAGGATGTCATGAGTTCCAAAGCTGGGATCAATTCGAAAAGTTCAAGGTAACATCCGACCTGCTCGTCCTCGTCAATTCTGAAGGTGGCTACTGGGTCGTGCCGTGGGCCGAGGTAGATCAAGCGAACTTGCCGGCGATCGTCCGAGGGCTCCGGGGAGGGAATGTGAAGGAGTCGTGAAGTGGCCTTTTCGCCGGGCTCGCTAGCGAGGTGGGCCGGGTAGTGCGCTTGGCCTGCTAACCGATCATCCCGAACCAGGCGACGAAGCCGACGAACAACGCGACGGCCATTGCGGCCCAGCCCGGGCTTTTCCGCTCGGTGTCCGCGAAGCGCGGCGGGAGCTTTGACCACACCCCTCTCGCTATCACCCAGGCACAGGCGAGCAGCACCGCGCCCCACAGCAGATTGAGGACCAGCGCACCGGTCGGCCCGAGCCCGCCGGTCTGCACGTGCACCCAGCGGCCAATGTTGGCGACGATGCCGAACAGGAACGCGAGCCCACCGACGATCAGCAGCCCGCCGAACACCACCACGTAGAGCCAAGCCAATGGGCTGCGCACTTCGCCCTCCCCGCGCCGCAAGCCAAGGTTCCTCGCGACCGGCCCCGCTGTCAACCGGCACGCCCCTTCCGCTTCGCCGAGATTGCCCCTAGAGCGCTGCGCATGATCCTGGTCATCGACAACTACGACAGCTTCACCTTCAACCTGGTCCATTACCTGATGGAGCTGGGCGCGGAGGTCGAAGTCGTGCGCAACGACGCGATCTCGGCGGGGCAGGCGCTGTCGAGCGGGGCCAGGGGGTTTCTGATTTCGCCGGGTCCGTGCACGCCGAACGAGGCGGGCGTGAGCCTCGACCTCGTCGCCGCCTGCGCCGATGCGGGCAAGCCGCTACTCGGGGTGTGCCTCGGTCACCAGGCGATCGGGCAGCATTTCGGCGGGCACGTCACCCGCGGCGGGCTGATGCACGGCAAGACCTCGCCGGTCGACCATGACGGCACCGGGTTGTTTGCCGGGCTGCCCTCCCCGTTCACCGCGACGCGTTATCACTCGCTGATCGTCGAGGAGATTCCCGAGTGCCTGGTGGTCAACGCGACAAGCGAGACCCCCGGCCTCGACGGCACCGCTGTCATGGGCTTCCGCCACCGCGAGCTGCCGATCCACGGCGTCCAGTTCCACCCCGAAAGCATCGCCACCGAGCACGGACACGACCTGCTGGCGAACTTCCTCCGGGTCTGCGGGATCGAAGCGAAGGCGCTGGCGTGAGCATACTGCCGTCCGTCGACCGGCCGCTGGAGGAAGACGAAGCCGAGGCGGCCTTCGGCGCGATGCTCGACGGCGTTCCGTCCGACGAGGACATCGCCGCGTTCCTCGTCGCACTGTCCGATCGCGGGGAGACCGCCTCCGAGATTGCCGGGGCCGCCCGGGCCATGCGCGCCCGGCTGGTTCCGGTTTCGGCGCCGGCGAATGCGATCGACGTCTGCGGCACAGGGGGCGACGGGTTCCATACGCTCAACGTCTCGACCGCCGTGGCGCTGGTCGTTGCGGCCTGCGGCGTGCCGGTGGCGAAGCACGGCAATCGCGCGGCTTCGTCGAAGGCGGGCGCGGCCGACACGCTCGAGGCGCTCGGCCTCGACCTCGACCGGGCAATGGAGACAGCCGAGGCGACGCTCGCCGACATCGGCATCGGCTTCCTGTTCGCCGGCAAGCACCATCCGGCGATGGGCCGGATCATGCCGATCCGGCGGGCGATCGGACGGCGGACGATCTTCAACCTGATGGGGCCGCTGGCCAACCCGGCGGGCGTTCGCCGCCAACTCGTCGGCATCGCCCGCCCGGCCTACGTGCCGATCTACGCCGAAGCGTTGGCGCGGCTCGGCACCGAGCGCTCGTTCGTGGTCGCCGGCGACGAGGGCCTCGACGAGCTCAGCCTGGCCGGCGGCAACGAGGTTGCCGTGATCGAGGACGGGCAGGTTCTGATGCAGCGGGTCCATGCCGAGGACGCCAACCTGTCGACGGCGACGGTCGAGTCGATCCGCGGCGGCGATCCGCAGCACAACGCCGCCGAACTGCGCAAGCTGCTGACGGGCGAGCCCGGACCTTACCGCGACGCGGTGCTGTTCAACGCGGCCGGGGCGTTGCTGGTCGCTGGAGAGGTCGAGACCTGGACCGAGGGGGCCGAGGAGGCGGGCGAGGCGATCGACAAGGGACTCGCCAAGGCGCTGCTGGATTGCTGGATCGCGAGTACGCGCTGATTCTTCACGCGAAGGCGCGAAGAATGGGCGCATTGCGGGCGGTGCACTCCAACCCGTTTCATGTCTTCGCGCGAACCAAACCGTGCCGCCCTATCGACACAGGCCACCACCAGCGGCATAGGCGCGACGCGATGGACAAGCTTGCCGAAATCTGTGCGACCAAGCGCGAGGAAGTGGCCGCGCGCAAGGCGTTCGCCACGCTCGACGACCTCGATCGCCGGTCTGCCGAGGCTTCGCCGCCGCGCGGATTCCGCCGCGCGCTCGAGACGAAGGCCGCGAGCGGCTTCGGCCTGATCGCCGAAATCAAGAAAGCTTCGCCGTCTAAGGGCTTGATCCGGGCCGATTTCCGCCCGGCCGAGCACGCGATCGCCTATCAGCAGGGCGGCGCGGCGTGCCTCTCGGTGCTGACCGACGCCCCCTATTTCCAGGGGCACGAGGACTACCTGATGGACGCGCGGGCGGCCTGCGACCTGCCGGTACTGCGCAAGGACTTCATGATCGATCCGTGGCAGGTCGCCGAGGCTCGTGCGATCGGGGCCGACGCGATCCTGATCATTGTCGCCGCGCTCGACGACGCCGAGATGGCCGAGATCGAGGCTGCGGCGATCGAGCGCGGAATGGACGTACTGATCGAGGTCCACGACGAGGCCGAGATGGAGCGCGCCGCGCGTCTGCGCTCGCGCCTGATCGGGGTCAACAACCGCGACTTGCGCACGTTTCGCACCGATCTCGCCACGACCGAGCGCCTCGCGCCGCTGGCGCCAGCGGGCGCGCTTCTGGTCGGCGAAAGCGGGATCAACAGCCACGCCGACTGTCAGCGGCTGGCGGCCGCCGGCGTGCGCTGCTTCCTCGTCGGCGAGAGCCTGATGCGGCAGCCCGATGTCGAGCAGGCGACGCGCGAGCTGCTCGCCCTGCCGGGTTGATCGCGGTACCCGGGGGACAATGGCCTCCCCCGCCCCGTTGGCGTATGGTCCTGCGGGTCGCCGGGAGAACAGACCGATGGGCACCGCATTCCACGTCGTAATGAAGACCGTCAGCGCCCTTCTCGGCGTGCTGCTGGTCTGCATGGGAGGGATCTGGATCCTCCAGGGCCTCAACATCGCGTTTCTCGAAAGCTTCATGGCCGGAGATCCGCAATGGGCGGTCTATGGGGCGGTCCTCGTCCTGGTGGGTATCGCACAGGTCGTTTGGAGCCTGACGCGCGGCCGGTGACCTCGCCGGTGCGCTAGACGGGAGAGGAGATGCGACCGCCGATGAGTGACGAGAGCCTGCGCGCCGGAGATGCGCTGTTCGTCAGGCGGCTGGTCCTCGCGCTGCTGGTGCTCGCGGTTGCCGGGGCGCTCTGGTACCTGCGCTTCGTGGTCGTGCTGGCCTTCGGCGCGATCCTGTTTGCGGTGATCCTGCGCGCCGCGGCGCGGCCGCTGCGCGACCGTTTCCGCCTGCCCGACAAGCTCGCCCTTGCGCTGGCGACCGCGCTGATCCTCGGCGCGTTCGTCGCCAGCGTGGTCCTGTTCGGCGCGCAAGTGGCGGCGCAGGCCCGCGAAATCGTGGCCGCGCTTCCCGCCGCGCTGCAGGAGGCGCGCACTCTCGCCGCCAGCATCGGGGTCTCAGTGTGGTTCGAACAGCTGGTCGAGGATCTCGTCACCGGCTCGACCGCTGCCGGCGACATCGGCCGTTTCCTGGTCACGCTCGGCGACGTGATCACCAACCTGATCATCCTGATCGTCGGCGGTATCTTCCTCGCCTGGCGGCCCGAGCTGTACCGGGTCGGGTTGATCAAGCTCGTACCCGAGGGCGCCAGGGGTAACGCCGCGCGAGCGCTCGACGATTGCGACAGGGCGCTGCGCCTGTGGCTCAAGGGGCGGCTGCTGGCGATGGTACTGGTAGGGGTCGCCTCCGGCATCGGCCTGTGGCTCATCGGCATCCCCTCTTACCTCGCGCTGGCGGTCGCCGCGGCAGTGCTCGAGTTCGTGCCGTTCTTCGGCCCGATCCTCGCAGCGGTGCCGGCGATCCTGCTCGCGCTGCTGCAGAGCCCGCTCGACGCGGCGCTGGTCGCGGGACTGTTCCTGCTGATCCAGCAGGTCGAGGGGAACGTGCTGACACCGATCATCCAGCAGCATGCGGTCAAGCTGCCGGAAGCTCTGCTGCTGTTCGCGCTGCTCGCTTTCGGCCTGCTGTTCGGAATCATCGGCGTGCTGCTGGCCGAACCGCTGACGGTCACACTGTTCGTGCTGGTGAAGCTGCTCTACGTGCGCGAGGCGCTGCACACGAGCACCCCGATCCCGGGCGAGGACAGCTCCTAGCGCCCGCCTCCTCCGGGGAGCTGCAGGTCGAAATAGCGCGCCAGTTCCGCCAGCGACTGGCGGGCGCTGAGGTGATGAATGAACACGCCGCCGGCGTCGATCCACAGGGCGCTGTGACGCAGCTGGTCATCAACGAGCACGTCGCCTTCCCTGGCATGATCGCGTTTGTCGCGCGCCATCGTGGTGATGATCCGCGTGCCCGGGAAGTATTTCGCCGCCCAGCGGACCTTCTGGTCGGCCGCCCAGTTCCCGCGTGGCAACCCGGTAAGGATGATCGGGTCGAGGTGGCGAACCGCCTCGAACAGTTCCATCGCATCGTCCCTTAGCGGCAGGCCGAAGTAGAAATCGGGCGCCTGCGCCAGCTTTTGCCAGAAACGGCCAAGCCCGTGGCGTTCCTCGAACGCCTTTGGCGGGAGGCCGAGCACCGCGGTCGCGCCCTTGTCGAAGTCGGCGAGGACACCGTCGCAGTCGAGGTACAGCTGGCGCATCGGTCGGATAACGAAGGGCCGCGACCGCGCGTTCCGCTAGGTTCCCTGTTCGCGGCTCATCTGGACGAAGGCGCGCGTGTCGCGGTCGCGCCGGATGATTTCGACCGATTCGCGAGCGATCCGCTCTTCTTCCTCGATCTGGGCGCGGGTGCGGCAGACGCGCTTGGGAATGATGCTGCCCGTCTCCGTCCGGGTCTCGCAGACGCGGCGCTGCTTCTCCGGCACCTCGCCTTCGACGACGATCTCCTCGTTGTCGGCCGGTTCCTCCGGCGGAACGGCCTCGCCCGCGGAAGGCGCCTGGTCCACCTGCGCGGTGGCGCCGGCGGGCATCGTCAGCGCAATGAGCAAGGCGACCGGAAAGCTTCTCATGGGCGGCTCCGCGAACAGGCGCAATCGGCAAGCTACAGCAGCCGGAGACTGCCGCCTAGCGCCAAGAGCCCTGTCCCGACGCACAATCCTCTGGCATGGGGCTCGGCGATGAGCGAGCTCACACACCTCGACGAACGCGGCCAGGCGCGGATGGTCGACGTCGGCGGCAAGCCCGAGACCGCGCGCAGCGCCACGGCCACCGGCCGCATCCGCATGTCGGCCAGGGCCCTCGCGGCGATTCGCGACGGGAGTGGCCCCAAGGGCGACGTGCTCGCCGCGGCGCGGATCGCGGGGATCATGGCGGCCAAGAAGACCGGCGAGCTGATCCCGCTGTGCCACCCGCTGGCGCTCGACGCGGTAACGGTCGACTTCGCGTTCGAGGACGACGCCGTGCGGGCGACCGCGCGCGCTTCGCTGACCGGCCGCACCGGCGTCGAGATGGAGGCGCTGACCGCGGTCAGCCTGGCGCTGCTGACGATCTACGACATGGGCAAAGCCATCGAGAAGGGCATGGTCATCGAGGAGATCCGCCTGCTCGAGAAGACCGGCGGCAAGAGCGGCGACTGGCGGGCGGAATGACCCCGCCGCTGACGCTGGAACAAGCGCAGGCGCGGCTGCTCGATCTCGCGCGGCCGCTGGGCAGCGAATCGCTGCCCGCCGAGGCGGCTCACGGTCGCTACCTGGCGGCCCCGGTCGTCGCCCGGCGTACGCAGCCTGCGGCGGACCTTTCGGCGATGGACGGCTATGCCGTGGCTGGCGCCGGCCCGTGGCAGGTCGTCGGCGAGAGCGCCGCCGGACGCCCCTTCGGCGGCCGGATCGGAACCGGCGAAGCGATCCGCATCAGTACAGGGGCCCTGCTCCCCGAGGGCGGCGAGGCGATCCTGCTGCAGGAGGATGCAGCGCGAGACGGTGTGACGCTCGCCCTCGCGCCAGGAGGGGAAGCCTCGGCCCGGCACATACGCCGGCGGGGTTTCGACTTCGCTGTCGGTGACAGGGTGCTCGAAGCGGGAACGCGGCTCGGCCCCGCGCAGCTCGCGCTGGCGATCGGCGCCGGGCACGGTCCGGGCCTCGAGGTCGGCCGGCTGCCGCGGCTCGCGATTCTCGACAGCGGCGACGAGCTGGTGGCCGACGCCGAACATTGGGACGACCACCGGATTCCCGCCAGCAACGGCGCGATGATCGCCGCCCTCGCCGGGCCGCTGGCGGCTTCCGCCGAGCGGATCGGCCCCGTGGCGGACCGGCTCGACGCTTTGGCCGCGGCCCTCGCCGCTGTCGAGGATGCGGACGTGGTGGTCACCACCGGAGGCGCTTCGGTCGGCGATCACGACCTGGTGCGCCCGGCGCTCGAAGCGTGGGGCGCAACGATCGAGTTCTGGCGCGTCGCGATGCGGCCCGGGAAACCGCTGCTGCTCGCGCGGCGCGGGGAACAGTGGATCGTCGGATTGCCCGGAAACCCGGTGTCGAGCTTCGTCACCGCGTTCCTGTTCTTGCTGCCCCTGCTGCGCCGACTCGCCGGGGCGCACGCGTGCCTGCCGCAGACGCTGACGGCGCGCACCGGCGCGCCGATGCCGCCCGGGGGACCGCGCGTCGAATTCGTTCGCGCGCAGCTTACAGGCGGGACCGTGACACCGATCGGCGAGCGCGACTCGAGCGCGCTCAGGGCCCTCGCCCAGGCGAACGCGTTGATCGAGCGGCCAATCGGAGCGGGCCCGGCAGCCGCGGGCGACGAGGTGCGGGTCTATCCGCTCGGCGACGCCGGGGTTGCTTGACTTGTAGGATTTTGTTGCTTACTTGTTCCGCGTTCGTTCCCGGATTGGAACGCTTGGGGAGAGCCCTCAATGTTGACCGCGAAGCAGCACGAACTCCTGCTCTACATCCAGCGCAAGCTCGAGGAGACCGGCATTTCCCCCTCGTTCGAGGAGATGAAGGAAGCCCTCGACCTCAAGAGCAAGTCGGGCGTGCACCGGCTGATCTCGGCGCTCGAGGAGCGGGGCTTCCTCCGCCGCCTGCCCAACCGGGCGCGGGCGCTCGAGGTGCTGCGTCAGCCCGAGAACGTCGTGGCTTCCGCGCGCTCGGTGGCCAACGACACCGTGGTCCAGATGACCCCGCCGCGGGCGCGGCCCGAGCCGGCAAACGACGTCATCGAGATTCCGCTCCACGGCCGGATCGCCGCGGGCGTGCCGATCGAAGCGCTCGAGAGCGACCGCTCGCTGCCGGTCCCGGCGGCGCTGCTCGGCCCGGGCGACCATTATGCGCTCGAGGTGTCGGGCGATTCGATGATCGAGGCCGGCATCCTCGACGGCGACTATGCGCTGGTGAAGCGCACCGAGACCGCGCGTGATGGCGAAATCGTCGTGGCGCTCGTGCGCAACGAGGAGGCGACGCTCAAGTACCTGCGGCGCGAGAACGGCATGATCCGCCTCGATCCGGCCAACGGCGCTTACGACCCGCAGGTCTACCGGCCCGACGAAGTCGAGGTCCAGGGCAAGCTGGCAGGGTTGCTACGGCGGTACCACTGAGGGCGACGCCCCGGTCAGTCTGCCGCCCTTCCCCGCCACCATCCGTGCTCGCCTTGGCTTTCGGCCACGGCCGTCACGCGAGGCCCGTCGAGAACGATGGCGAGGCCACCGGTTTGCGAGAGGGTTCGTCCGTCGGCCTTGAGCCAGCGAGGTCGACAGGTCGCGGGTAGCCAGCGGTCGGAGACGACGATGTCGGAGCGCTCGCAGGCGGCCGCGAGCGCGCGCTCTTCGATCCGCTGACGGTTGCGGCTCATCAGGAGCTGCCAGGGGCGGTTACCGCGCTCGAGGGCGACCACGCAGAACTCCTGGCTGCAGCGCGCGCCCGGCCATTCGGCCAGCGGCATGGGCTCGCCCTCGACACCGGCCAGCTCGAGCAGGTTGTCGCGGGTGAACGCGCTGCGGGTATCGCGCAGCACCAGCAGGCGGTCGCCCTCCCCGGTGATGCCGACGTGGCGACCGTCGCCCGAGATGAGCAGGTCCGGGACCGGCGTAGCGATCAGCAGCACGGTGGCGAGCGCCGCAGGCAACAGACCGACGAGGCGCGTTCGTCCGCGCCACAGCGCAAGCCACAGGCCCGCTACGAGGTACAGCGCAAACGTGGTCCCGCTCATCTGCGGCATCAGCTTTACCGCGCCGGGCTGGTCTGACGTGAAGGCGGCAATCCCCAGCAGCAGCTCGAGCGACTGACCGGCGAGCCACCAGACCGGGCTGCCGGCCCCGACGAGATCGAGCAGCAGCGCCAGCGCAATCAGGGGCATCGACACGAAGGTCACCAGCGGGATGGCGACGACGTTGGCGAACGCGCCGTAGATGCCCGCGCGATGGAAATGGAACAGCACGATCGGCATCAGGGCGATTTCGATCACCAGGCCGGTCAGGAGCAGCATCGCCGTGCGACGCGCGAGCCACGCCGGCCAGCCCTCCTCGCGCGGGGCCAGGAAGGTACGCACGGCGGCCCCCTGATGCAGGGCGACGATGGCGATCACCGCCGCGAAGCTCATCTGGAAGCTGGGACCGACGAGCGCCTCGGGCCACAGCAGCAGGACCACCGCCGAGCCGACCGCGACCATGCGCATCGACAGGGGGTCCCGTCCGAGCGCCAATGCAACGAGCACGAGGATCGCCCCGACGCAGCTCCGCACGGTCGGGACCTGAGCCCCGGTCAACAAGGTGTAGCCGATGCCGGCCAGCGCCCCGATCGCCGCCGCGACGAGCGGCAGCCGCACGCGCAGCGCGAGCCACGGCCATAGCGCGAGCAGCTTGATCGCAAGCATATAGGCCGCAGCGATGACCGCGCTGACGTGGAGACCGCTGATCGACAGCAGGTGAGTCAGGCCCGAGTCCCGCATCGCCTGCTCGTCCGCGGGGGAAATGGCGCCGCGGTCGCCGCTGGCGAAAGCCGCGGCGATCGCGCCGGGAGAGCCGTCGAGCTTCGAGCGGACGTGATCGGCAAGACGCCGTTGCAGGGCAGCCAGGCGCTTGCCGCCAGGCGCGGGTTCGATCAGCTCGATCTCTCCCTGCGCGCTGCCGGTGGCGGCGAGCCCCTCGAACCAGGCCGTGCGGGCGAAGTCGTAGCCGCCGGGCAGGATCGGCGGAGACGGGGGAACGAGGCGGGCCTCGAGCCGGACCCTGGCGCCTTCGGCGAATTCGGGCCGATCGCTCTCCAGCGGGACGTTGACCCGCACCTTGACCGCCTCGCCATCCCGCGGACTGCGCGTAGCCAGCACCAGGCGCACGCGCCCTTCCGCCGGTTGCTCGATCCGCTGCAGCACTCGACCGTCGAGCGTTCCCGCCATCGGGCGCTCGATCGCCGGCGCGCCGACGAGCGAAGATCGAACCCAGACCACGGCAATTCCGGCGGCGAACAGCAGGCCGAGAGCGATACCGGCGGTCATCGTGTGCTGGCGGGCCGCGTTTCCGCGCCACAGGGCAACGACTCCTAGCGCCGCGATCAGGCCGGCTGCCGCGGCGAGGACCCACTCGACGGGCGTGGCGAGCACGAACCACGCCGCAATCCCGCCAGCGAACGCGACCGCGAGCCACGGCCCGCGGTCGAACCCCGCCCTCGCCAGCCAGGCTTCGACGCTGTCAGCCACGCTGGACAAGCGCGCAGTCTTTCGCCAAGGCGACTGCTGCATCGCAGCATCGTCCGGTTCTTCCCCCAGCGGAACCGTCGGCTGGCGCGTGGCCATCACGTCATTGGACAGGAAGCGTTCGAACATGGCAAGTGGAAGCGAATCCGCGACGGACACGGCCCGGCCTGTCGTCACGCGTTTCGCGCCCTCCCCGACCGGCTTCCTGCACATCGGCGGCGCCCGTACGGCGCTGTTCAACTGGCTCTACGCCCGGCGCCACGGCGGCAGGTTCGTGCTGCGGATCGAAGATACCGACAAGGTCCGCTCGACCCAGGAGGCGATCGAGGCGATCCTCGACGGAATGCGCTGGCTCGGGCTCGATTGGGACGGGCACGAGTACTACCAGTCGCAGTTCTGGGCCCGGCACGCCGAGGTCGCCCACGAGCTGCTTGCGCGCGGCCATGCCTACAAGTGCTGGATGAGCCAGGAGGAACTGGCCGCCCAGCGCGAGCGCGCCCAGGCCGAGCGGCGTCCGTTCCGCATCGACAGCCCCTGGCGCGACGCCACGACCGAGGGCGAAGGCCCGTTCGTCGTGCGACTGAAGGCGCCGCGCGAGGGCGAGACGGTCATCGAGGATCGCGTGCAGGGCCGCGTCGCAGTGCAGAACGCCGAGATCGACGACTTCATCCTGCTGCGCTCGGACGGCAGCCCGACCTATATGCTCGCCGTGGTGGTCGACGACCATGACATGGGCGTCACCCACGTCATCCGCGGCGACGATCACCTGAACAACGCGTTCCGGCAGCTGGCGATCATCCGCGGGATGGGCTGGCCCGAACCGGTCTATGCCCACGTGCCGCTGATCCACGGCCCCGACGGCGCCAAGTTGTCGAAGCGCCACGGCGCCCTCGGTGTCGACGCCTACCGCGACGAGATGGGCATTCTGCCCGAGGCGCTGTTCAACTACCTGCTGCGCCTCGGCTGGGGCCACGGCGACCAGGAGGAGTTCACGGCCGACGAGGCGACCGCGGTGTTCGATCTCGACGGCGTCGGCAAGAGCCCGTCACGCTTCGACCTCAAGAAGCTGCTGAGCCTCAATGGGCATTACATCCGGCAGGCCGACGACGCCCGCCTCGCGCGGCTTGCCGCCGAACGGATCGGGTCGCAGGCCGATGTCGCGCTGCTGACCGAAGCGATGCCGGTGCTGAAGCCACGCGCGCGTGACCTGAACGAACTGGCCGGCGGAGCGGCGTTCCTGTTCAAGACCCGCCCGCTCGAACTGACCGAGCAGGCCGCCGCGCTCATCGACGCCGACGCGAAGGACCTGCTCGGGCGAATCTCGGCGAGACTGCGAGACGAGCAGGACTGGACAACCGCCGCGCTGGAAGCCAATCTCAAGGCCTACGCGGAAGAACAGGGGCTCGGGCTCGGCAAGCTCGCACAGCCGCTGCGCGCGGCTCTGACGGGGCAGACGACCTCGCCGGGAATATTCGATGTGCTGGCCCTCCTCGGCAAGGAGGAAAGCCTTGCGCGGATCGACGCGCAGGCGGCCGGCTGACAGGGATTTCGAACAAGGAGACGCAACTTGGCGGACAAGCAGGCGAAGCTGACGGTCGGTGACAGGGAGCTGACGCTCCCGGTGCTCGAAGGCACCACCGGGCCCGACGTGGTCGACATCCGCAAGCTCTACGGCGAGACCGGGATGTTCACCTTCGACCCGGGCTATACCTCGACCGCGAGCTGCGAGAGCGCGCTGACCTACATCGATGGCGAGCAGGGTGTGCTGCTGCACCGCGGCTATCCGATCGGCCAGCTCGCTGAACATTCGAGCTTCATGGAGGTCGCCTACCTGCTGCTCAACGGCGAACTGCCCGACCAGAAGACGCTCGAGCAGTTCTCGTGGACGATCAGCCGGCACACGATGCTCCACGAGCAGCTGACGCAGTTCTACCGCGGCTTCCGCCGCGATGCGCATCCGATGGCGATCATGTGCGGCGTCGTCGGCGCGCTCAGCGCGTTCTACCACGACAGCACCGACATCTCGGACCCCGACCAGCGGCGGATCGCCAGCCACCGGCTGATCGCCAAGATGCCGACGATCGCGGCGATGGCCTACAAGTACAGCGTGGGACAGCCGTTCCAGTACCCGAACAACGCGCTCAGCTACACCGGCAACTTCCTCAGCATGACGTTCGGCGTCCCGGCCGAGCCGTACGAGGTGCATCCGGCGGTGGAGCGCGCGCTCGACCGCATCTTCATCCTCCACGCCGACCACGAGCAGAACGCCTCGACCTCGACCGTGCGCCTCGCCGGTTCGTCGGGCGCCAATCCGTTCGCGTGCATCGCCGCGGGTATCGCCTGCCTGTGGGGGCCGGCACACGGGGGCGCGAACGAGGCCGCGCTCAACATGCTGCGGGAGATCGGCACACCCGAGAAGATCCCGCACTACATCGAGCGGGCCAAGGACAAGAACGACCCGTTCCGCCTGATGGGCTTCGGCCACCG
>JBIQKN010000016.1:29463-47671 GCA_044506565.1 Sphingomonadales bacterium | reverse complement strand
GCGCGCGAGATGCTGTGGTTCCTCACCGGCGAGACCAACATCCGGCCGCTGCTGCAGCAAGGGGTGACGATCTGGAGCGACTGGCCGCTGGCGAAATACCGCCGGGCCACGGGCGACGAGATCTCGCAGGGAGCGTTCGAGGCGCGGATTGTCGATGACGCGGCGTTCGCCGCGGAATGGGGCGAGCTCGGCCCGGTCTACGGCAAGCAATGGGTCGACTGGGACACCTACAAGCCGGCGGGCGAGGGGCTTTATCGCAAGGGGCCCGGGGTCAACCAGGTCGCGCTGGTCGTCGACAGCCTGCGCCGCGACCCCGGCGGACGGCGACACATCATCGAGGGATGGAATGTGGCGCAGCTCGACGCGATGGCGCTGCCACCGTGCCACAAGACCTACCAGTTCCACGTCGGCGGTGGGAAGCTCAGCTGCCAACTCTACCAGCGCAGCTGCGATGTGGCGCTCGGGCTGCCGTTCAACCTGTTCGGCGCGGCGTTGCTGACGCGCATGATCGCCGCCCAGACCGGATACGAGCCCGGCGAGCTGATCTGGACCGGCGGCGACACGCACCTCTACCTCAACCACACGCACCTCGTGGAGGAGCAGCTTTCGCGTGTGCCCTCGGGCGAGCCGACGCTGCACCTGCTGCGCCGGCCGGATTCGGTCTTCGACTACCGGTTCGAGGATTTCGAAGTGCGCGACTACGCGCCGCAGGGGGCGATCAGGGCTCCCGTCGCGGTCTAGCCGTAGTACTCCCGGTACCAGCGAACGAACTCGGCCACGCCGGTCTCGACCGAGGTCTGCGGAACGTAGCCCGTCAGGGCGCGCAGCAGGCTCGCATCGCCCCAGGTCTCGCGCATCTCGCCGGGCTGGATCGGCAGCATGTTGAGCTCCGCGGTACGGCCGAGCGCCTGCTCGATGACCGACACGAAATCCATCAGCTTGACGGGGGCGCCGTTGGCGATGTTGACCACGCGGGCGGGGACCCCGTCGGACAGCGTGTCGCCGTCCACGCGGTTCGCTTCGTCCGGCGCCATCGGGATCAGCCGAACGAGCGATTCGACGAGGTCGTCGACGTAAGTGAAGTCGCGCGCCATCTCGCCGTGGCCGTAGACGTCGATCGGACGGCCCTCGAGGATCGCCCGGACGAACTTGAACAGCGCCATGTCGGGGCGCCCCCACGGCCCGTAGACGGTGAAAAAGCGCAAGGTGGTCGTCGGAATCCCGAACAGCTGGGCGTAGGACCAGCCCATCGCCTCCATGCCCTTCTTGGTCGCGGCGTACAGGTTGAGCGGCTCGTCGGCCTTGTGCGCTTCCCTGAAAGGAACCTCGCGGTTGCCGCCGTATATGCTCGAGGTCGAGCCGAGCAGGAGGTGCGCCGGCTTCAGTTCGCGCGCCAGCTCGAGCACGTTCCACGAGCCGACGAGGTTGCTGTCGACATAGGTCCGCGGCGCCTCGAGCGAGTAGCGAACGCCCGCCTGGGCGGCGAGGTGGATGACGACTTCTGGATTGGCGAGGGCGGCGGCCTCGTCGAGCGTGGCACGGTCTTCGAGCAGGCCGCTGACGTGACGATAGCCGTTGCGCCGCACGAGCTGGTCGCGGCGGGCTTCCTTCAGCCGCACGTCGTAATAGTCGGTCATGCCGTCGAGTCCGGTGACCTCGTGCCCGTCGTCGAGTAGCCGTCGCGCGAGATGAAAGCCGATGAACCCGGCGGTGCCCGTGATCAGAAATCGCATTGTCGGTCAGCCTCCGTCGCGGCTTGTGGCACGATATGATAGAGGAATCGTTGTCAAGCCGGAGGGGCCGGGAAGGAGCGCCGGCCGCCGTTGACCGAAAGTCGCCTCTGTAATAAAATGTCTCTCTGAGATAATTTCATTCCAGTGACGGGGAGAGCGCGGGATGGCCAAGCCGGAGCTGCAGGACGGGACCAATCGCCCGCGCCTGTCGCTGCACGTCCCCGAGCCGCAGGCGCGCCCCGGCGAGGACCCTGACTTCTCCCACCTGGTGATTACCGAAGCCGGCGCGCAACCCCGGCCCGACGAAGCGTGCCCGGCCTCCGAAACCTGGCCGCTGTGCAGCGACCTCGTGCGGGTGCTCGGCGACGACGACAAGGCGCACGGCCCATGGGACCCGCGCCTGTCGCCGGGCAAGCTGCGCGATATCCTGCGGACGATGGCGCTGGTGCGGGCGTTCGACAACCGGATGTACCGCGCCCAGCGGCAGGGCAAGACGAGCTTCTATCTCAAGTGCTCGGGCGAGGAGGCGACCTCGGTCGCGGCGACGCTGGCGCTCGATTTCGAGGACATGATCTTCCCCTCGTACCGCCAGCAAGGGTGCATGATTGCGCGCGGCTACCCGATCCTCGAGATGGTCAACCAGATCTACTCGAACCGGGCGGACAAGCTGAAAGGGCGGCAGCTGCCGATCCTCTACTCGGCGAGGTCGGTCAACTTCTTCACCATCTCGGGCAACCTGGCGACGCAGATGCCGCAGGCGACTGGGTTTGCGATGGCCAGCGCGATCAAGGGCGACAGCCGGATCGCCGCCGCCTGGGTCGGCGAGGGCTCGACCGCCGAAGGCGATTTCCACGCCGCGCTGACTTTCGCTGCGGTCTACAATGCGCCGACGATCTTCAACGTGGTCAACAACCAGTGGGCGATCTCGAGCTTCTCCGGGATCGCCGGCGCCGAGCGGCAGACCTTCGCCGCCCGGGCAATCGGCTACGGCATCGCCGGACTCAGGGTCGACGGCAACGATGCGCTGGCGGTCTACGCGGCCGAGCGCTGGGCGGCGGACCGCGCGCGGTCGAACGCCGGGCCGACGCTGATCGAGTTCTTCACCTACCGCGCCGAGGGTCATTCGACCTCGGACGACCCGAGCGTCTATCGCAGCGCCGAGGAAGGCAGGGAATGGCCGCTCGGCGACCCGATCGCGCGGCTCAAGGCGCACCTGATCGCGATCGGCGAATGGTCGGACGAGCGGCACGCGAAGATGGACGCCGAGCTCGACGAGGAAATCCGCGAGGCGCAGAAGGAGGCGGAGAAGAACGGCATCCTCGGCCACGGGCTGCACCATCCGTTCCACACGATGTTCGAGGACGTTTTCGAGGAGCTGCCATGGCACCTCGAGGAGCAGAGCGAGCAGGCGATCCGCGAGAGGCACATCAAGTGGCCCGAATGAACGTGCGCGCAAGCACCGACGACGAACCGGTCACGCTGGCCGACGCGCCCGCGCGGGCGATGACGATGATCGAGGCGATCAACGATGCGCTCGACACGATGCTCGAGCGCGATCCCGACGTCGTGCTGATGGGCGAGGACATCGGCTACTTCGGCGGCGTGTTCCGCTGCACCGCGGGCCTGCAGGCGAAGCACGGCAAGACCCGCGTTTTCGACACGCCGATCAACGAATGCGGCATCATCGGCGCCGCGGTGGGGATGTGCGCCTATGGCCTGCGGCCGGTGCCCGAGATCCAGTTCGCCGACTACATCTATCCGGGGCTCGACCAGATCGTCAGCGAGGCCGCGCGGCTGCGCTACCGCTCGGCCGGCGAGTTTATCGCACCGATGACCGTGCGCAGCCCGTTCGGCGGCGGCATCTTCGGCGGGCAGACCCACAGCCAGAGCCCCGAGGCGCTGTTCACTCACGTCGCGGGACTCAAGACGGTCGTGCCGAGCACGCCGCACGATGCCAAGGGCCTGCTGATCGCCGCGATCGAGGACGACGACCCGGTGATCTTCTTCGAGCCGAAGCGGATCTACAACGGCCCGTTCGACGGTTACTACGACCGCCCGACGCGGCCGTGGAAGGAGCACCCCGACGCGCTGGTGCCCGAGGGATACTACTCGATCCCGCTCGGCAAGGCTCGGATCGTGCGCGAGGGTTCGGCGATGACCATCCTCGCCTACGGGACGATGGTTCACGTCGCCGAAGCGGTGTGCCGCGAGAAGGGCGTCGACGCCGAGATCATCGATCTGAGGACGCTGGTGCCGCTCGACATCGAGGCTGTGGAAATGTCTGTGGAAAAGACCGGCAAATGCATGGTCGTGCACGAGGCTACGCGGATCTCGGGCTTCGGCGCCGAACTCGCGGCGCTGGTGCAGGAGCGCTGCTTCTATCACCTCGAGGCGCCTGTGGAGCGGGTGACCGGGTTCGACACGCCCTATCCGCACAGCCTCGAGTGGGCCTATTTCCCCGGACCGATCCGCGTCGGCGAGGGCATCGACCGGCTGCTGGAGGCCTGAGCGATGGGCAGGTTCGTCTTTCGGCTCCCCGACATCGGCGAGGGCATCGCAGAGGCCGAGATCGTCGCCTGGCACGTGAAGCCCGGCGACACGGTCGAGGAGGACGGCCGCCTTGCCGACCTGATGACCGACAAGGCCACGGTCGAGATGGAGAGCCCGGTCGCCGGCAAGGTGCTCGAGGTCGCGGGCGAAGTCGGCGACGTGATACCGATCGGCTCGCCGCTGGTGGTTCTGGAGACCGCGGGGGACGTGGCCGAGGAACCTGCCGCCACACCGCTACCCTCTGCGGTCGAGGAGCGCATCGAAGTCGAGACGCCCGATGCAGGCGACGTCGCGGATGCGGCCGAAGCGGTCGACGAGCCAAGCCCAGCAGAGCCCTCTCCCCTTCAAGGGGGAGGGTTGGGAGAGGGGACCACAGCCCCAGCCCCAACTCCAGCCCCCGCACCCGAACAGAGCGTCCCCCGCCCCCCGACCCCCGCTCCTGAAGGGGCGGGGGAGTCCTCGTCGCGCTCCCACGCCAAGGTGCTCGCCAGCCCCGCGGTCCGCGCACGGGCAAAGGAGCTCGGCATCGATCTCGCCGACGTTCGCCCGGCCGAGGGCGGCCGCGTGCGCCACGCCGACCTCGACGCCTTCATCTCCTACGGCGGTTCGCGAGGCTATGCGCCGGCCGGCCGAACCGGCCGCGACGAGACAATCAAGGTGGTCGGCCTGCGGCGCCGGATCGCCGAGAACATGGCGGCCTCCAAGCGCAACATCCCGCACTTCGCCTATGTCGAGGAGTGCGACGTTACCGATCTCGAACAGCTGCGCGCCGATCTCAACGCCAACCGGGAAGAGAAGCCCAAGCTCACCCTCCTGCCGCTGCTGATCACCGCGGTCTGCCGCGCGCTGCCGAAGTATCCGATGCTCAACGCGCGCTACGACGACGAGGCCAACGTCGTCACCCGCCACGGCGCGGTGCACATGGGCATCGCGACGATGACCGACGCCGGGCTGATGGTCCCGGTGATCCGCGACGCGCAGACGAAGAACCTGTGGCAGCTGGCCGCCGAGATCCTGCGGCTGTCCGAGGCCGCCCGCGAGGGCAAGGCGAAGTCCGAGGAGCTGTCGGGCTCGACCTTCACGTTGACCTCGCTCGGCCCGCTCGGCGGGATCGCCTCGACGCCGGTGATCAACCGGCCGGAGGTGGCGATCCTCGCCCCCAACCGCATCGTCGAGCGGCCGATGTTTGTGCCCGACGGGCTCGGCGGCGAGCGTGTCGCCAAGCGCAAGCTGATGAACCTGTCGATCAGCTGCGACCACCGCGTGGTCGACGGCTACGATGCGGCGGCTTTCGCGCAGGAAGTAAAGCGGCTCATGAATACCCCGGTGCTGCTGCTGGCGGACTGAAGGGACGGACGATGGCGCGCGATCCGCGAATCGACGAGAAGATCGCCAAGGCCGCGGAGTTCGCGCGCCCGATCCTCGAACATCTGCGCGCACTGGTGCACAAGGCGGTTCCCGACGCCTCGGAAGCGATCAAGTGGGGCATGCCGCATTTCACCTACAAGGGTAAGAACATCGCCGGCATGGCGGCGTTCAAGGCGCACTGTGCGTTCATGATCCACGGCGAGGGCCGCCAGGGCGACGAGGACGGGATGGGCCAGTTCGGCAAGATTGCGTCGCTCGACGACCTCCCGCCGGACGCCGAGCTGATCGAGAAGCTGCGCGCCGCGCAGGCGCGGATCGACGAAGCCGGCACGGCGCAGAAGCGCAACTCCGCCGCGCCGCGTGCGGCAGCAAGGACTATCGAGGTTCCGGAGGATTTCGCGGTCGCGCTGGCGGCGAACCCGGCGGCGGCGCAGTTCTTCGACGGGCTCGCTCCGTCGCACCGCTACGAGTACCTCGAGTGGATCACGGGCGCCAAGCGCGCGGAGACGCGCGCGAAGCGGATCGGGCAGGCGCTCGAATGGCTCGCCGAGGGCAAGCGGCGCAACTGGAAGTACGAACGCTAGCGGACCACCGCGCGGTAGCTGAGGCGGCCTTCGCCGCCGCGGATCTGCCAGCGCAGGTGCGTGGCTTCGCGCGGGATCCGGCCCGACCGGTCGATCCGCCGCCAGCTGCGGCCGCCGTTGATGGACGCTTCGAGGCCCGGATTGCTGGCGCTTTCGGGAATGAGGCCGGCCGGGACCCGGCTGGTGGCAGTGAAGGCGCCGTCGTGCGGCGCGTCCCAGCGCAGGATCGTCACGACCCGATCACCACGCACGACGCGATCGGCGGGAACGATCACGCGGGTTCCGTCGTCGGTGACGGTTTCGGTGTAGACCGCGCTTTCGACGGCGACAGGCTGCGCCCGGGCAGCGCCAGCGGCGAGCAGGGCCGTGAGGATCAGGAGCCAACGCATGCTACTTCCCCCGTTGCGCGGACAGCGCCGCTGCGCGCGGCCCATGCGCCGCAAGGCGCCAAAATAAGGTTAACGCGCCGGTCATTCGGGGCGCGCAAGGAGCCTGCGAACAGCCGTGCGGGAAGGGCGGTTGACAGCCCCGGGACGCTGCCCTAGGGGCGCGGCTCCCAAGCGGTGCAACGCCCGATTGCGCGGGTGTAGCTCAGTTGGTTAGAGCGCCGGCCTGTCACGCCGGAGGTCGCGGGTTCGAGCCCCGTCACTCGCGCCACTTGGGACCTTCCGACAGCCCGAATCTCAGACGGCCGAAACCCTGCGCGGATATCGTCGTCCGTTGAGCAGCGCGCCGATGAAGGTCGAACGCACGAACCAGCGGTAGGTGGCGAGCATGATCGCTACTCCGGCTGCGACCACCAGCACGAGCTTGATCTCGGCCGGCAGCGGCCACCTGGTGACGGTCGCCTCGAGCGCCACGATCAGCGGCAGGTGAACGATGTAGAGCCAGTACGAGGAATCGGCGAGGTAGCGAATCCGCGGGCTTTCGGTGCGGATGAAGTGCAGCGCGGCGCCGATCAGCCCGAATGTCCACAGCCAGAGGCTTGCGGCGTAGAGACCCGCGTAGGCGGCCCTGAGATCGCCTTCGAGCTGTGGCGCGAACTCAGCTCCGCTGGTCAGCACAAGGCAGGCGACGGTGATGGCCGCGGCAACCGGGAGATGGAGGGCCCACTGTCTCGCCAGCGGCGCGAGGCCGCCTTCGAGCCGATGCAGCAACCATCCCAGGGCGAAAGCGAGCCCGAAGCTGCCAAACGCGGCCGCATTGGGGACGAGCCCCACGTCGGGCGTCGGGATCCCCCACCACTCGGCCCAGCCTTCGTGGCGCAGAAGCAGGGCCGTCACCGGCACGGTCAGCAGAACGGGCAGGGCGAACGGAAGTCCGAGCAGCGCCCCCAATGTGCGATCGACGAGCGAGCGCAGCCTGCCGTTGCGGTCGAGCGCGGCGACGGCGCTGCGTCCGAGCAAGGTCGCCGCGTAGAAGATCAGGAGCACGTAGAGGAACCAAAGGTGCGTCAGCGGCCAGCCCTCGATCGTGAGCTGTGGCAGGGGCGGTGGCTCGTCGGGCACCGGTACCGCACCGATCGCGGCCGCGAAGGCCATGGCCAGGCCGAACAGGATCATCACCGGCAGCCAGAAGATCAGCAGCGGGGCGAGGATGCGCCTCGCCCGGTCCCTGACGAACCATGCGGTGCCGCGGCGCCCGAGCATCATGTGCCCGAAGAACCCGGCCAGCAGGAAGAAGGTCGGCATCCGGAAGCTGTGCAACCAGAAGGCCAGCCAAGCGACCGGCCGGCTGCGAACGTCGTCCATCACCAACCATGCCTCGTAATCGGGGATGAACGGGAGCGCTGCATGGAAGACGATGCCAAGCAGCAGGGCCGACGCGCGCACGAGATCCAGCGCGTGCAAGCGTTCGGCCTGCGCGGGCGGCCTTTTGTCGGTCATAGCTTCAGCTCCTCCCTTCGCGGCACAGGCTAGCGGGAGTTCGGGCAGCGGCAAGCGTGGCTCAGCCCCAGCGGCCGGTCTCCATCCAGATCAGGAATCGGCGAAGCGGCAGCAGCCAGACGATCCCGAGCACGAGATAGACGCCGCCCTGGGCCAGCGCCGGCAACCGCTCGATCCACTGCGAGGCCCATGCGACCGTCAGCGCGTAGGCCGCGAGGCCGGTCAGCAAGGCCAGAATGCCGAACGGGATTCGCAGCGTCGGCTTGTCGCGCATCAGAACGGGCCGAGCACCCGCGTCGGCGTGACGATCGCGCTGAGGCGCATGTCGTGCAGCTCGGTCGGCAGCTCGCCGACTTCCTGCACGTCCCAGGCCATGCCGATCGCGATGACCTGGGGATGTGCGGCGAGGTAGCGGTCATAGTAGCCGCCGCCCTGGCCGAGCCGGTCGCCGTTCGCGGTGAAGCCGACCAGCGGCATGAACAGCACCTCGGGGACCACCACGGGCGCATCGGTGCGTGGTTGCCGCAGGCCCCAGACGCCGGCCTCGAGATCGCTTTCCTCGTAGGGATCGGTGTGCCGGCGGAATTCCATCGGCTTGTCGAGCGTGGTCACGCGCGGAAGCGCGATGGGGTGGCCTCGCTCGAAGAAGAAGCGGATGTAGCCTCGCGACGGCGCCTCGCCTTCGTCGGATCGGTAGAGCCCGATCGTCGCCTCGGCCGGGACAAGCTCCAGGACCTGCTGCGGCGGCCGGCTGAATACGAGCGCGCTGACTTCCGAGGGGAGCGTCGCGGCATGCTCCTGCCGTTTGCGGCGCAGCTCGGTGCGCAGCTGCCGCTTGCGCTCGGCGATGGCTGGATCGGTCATGCCGGTCCCTTAGCCGCCGGCACAATCAGAAGTCGAGCCAGCAAACCGGCGGTTGTCCGCGGCTAACTGCCGTCGGGGAACAGCGGCAGGATCGCCGCGTAAAGCTCCTCGCGCGTTTCGGCCACGGCATGGCCGCCGGCTTCGTCGACGAGCTTGCGCTGCGCGTCCGAGGAATGGACGGTATAAAGGAAGAACGGCCTCCGGTCGCCGCGGGCGCGCATGGCCTTCAACAGGTCGAGCCCGGCCAGCGGTCGGTCGCCGCGCCCCATGTCCGAGATGACGGCGCCGTACTCGTACATCGGCAGCAAGGTCAGCGCTTCCTGGGTCGTACCGACCTGGTAGACCGCGATCTTGCGCCCTTCGAGATAGCGGACCTCGGTGACGTTGTTCTCCGGATGGTCGTCGACCCACAGCACGCGTCCGACGGCGTCGGGCGCTTCACCGTTGCGGACCCGGGATTCGGGCTGGGCCTCGCCCGGAAGCGTAGCCATCGTCAGCGCGGCAACGGCGATCGCGGCCGCAGCTGCCACGAGTATCGCGGGGCGTCGGGATTTCGGAGCCGCAGGAGCTTCCAGCGGGGGCCCGGTTCCCTCGGGCTCCACGGCCAGCCGATAGCCGAAGCCATGAACGGTCTCGACCGCCGCTCCGGCGACACCGAGCGCCTGCCGCAGCCGGCTGATCGCCTTTGTGAGCGAGTTCTCGTCGACGACGCGATCCGGCCAGCCGATCTCGAGCAGGTGGCCCTTCGGAACGTCGTGGCCGGTCTTCGCCGCCATCTCCGCGAAAATGACGCGGCACGCGCGGTCGAGCGTCACGACCCGCCCGTCGACCGTGAGCCTGCCGCGCTCCCGGTCGAACTCAACCTGGCCGAAGCGCCACACCCCGTCCGTCATGTTTCCCCCGTATGGCGGTCAATATGCGTGCGCGTTGCGCGGCGTCAACACGGGGATGGGGGGAAGGTGGCGGAACCACTATGGGTCGGTTGCCGGGAAATCCTCTGACGCCTCAACGTCAGGTGGGCGCCATATGCACCGGCCCTCGGGGCGAACCCGCGAACCGGGCAGGGACAGCTCCCATGGATTGCTTATAGCCTCAGGGATATTCTGACGGCTCGTGCCGAGCAGTCCCGCCGCCGCCTATCTAGGGTGTCCGGTGGCTGCCCGCAACTACCAGCCGCCGCCGCCGCCACCCCCCCCGCCGCCGCCCGACGAGCCGCCGCCGCCCGATCCGCTGCTCGATCCGGGCGCCGTCGAGGCCGATGCCACGCTGCTGGCGAGCGATGCGCCCACCGCGCCGGCGAAGCGGCTGGGGTTCGACCAGGCGTTGCTCGAGCCCGAGTACCAGCCGAACGTATGGTCGTCCCGCCGCGACGGATCGGCCGAGGCGGCGGAAAGGACAGCGGCGAACTTGTCAGCCCAGCGGTTCTCCACTCCGAGCGCAATCGCATAGGGGAGGAAGCGCTCGAACAGTTCCGGGGTCTTCTCGGGCGGATGCAGCGCCTCGAGGCGATCTTCCTCGGTGATCGAGAGATAGTGTTCGAAGCCCTCGATGCGGTCCATGACCTCGCGACCTTCCCGGGTGGGCGCGGACATCCATGCGAATGCCGAGAGCACCAGCGGCAGCGCAAGCAAGGGCGCGAGCATCCAGCCCCAGCTCGAGAACGGCACCGCGTTGGCGAGGAACGCGAAGGACGCGAAGAGCAGTCCTATCCCGCCCAGCACGCAGAGTGCGCCGAGAGTGAGCAGCGGCCAGCCCCTGGCGCGGCGCCAGCGAAGGACGAGGGCCGCGATCATCAAGGCAAGTCCCGTCGTCGGGACAGCCCGCTCGAAAGGCGTCACGTACAGGTCGGACCACGCGACGGCGGCCGCGATGAACAGCATCGCGGCGATTATCACCAGGATACCGACCCACGCCCATTCGCGGTTCCGGAGGAACAGTTTGCCCTTGTAGGAATCCTCGAGGTGGTCCTCGAGCGCTTTCGAGGCGGCGCCGAACCGGACGTGGTTGGCGTTGTCCATTTCGAGACTGTTGCCACCGGCGAACAGGTTGGCGAGCATCGCCTGTTCGCCGCGCTGCAGTCCGCCGCGTCCCTGTGTGCGGTCGAGTGTGGTCTTGGCGCTGCCGAGGAACGGCTTCTCGCCCTCGACGAGCTTGATCTCTCCGTGAATGCCGCATTCCACGATCGCGGCGGCGAAGCAGCGGTTGTCGTAGCCCATACGCTTGACGTAGCGCACCGCTGCGGCGGACATGCCTCCGGGCGGCGCGAACAGCGGTACGACGGTGCCGGGGCGCGGGCCCCTGCCGGCTTTCTTCCAGGCCACGAAGTAGTATCCGAGCAGCCCGAGCAGGGCCGCCACGAACCCGACGCGTGGCCCCTGGTCCTGCAATTCGAGCTGCGCCGCCGACGGCTTGGGTGGTTCGGCGACGATCCCCTTGGGCCAGCGCACCGCCACCGTCAGCCCCTCGTAGGGCTGGAGCGGCACCGTGGTGGCGATGACAATTTCGCCAGGACGCTCGGAGACCGTCGCAGCATTGCTGGCGGTCGAGCCCTGCGGGCCGGTGTAGAACGCCCTCTCGGGGCCGAAGCGTACGGGCTCGGGCAGGCGGATGCGGGCTTCCGCTCGGTCGATCGGGAACGCCCAGCCGTTGCCGGTCACGTTCCAGTAAAGCTCGTCGTAGCCGTCGAAGAAGCCGAGCTGGCGGGTGGTCGAGTACCGAACGACGTAAGTGTGCTCGTCGTACGGGAGGAAAACGTCGGCATCACCGATGCGCACGCGCACACCGTTGCCGATACCCTCGAGCGCGTACGGCTCCGGCTGCCCGTCGCGTTCCACGCTCTCGACGTCGAAGCCGACACGGACCCGCCGTCCGTCGCGCTGGTAGGTCGTCGGGAAGTCGCGAAAGATCCCGCGGCTGATCTGATAGCCTTCGACCGTGACGCGGATGGTTTCGGCGACCTCGAGCGTGCCGTCGGCGCGAACTTCGATGTCGCTGTGCCACGAGAGGATGCGTTCCTCGGCCAGCGCGGTACCAGGAACGAGCAGGGTCAGCGCCGCGATGAGCAGCGCCAAGAGCGATCTTCCCCCCCTTGGCATCGGTCAGGCTTTCGCGGCGCCGAACGTGACCTTGGGCGCTTGCTGGATCGAGGCGTCGCCGTCCTGGTAGAATTCGGCTTCGGTAAAGCCCAGCGGACGGGCGAAGATCAGGTCGGGGAAGGACTGGATCCGCGTGTTCAGGTCGCGAACGGTGGCATTGTAGTACCGCCGCGCGCTCTGCAGGTGGTCCTCGATTTCGCTGAGTTCTTCCTGCAATTGGCGGAAGTTGGCGTCTGCCTTTAGGTCCGGATAGGCTTCGGCCACTGCCATGAGCCTGCCGAGCAGGGCGGAAAAGGCGTTGTCGGCCGCGGCCGTGGCGGCGACCCCTCCGGCCGAGGTGGCATCCGCGCGGTGGGCGATCACCTCATCGAGCGTCCCGCGTTCGTGGGCGGCGTAGCCTTCCACCGTGCTGACGAGGTTGGGGATCAGGTCTGCGCGCCGGCGAAGCTGCACGGTGATGCCGCTGAAGCCCTCGTTGACCAGGGCCCTCAGCCGCACGAGGCGGTTGTAGACCGACACGCCCCAGAGGGCGACGACGACAAGTGCGGCTACGAGAACGATGCCTTCGATCATGGATCGGCTCCCCCCTGCGTGCGCCATTCATAGAGGTCGGCGCAGGAATGGAAAGAGGTCCGATCAGCCTGCGCCCTCGAGGCGCTCCGCGAGGGCTTCTAGCCGGCTCGCCAGCCTCTCGAGGCTCTCGGCCACCTCCGGCGAGGGTTCCGACGCGGCCGGGGCCTTGCCCGAACGCGCCTCGTGAAGGGCATCGGCGAGGAGCAGGGCGGCGAACAGCAGCGTGCGCGCCTCCGACTGGCCGGCGAGGTTGGGCATGGCCTGCAGCTTGCCGTCGATCATGCCGCCCAGCCGCTCGATATGCGCTTCCTCGCCCGCCGCGCAGGCGATCGTGTAGTGCCTTCCGCCGATCGTGAGGGTGACGTTGCTCACGGCTCGAGCGCCCCGATCAGGCGATCGAGCTCGGCCAGCGCGACCCCTGCCTCTTCGCGCAGCGTCTGGTACTTGCGAGCGAGTTCGGCATCGCCGGTGCCCGCCTGGGGCGAGGCTGCCGCGGCCTCGATCCGCTCCGCAGCGGCCTCGATGCGGGCAAGGGCCCGGGCAATGCGATCTCCCGCCATGCTCGCGGACTTAGGGGAAAGTGCCTTTGCAGGCAAAACCTTGCCTGCCGGAGCTGTGAATAAACCTCTGGCTGCGACGGGGTTGCGGGCCGATCCGCGCCGCTTGACGCGAAGGCGGGGGTTTCTCAAGGAGCGGCGCATCCGACTCGGGGGCGACTCGTGGCCCCGTTTCCAAGCTGTCCGGAGCCTTGCCGCATGAGCCTCGATCCCGCCCGTCTCGCGCCCATGGCCAACGCCATCCGCGCCCTGTCGATGGACGCGGTCCAGAAGGCCAACATCGGCCATCCGGGGATGCCGATGGGCATGGCCGATGTGGCCACCGTGCTGTGGAGCGAGTTCCTCAAGTTCGACCCCGCCGATCCGCAGTGGCCCGACCGCGACCGGTTCGTGCTGTCGGCCGGGCACGGCTCGATGCTGATCTACGCGCTGCTCCACCTGACCGGCTACGCCTCGCCGACGATGGACGACATCCGCAACTTCCGGCAACTCGGCAGCCCCTGCGCCGGGCACCCGGAGAACTTCCTGATCGACGGGGTCGAGGCGACCACCGGCCCGCTCGGGCAGGGCCTGGCGATGGCCGTCGGCATGGCCATTGCCGAGCGGTACCTCAACGCGAAGTTCGGCAACGAGCTCGTCGACCACAGGACCTGGGTCGTCGCCGGCGACGGCTGCTTGATGGAGGGCGTCAACCACGAGGCGATCGGCCTCGCGGGGCACCTCGGGCTCGGCAACCTGATCGTGCTGTGGGACGACAACAAGGTCACGATCGACGGGCATACCGACCTGTCGACCAGCGAGGACATTCCGGCGCGCTATCGTGCGACCGGCTGGCATACGACCGAATGCGACGGCCACGACGTCGCCGACGTGCGCCGTGCGCTGGCCGAGGCGGCGGCCGATCCGCGCCCGTCGCTGGTCGCCTGCCGCACGGTGATCGGCAAGGGGGCGCCGAACAAGCAGGGCACCAGCGCGGTCCACGGTAACCCGCTCGGCGCCGACGAGGTCGCCGCGGCACGCGAGTACCTCGGATGGACCGCCGAGCCGTTCGTCGTCCCCGAGGACATCCTCGCCGACTGGCGTTCGCTCGGGAGCAGGGGCGCCGAGGCCAATCGCGCGTGGCAGGACCGTCTCGCAGCGTCACCGCAGAAGGGCGCGTTCGAGCGGCAGCTCGAGACGGTCGGGGCGGCCGCCGCGTCGGCGCTCGAGCCGCATCTCGCCGCGCTGGCGCAGGAGCCGCCCAAGGTCGCCTCGCGCAAGGCATCCGAGATGGCGCTCGGACCTCTGACCGAGGCCTTGCCGCAGCTGATCGGCGGCTCGGCCGACCTTACAGGTTCGAACAACACCAAAACTCCGGCCACCAAGCCCTTCACTCGCGACGATTATTCGGGGCGCTATCTCTACTACGGTATTCGCGAGTTCGGCATGGCCGCGGCCATGAACGGCATGGCGCTGCACGGCGGCGTCGTGCCCTACGGCGGTACGTTCCTGATCTTCAGCGACTACGCGCGCAACGCGATCCGCCTGTCGGCGCTTCAGCGCGTGCAGGTCGTCTACGTGCTCACGCACGATTCGATCGGCCTCGGCGAGGACGGGCCGACCCACCAGCCGGTCGAGCAGGTGATGAGCCTGCGGCTGATCCCGAACCTCAACGTGTACCGCCCGGCCGACGCGATCGAGACGGCCGAATGCTGGGCCCTGGCGCTGGCGACGCCGGGTACGCCGTCGGTACTCGCGCTGAGCCGCCAGAACCTGCCGCCGGTGCGCAGCGACGCGGGCGGCGAGAACCGCTGCGCCAAGGGTGCCTACCAGATCAAGGCGGCCGAAGCGGCACGCGAGGTCGTGCTGGTGGCCACGGGTTCCGAGGTGGCCGTTGCGCTCGATTGTGCGCGGGACCTCGAAGCGCAGGGCATCGGTGCCGACGTCGTTTCGATGCCGTGCGTCGAGCTGTTCGAGAAGCAGGACGCGAGTTTCCGCGCCGGGCTGCTTCCGGCTGACACGCTCAAGGTTTCGGTCGAAGCCGGCGTCACGCTCGGCTGGGAGCGGTTCGTCGGCAATGACGGGCTCACGATCGGGCTGGACCGGTTCGGCGCCTCGGCGCCGGCCGAGGTCCTGTTCAAGCACTTCGGCTTCTCGGCCGAGGCGATCGTACCACAAATCCTTAACAAACTAGGCAAGTAGCAGGAGTTCTTCCCATGGCGGTGAAGGTTGCGATCAACGGCTTCGGGCGCATCGGACGGCTCGTGGCGAGGGCTCTGCTCGAACGGACCGACCACGACTTCGAGCTGGTGGCGATCAACGACCTCGCCGATCCGAAGTCCAACGCGCTGCTGTTCGCGTACGACAGCACTCATGGCCGTTTCCCGGGCACGGTGACCTCGGACGGCGACAGCATCCAGGTCAACGGCCGCGACATCGCGGTGACCAAGGAACGCGATCCGGGCAAGCTGCCGCACAAGGATCTCGGCGTCGACCTCGTGCTCGAGTGCACCGGCTTCTTCCAGTCGGACGAGGCCAGCCGGCCGCACCTCGCCGCCGGGGCCAAGCGGGTGCTGATCTCGGCGCCGGCGACCGGTGTCTCCAAGACCATCGTGTTCGGCGTGAACCAGGACACGCTGACCGCCGACGACGTGATCGTCTCGAACGCGAGCTGCACCACCAACTGCCTCGCCCCGGTCGCCAAGGTGCTGCACGACACCGTGGGTATCGAGCGCGGCTTCATGACCACGATCCACAGCTACACCAACGACCAGCGCATGCTCGACCAGATCCACAAGGACCTGCGCCGGGCCCGCGCCGGGGCGATGAACATGATCCCGACCACGACCGGCGCCGCCCGCGCGGTCGGCCTCGTGCTGCCCGAGCTCAAGGGCAAGCTCGACGGCTCGTCGGTGCGCGTGCCGACGCCGAACGTGAGCCTGGTCGACCTCGTGTTCACGCCTTCGCGCGACACGACGAAGGAAGAGATCAACGCTGCGCTCAAGGCCGCGGCCGAGGGGGCGATGAAGGGCGTGCTCGACTACACCGAGGAGCCGCTGGTCAGCAGCGACTTCAATCACCAGCCGGCCAGCTCGACCGTCGACAGCCTCGAGACCGCTGTGCTCGAAGGCAAGCTCGCGCGGGTCGTGTCGTGGTACGACAACGAGTGGGGCTTCTCGAACCGGATGATCGACACCGCCGGGGTGATGGCGAAGTTCCTCTGACCATCCGTCATCCCGGCGAACGCCGGAACCTCGTGTCGCAAGCGGTGAGCCCGAAGGCACGCGGACCTGAGTTCCGCCGGGATGACGGGGAGGGGTAAGCTATCCTGATGACCACCGGCCATCTCGCGGGGATCGCCCGGCACGACCGGCCCAGGGGCCCGATGGAGACGATCGATCGCGTCGCTGTCGCGGTCGCGGAAGGCGTGCACGGGGATTATCGCGGCGCGCTCGCGGCGACCAAGGCGAGCCGCAAGCGGCAGGTCACGCTGATCGAGGCAGAGTGCGTCTCCGCTGCGCTGGCGGAGTCCGGTGCCGTGCTCGACTGGTCGGATTGCCGGCGTAACCTGTTGCTGCGGGGCATCCGCTTGCCGCGCGCGGAAGGGACGCGCGTGCGGATCGGCGACAGCCTGGTGCTCGAGATCACTTGCGAATGCGACCCGTGCGAGCGCATGGACGATCTTCATTCGGGGCTGCGCGCGGCGCTGACTCCGGACTGGCGAGGCGGCTTCTGCGCTCGCGTGATAGAGGACGGCGAGATCGCCGTCGGCGACACTGTGAGGATCCTGTGATGGCGAAGTTTCGCACCCTCGACGAGATCGGTGACGTACGCGGCAAGGTTGCGCTGGTACGCGTCGACCTCAACCTGCCGATGGCCGACGGGCGCGTCACCGATCTCACCCGCGCGCGGGCGGTCGCCCCGACCGTGCTCGAGCTTGCCGATGCCGGCGCAAAGGTGCTGCTGCTCGCGCATTTCGGGCGGCCGAAGGGCCAGCGCCACTCGACGATGTCGCTGAGCCTGATCCAGGGAGCGATAGAGGATGTGTTCGGGCGCGAGGTGATGTTCATCCCCGAGGTCGAAGGGCCGGTGGTGGCCCAGGCCATCGGCATCCTGCGCCCCGGCGACATCGGCCTGCTCGAGAACACGCGTTTCTGGCCCGGGGAGGAAGCCAACGACCGACAGTTTGCGGAAGCGATCGCGGCCAATGGCGATGTCTACGTCAACGATGCCTTTTCCGCCTCGCACCGCGCGCACGCCACGACCGAGGGGCTCGCGCACCTGCTGCCGGCCTACGCCGGCCGCGCAATGCAGGCCGAGCTCGAGGCGCTCGACAGGGCGCTCGGCAATCCCGAGAAGCCGGTCGCGGCGGTGGTCGGCGGCGCGAAGGTCTCGACCAAGCTCGCGGTGCTCGAGCATCTCGTTGCGCGGGTCGACCACCTGATCATCGGCGGCGGCATGGCCAACACCTTCCTCGCCGCGCGCGGGATCGACGTCGGCAAGTCGCTGTGCGAGCACGAGCTGGCCGACAAGGCCGAGGCCATTTTCGAGGCAGCCGACAAGGCCGGCTGCACCGTGCACCTGCCCTACGACGTCGTGGTGGCGAAGGAGTTCGCCGCCAACCCGCCGTCCTTGCGCACCTGCAACGTCCACGAGGTCGCCTCAGACGAGATGATCCTCGACGTCGGCCCGCAGGCGGTCGAGGCGCTCGCCGACGCGCTCAAGACCTGCCGCACGCTGGTATGGAACGGGCCGCTCGGCGCCTTCGAGACGCCGCCGTTCGATGAAGCCACGGTGGCGCTGGCACAGACCGCCGCGGCGCTGACGCGTGAAGGCTCGCTGGTCTCGGTCGCCGGGGGCGGCGACACCGTGGCGGCACTGAATCACGCCGGCGTGGCGGGGGACTTCACTTACGTCTCGACGGCCGGCGGCGCGTTCCTGGAGTGGATGGAAGGCCGCGAACTGCCCGGCGTGGCCGCGTTGCAGCGCGACTGACCTCGGAGGGCAAAAGAGGGACTG
>JBIQKN010000016.1:3010-29363 GCA_044506565.1 Sphingomonadales bacterium | reverse complement strand
CTCGATCCCGGGCGCGGCGGCGGGCGTGACTTCGACCAGCGACAGTGTGCCGTCGGCGACCTGCAGCGGGGTGTCGCTGCACAGCTCCCGAAATTCGCTACGCGAGCCGAGGTCGATCCGGACCATGACCTTCGTCCGTCCGGCCGAGACGCAATGCACTCCGGCAGGGCAGCGGCTGTCCTCGACCACCGCGAGCGGGGTCACGTAGGGCCCGTCGACATAGACGCGCTGGTTGAGTCCGGCGCGGGCAATGCCGTCGGTCGCGGATGGCGGCGTGCTCGCGCAGCCCGCAAGCGCCAGCGTCAGGAGAATGATCAGCCTCACAGGCGCATGATGACGCAAACGGCTTAACGATCGCCGAACTGCCGGTTTCGCGCCGGAATCCGATGTCGGCGCCTACCCGCCGCCCTCGAACCCGAACCGGTAGTTCGGCACCGGAATTTCCTCGCCGGCCATCCCCTCCGGCTGCACCGAAGTCAGCGTGATCGAGGTGCCGGGAAGAGCGTGGGGCTCGCCGAGAACCAGCGGCACCGTTTCGTCGAAGCCCGGTCCGTAGATCCGCGTCGACAGCACCACGCGCCCAGCCCAGATGCAGCGCGCGTTCATCGGGCAACGGCTGTCCTCGAGAAGGACTTGAGGCACCGCGACGAGCTTGCCGACGCGGACGCCGTCGCCAATCTCGACCGTCGACCCGTCGGGCGCGAACGGTGCCGGAACGGTGGCGCAGGCGGCGGCGAGGGCGAGGAGCGGGAGCACGATCGATCGTTTCATCGTCGCGACAACGCACGCGCGCCACTTTCGCTCCGCTGAACCGGTTACCGGACAGCCTGTCGCACCATGGCTCGCAGCGTCTGGGCGTCGTGAACCGCGTGCGCCTCGGGGTCGTTGTTGAAATACCCCCACACCGACCGCCCACGGCGCGTCTGCGCGGCGATCCAGTCCGTCCATTCGAGCAAGGTCTTGTCCGAATAGCGGCCCCAGTACTTGCTGACCCCTCCGTGAAAGCGGAGGTAGGCTATCGGGCCCACGGCGATGCGCGGGCTTTCCGAGCCGGGCATGTCGTGAGCGCAAAAGCTCGCCCCATAGCGGTCGAGCAGTGCGAAGACTTGGTCGACGTACCACGACTTGTCGCGGAATTCGAACACACTGGTGACGTCGCCGGGCAACAGGCGGAGGAAGCTTTCGAGCCGCTCGAGATTGAGCCTGAAGTTCGGCGGTAACTGATAGAGGATGGGCCCAAGGGCCGGCCCGAGCTTGCGCACGGGGGCCATCATCCGCGCGAGCGGCGCCCGGCAGTCCTTGAGCTTCTTTGCCTGGGTCAGGAAGCGGTTTGCCTTGACCGCATAACAGAACCCCGTGGGTGCCTGATCGCGCCAGGCTTCGAAGGTTCCGGCCTTGGGGAGCCGGTAGAAGCTGTTGTTGATCTCGACCGTGTCGAACTCGCTCGCGTAGAATGCGAACCAGCGTTTCGATGGCAGGTCTGGCGGATAGAACGGTCCGCGCCAGTGCTTATAGACCCACCCCGAACAACCGATCCGTACCGAAGCGGCGAGGTTGATGTCGTGCGCCATGCCCTCGCAACGCTGCCGGCAGGCGTTCGGGCCCGGTCGGCGCGATTTGGTCCCCTTCCCTGACGGGGAGGTGTCAGGGAAGGGAGCAGGACAATGTCACGACGCCGGCGGATCCAGCTCGTCGAGCGCTGCACCCAGCCGGTCGAGCCGCGCTTCCCACTCTGTCCGGCATTGCTGCGCCCACCGTTCGAGCTCGCGCAGGCCGTCAGGGCGGAGGGAGCAGTACCGAGTGCGTCCGCGCTTTTGTGACGCGGCGAGCCGCGCATGCTCCAGCACTCGCAGGTGCTGTCCGACCGCGGTCACGGTTACCCCGAGCGGCTCGCTCAGGGCCGACACGGTGGCCGGCCCCTGCGCCAGCATCGCCAGCATCGCCCGTCGTGTCGGATCCCCGAGCGCGTCGAGTACCGCGTGCGGTGCAGGGGTCACGACGCCAGCGACCGCGCGAGCGCGTCGAGCATCGTCTCCCATCCGCCGCGACGCATTTCGGGGCCGTCGGCGCCCTCGTAGAACACCGCCTGGTGCGTGAAGCGTAGCGCGCAGCCGCCGTCCTCGTCGCTGAGTTCGAAGGTCAGCAGCGAAGTCGAGATGCGCCGCCCGCCGAACGCCATGCTCGTGCTGACGACGACACGCTCACCCTCGACGATGTCCTCGTAGCGCCCCTCGTTCTCGAGCGCGAGGCCGGGGAAGGGCGAGCCTTCGCGCAGCACGTAACGCTGGCGCTCGATCCCGCCGACGCGGAAGTCCATCTCGGAGCCCTGCGGCTCCATAGTCTCGTCGGCGTACCAGCGCTCCTTGAGTGCCGGATCGGCGAGCGCGGCGAAGACGCGTTCGCGGCTGTGCGGGAAGCTGCGGTCGAGGGTGAAGCTGTCGTGGATGACGGGCATCGCTGTTCTCTCCATTGGTGAAGCAGAAACTTCACTAAAGGCTCGCACCGGATAGTCAAGTCTATACTTCACTAAGTTCCCGGCACTGCTTGGCGGAAGCGCTGCGGCGTTCTAGGAGCAGCGCGATGTCCGAGCCTTCCTGCCAGCTCTATCTGATCTCGCCGCCCGACGTCGGGGGCGACTTCCCCCAGCGGCTCGAACGCGCGCTCGACGCCGGCCCCGTGGCCGCGTTCCAATTTCGCGTGAAGGAGGTCGACCAGCACGAGGCGGCGCGACTCGCGGTGCCTCTGCTCGAGATCTGCCGCGCGCGCGAGGTCGCGTTCATCGTCAACGACAGCATCGCGCTCACAAAGCGCCTCGGGGCCGACGGCGTGCATCTCGGCCAGCAGGACGGCGACGTGCGCGAGGCCCGCGAAACGCTCGGGCGCGAGGCGCAGATCGGCGTTACCTGTCACGCCAGCCGCCACCTGGCGATGGAAGCCGGCGAGGCAGGGGCGGACTACGTCGCTTTCGGCTCGTTCTTTCCGAGCTCCACGAAGGCGAGTGAGCACCGGCCCGAGCCCGAACTCCTGACCTGGTGGCAGAACCTGATGGAGATTCCTTGCGTGGCGATCGGTGGCATCGCGCCGGATAACTGCAGGCCGCTGATCGAAGCCGGCGCGGACTTCCTGGCAGTGAGCGCCGCCGTCTGGAATGCCGACGAGGCCGAAGCTATCCAGGCTTTCGCCAAGATCCTTAAATAGGGAACCTGGCGTATAAGAAGTGGCGCGACCGTGCCGTTCCCTGGCATTCGCGCGCCCACTGCGATGGATCGTGCATAATTGAGGGTGGAATCCCGTTGTGCACTGCATTATGATGTGACAAAGGAAACTTTAGTTCACTCTGGGGGTAAGCGTCATGCACATGAAGAAGACACTGGCGGCATTGGTTGCGACGTCGCTCGTCGGCGCCCCGATCGTCGCGCAGGCTGCGGCTGCCGAGGCAGCGCGCGTTGGCTCCCCGGTTGGAGAGACCGAGAATCTCCGCGGTGGTTGGGTCGTTCCCCTCATTGCGGTCGTCGCGGTTCTTCTGGGCATTCTCGTCCTCATCGACGACGGCAACGACCTTCCGACCAGCCCCTGATCGGGCCGGAGTTGTAGCAAGGATAGAGGACCGGGCGGCCCAGCCGCCCGGTCCTTTTCGTTCAGCGAGCGGGATCAGCCTTGGCGCACGCAGCGCAATCGGCCGGGCTGGCCGTTTTCGATCAGCCGCAGGAATCTTTCCGAGGCGATCTGGTAGACCTCGCCCTGGCGCGGGCCGCTGGTGAAGGTCAGCCTGTCGCCACGGCGCAGGTAGGTTCCGCTTCCCTGGGGCGAGGAATAGCGGGCAGCGTTTTCGATGGTGAAGCTACGCTCGGGTTGCGGAATTCCGGCCTGCCCGCGGGCGTCGCCCGGCAACTCGCAGGCAAAAGTTCCGCGATCGAGCGTACCGATCGCACCCTGCGCGAGCGCAGGCGAAGAAAGTCCTGCCGCCAGCAGCAGGGCGCAAACGAGCCGTTTCATACCGCCCCTCTAGCCAATAGCCCCTTGCATTGCCATGAACGCTTCCACCGGCTAGGGGCGCGCGTTTCCCAGTATTTGCATCGAAAGCGTTGGCCATGAAGATCAGTGGCGTCGACATCCGCCCCGGCAACATCCTCGAGTACGAAGGCGGCATCTGGAAGGTCGCCAAGATCCAGCACACCCAGCCCGGCAAGGGCGGTGCCTACATGCAGGTCGAGATGAAGAACCTGCAGGACGGCCGCAAGACCAACGTTCGCTTCCGCAGCGCGGATACCGTCGAGCGCGTGCGGCTGGACACCAAGGATTTTCAGTATCTTTACGCAGACGGCGACATGCTCGTGTTCATGGATCAGGACACCTACGAGCAGATCCAGTTGCCGGCCGACCTGCTCGGCGACGCCGCGGCGTTCCTCGAGGACGGCATGGAAGTCATGCTCGAAATGTGGGATGAAAAGCCGATCAGCGTGCAGTTGCCGGAACAGGTCGAGGCGACCATCGTGGAGGCAGACGCGGTGGTAAAGGGACAGACCGCGTCTTCGAGCTACAAGCCGGCGGTGCTCGAGAACGGCGTGCGGGTGATGGTCCCGCCGCACATCGAGAGCGGGACGAGGATCGTGGTCGATGTCTATGAGCGAACTTACGTTGGCAAGGCCGGGTGATGCCGGCCGTTCGAGTGGGGGCCTGACAGCATGATTACCGACGCCCGCTTCGTCGGCATCGACTTTGAGCGCAGCTTCCTCACCGGCGTCATCTACGACGACGAGTCGCTGACACTCGAGCTCGATTTCAACCTGACCGAGGCCCATCCCCGGCACACGCCCCCGCAGGACGGCGAGGACGGCTGCTACCGCGGAGGCTACGTCCGCTTCGCCGACATCGACGACCTGCAGATCGACAAGGCCAAGCCGGCCGAGGGTGAAGCGCTGGACTACAGCATCATCTATTCGGTCGCCGGCGACGGGGAACGGTTCGAGTTCTCGACCGGTTGGGGAGAGATCAAGGTTTCGGCGAAGTCGGTCCGCATCGCGCTCGACTGACGAGGAATTTCAAGTTGGCTGCAATTTCCGGGCTGATCCGCGTGATGGAGCGCGCCGCACGCAAGGCCGGCGGCCGCCTGCGGCGCGATTTTGGAGAGGTCGCCCACCTCCAGGTGAGCCGCAAGGGACCGTCGGACTTCGTATCGAAGGCCGACCAGGCAGCGGAACGGACACTGTGGGACGAGCTGCGCGCGGCGCGGCCGGACTGGGGCTTCGTGCTCGAGGAAGGGGGCACGATCGAGGGCGATCCGGCGAAGCCGCGCTGGATCATCGATCCGCTCGACGGCACCAGCAACTTCCTCCACGGCATCCCGCATTTCGCCATCTCGATCGCAGTCCAGGAACCCAAGCCGGGGGGAGGGGGCTGGGGTGAGGTAGTCGCCGGGCTCGTCTACCAGCCGGTCACCGACGAGAGCTTCTGGGCGGAAAAGAGCCGCGGCGCCTGGTTGCAAGACGCCCGGCTGCGCGTTTCGGCCCGGCGGCAGCTCGGCGAGGCGCTGATCGCCACCGGCATTCCCTATCAGGCGCACGGGGATTTCGGCGAATGGACGCGGATCCTGTCGGCGGTCGGGCCGCAGGTGGCGGGGATACGCCGGTTCGGCTCCGCCGCGCTCGACCTCGCATGGGTCGCCGCGGGCCGTTACGACGGGTTCTGGGAAAGCGACCTCCAGCCGTGGGACACCGCCGCTGGGTGCCTGCTCGTGCGCGAGGCCGGCGGCTTCGTCACCGATTATCGTGGCCGCTCGCATCCGATCTGCGCCGAGCAGGTCATTGCCGGCAACGATCACCTGCACTCGCGCCTGCACAAGATCGTCGCCGCAGCGCTCAAGGCGTGAGCCGCGCTTGACCCCCGGGCGCGCCGACAGCTAAGCGAACCGCCGCCCCGGGAGCCCCTGTGGCGGAATGGTAGACGCGATCGACTCAAAATCGATTGCCGCGAGGCGTGCCCGTTCGAGTCGGGCCAGGGGCACCATTTTGGTCTGAAGGCGGTCGACGAAGGCCTACGCCGCCGCCAGGGAGGCCAGCCGCGCGCGCAGCCAGGCGAGACCCTCGTCGGATTGTCGCGTGGCGTGGAACTGCATCATCTCACGCATCACGGGCACGTCGAACGGAGGCATCGCGATGCGGAGGCCGAGCGCCGGGGCCATCAGCCGGGCCAGCCTTTCGTGCATCAGGGCGATCCGTCTTGTGCCGGGCAGCAGCCACGGCGCCTGGATGAACGACGGCGCGTAGACCTCGATCCGCCGCCTCAACCCGAGGCGGCTGATCTCGTTCTCGATGAACGTGTTGCGGCCATCGATCCGCACCGCGACGTGGCCCGCGTTCGCGAAGGTCTCGCCGGTCATCGGCGCGTGCAGCAGCGGATTGCGTTCGCAGCCCACGACCACGTGCGCCTCCTCGAACAGCAGGTCCGCCGGGTGCCCCGGGTCGAGAAACTCCTCGGGAGTGAGGACAAGATCGAACTCCCCCTTGGCGAGGCGCTCCGGTGTGGACTCGTCGGGCAGGACGACTTCCAGCCGTATCATCGGCGCCTCGCGCTCGAGCGCGGCGACCAGCGGGGCCAGCAGGACCGTGGCGATGTAATCGGAAGCGGCGATGCGAAAGACGCGCGCCGCGGTGCCCGGGTCGAAGGCGCGGTTCGGCCGCGTCAGCCGGCGCAGGGCGCTCAGCGTAGCCGACACTTCGGGGGCGAGGGCGAGGGCGTAAGGCGTCGGGACCATGACCTTGCCGTGCTGCGCGAGGATCGGGTCCCCGAACGAATCCCGCAACCGCTTGAGGGCTGCGCTCATGGCCGACTGGGTCACATGGAGCCGCCGGGCCGCGCGCGTGACGTTGCGTTCCTCCACCAGCGCTTCGAATGCGACCAGGAGATTGAGATCGAACGTGTCGAGCCGCATGCATCGATTCAATTCATGATTGTGCAGAGATTCTATGAGTTGGACCGATTCATCGGAGCGTGCAACAGCCTGACCCGGGAGGCCCGATGAAGGCGCTTGAAATCCTTGTCATAGGCGGCGGTATCGGTGGGCTTACAGCCGCGATCGCCCTGCGCGCGGATGGTCACCGGGTCACGGTGATCGAACGCGATCCCGAAGGGTCGGTCTACGGCGTCGGCATCATCCAGCAGGGCAACGTCCTGCGCGCCATGCAGCAGCTCGGCCTGCTCGACGCCTACCTGTCCTCGTCGGTCGGGTTCGACTTCGTGGCGGTGCACGCGCCGGACGGCACGCAAGTCGCCAAGGTTCCTTCGCCGCGGCTCGTCGAGGGCTGCCCGGCGAACGTCGGGATCGGCCGCCCCGCCTTGCACAAGGTGCTCGGCGACCGGGCGATCGAGGCCGGGGCGGACGTGCGGCTCGGGGTCACGGCGGAAGCGCTGGAGGACGACGGTACTGGGGTCTCGGTCCGGTTTTCCGACGGCGGGGCAGGGCGCTTCGACCTGGTGATCGGAGCCGACGGCGTGCATTCGCAGACCCGCCAGCAGGTCCTTCCGGCATCCCCCGAGCCGGAGTTCACCGGGCAGTCGGTCTGGCGCTACAACCTGCCGCGGCCGGCCGAGCTCGACTCGCTGCATGTCTACAACGGGCCGATCGGTGCCGGGCTGGTGCCGATGAGCGAAACGCTCATGTACATGTACCTGACCACGCCCGAGCCGGGGAACCCACGCTATCCGCAAGCCGGCCTCGCTGCCGCGATGCGCGCCAAGGTGCCGGCGCCGCTGGCGGCGCTGGCCGAGCTGATCACCGACGACGCCGGGGTGGTCTACCGCCCGCTCGAGGCCCTGCTGGTCGAAGGCCCGTGGCACGCGGGCCGGATCGTGTTGCTCGGCGACGCGGTCCACGCGACGACGCCGCATCTCGGCCAGGGCGCCGGCATGGCGGTCGAGGATGCGATCGTCCTCGCCGAGGAGATCGCGCGCCACCACACTCCGGAGGCCGCGTTTTCCGCCTATAGGGAACGGCGGTTCGAGCGCTGCCGGTACATCATCGAGGAATCGCTGGCGATCTGCCGTGGCCAGCTCGGGCTGGGGCCGCCCGTGGACAACGCCAAGGCGACCGCCGCGATGTTCGCCGTCACCGCGCAGCCGATCTGAGGAGAGAACATGAGCCGCGTTACCGAGATCCGCTACGTCGGCTACGGGGTCGAGGACTTCGACGCCGAGCGGGCATTCTATGCCGAGGATTGGGGACTGGTCGAAGTGGCGGCTGGTGACGGGCTCGCCTGGTTCAAGACCCAGGGACACGACGAACACCACGTCGTGCGGCTGCACAAGGCCACTGCGAACCACGTCGAGGTGATCGCGCTGGCTGCGGACAGCCGCGGCGATGTCGATGCGCTGCACGACCAGGTCGCCGGCGCGGGCTGCCGCATCGTGCATCCGCCGCGGGATCTCGACGCGCCCGGGGGCGGGTACGGCTTCCGCTTCTTTTCGCCCGACGGCCTGCCGTTCGAAATTTCCGCCGATGTCGAGCGCCTCGACAAACGCCCGCTCGACCGCTGGGAGGGCCTGCCCGTGCGGATCAGCCATATCGTGCTGCACTCGCCCGACCACCAGGCGGCCGTGCGGTTCTTCACCGAGGTGCTCGGCTTCCGCGTTTCCGACTGGCTCGGCGATTTCATGGGCTTCCTGCGCTGCAACTCGGCGCATCACCGGCTGGCGATCCTGCCGGGGCCGCCGTGCCTCAACCACGTCGCCTACGACATGCTCGGGGTCGACGACATGATGCGCGGTGCGAGCCGGCTCAAGCAGCGTGGCACCGAGCTGCGCTGGGGCCCGGGACGGCACACGGCGGGCAACAACGCGTTCAGCTACTTCACCACGCCGAACGGCTTCGCGGTGGAATACACCGCAGACCTCGAGGAAGTCGATTTCGAGACGCACCAGCCGACGGTTCATGTCCCGGGCCCGCGTGTGATGGATCAGTGGGGCATCGGTGTCGGCGGGCCGCAGACGATGCCGCACCCGGCGCCCGACCCGTGCCTGTTCCAGCCGGCCGCGGTGTGACGCGCAATGGCGCTGATCGAATACTTCCCGAACTACCTCTCGGTTGCGATGGCGCTCGAGAGCGTTTTTGTTCTCATTGACGGAACTTACGAGGAGGGGCTGGCGACATGAGGCTGGCCACCCGAGACAACGGCACACCCGACGGTGAGCTGCTCGTCGTCTCGGACGACGGCACGCGGGCGAAAACCGTGCTCGGTTGGCCGAACCTGCTTGCCGCGATCGGCGACTGGCAGGCTGCCGAGCCGGACCTTCGCGCCGCTGCGATCGAGCTCGGGAACGGCGCCGGGGGAAAGCTCGACCCGGCAGCGCTGCGGGCGCCGCTCCCGCGGAGCTGGCAGTGGCTCGACGGTTCCGCATTCCAGGCCCATGCCGACCTGATGCAGGTCGCCTTCGGCACCGAGCCGATCCCGCACGACAAGCCGCTCATGTACCAGGGTTTGTCCGACCGCTTCTACGGCCCGACCGAGCCGGTCCCGTTCCGCGACGAAGCCGACGGGATCGATTTCGAGGGCGAGTTCGGCGTGATCGTCGACCAGGTGCCGATGGGCACGAGCGCTGCCGATGCGCTCGATCACATCAAGCTCGTGGTGCAGATCAACGACTGGTCGCTGCGCGCACTCGCCGTGCCCGAGATGAAGACCGGTTTCGGCTGGATCCAGGCCAAGCCGGCCTGCTCGATGGCACCCTTCGCCGTGACTCCGGACGCGCTCGGCGAGGCCTGGCGCGACGGACGGGTGTGTCTCGACCTGGCGGTCGAGTGGAACGGCGAACGGTTCGGCCGGGCCAACGGTTGCGAAATGGCCTGCGGGTTCCACGAGCTCGTGGCCCATGCGGCGGCGACGCGCGACCTCGTCGCCGGCACGATCATCGGCTCGGGCACCGTTGCCAACGCCAATTACGCCGAAGTCGGCTCGAGCTGTATTTCCGAGCGGCGGGCGATCGAGATCATCGCCGACGGCAAGCCGACCACGCCGTTCATGCGGTTCGGCGACAGCTGCCGTATGGAGGCGGTGACGCCGGACGGTCGGGCGATCTTTGGAGCGATCGAGCAGCGGGTCGCGCAGGCACCCGGCCGGGAATTGAAATGTCAGTGAAGGAGAAAGTACCATGCGCACGATATTGACCGCGATTGCGATGGCGGGGCTGATTGCCCCTCCAGTCACGGCCCTGGCACAGGATGCCGAAGCGAACGAAACCGAGCGCTATTCGGTCGAGACGACCCTCGTCGGAAAGCTCATCGACGACCCGGAGGCTGCCGCTGTCCTTCAGAAGATGATCCCGACGATCTGGGAGAACAGCATGTTTCAGACGGCCGGCCGTGACCTTACGTTGAAGGCCATCCAGCAGTACGAGCCCGTTCTCACCGATGCCAAGCTGGCGGAGATCCAGGCCGAGCTCGACAAGATCCAGGCCAAGAAATAGCCGAGTTGGGGAGCGCCGCCTCGCTGGCGGCAGCGCTCCCCCGCCTCGGTCGTAATGGCCGCGGCCCACTCCGCGGCGTTGCGACCCCGAGGTCCCTAGAAGTCGGCTGAAACCTGGATGTACCAGTTCCGCGGCCGGGCAAAGATTCGCTCGGCGTAGCCGAGCGTCGCCAGCGAGGCGTTGCCCTGGATCAGGTAGCGCTCGTCGAACAGGTTGATCACCCCGGCGGTAACCGACCAGCGATCGTCGATACCGAGCTCGATCGAAGCGTTGCCGGTGAAATAGCCGTCCTCTTCGATTTCGGGCACGCTGCCGGTGATGAACACGACCTTGGACTGATAGCTGCCGTCGAAACGGGGCGTCAGCGTGAAGCGATCGGACAGCGGGATCTCGTAGCCGATCGAGAAATTGCCCTGGAACCCCGGCGTCAGCGGCAGGTCGTCTCCGGGCGCGACAGTGGCGGTCGCGCCGGGGATCGGGGTGATCGACTGGATGTCGTCGTCGAGGATGCTGATCCCGGCGTCGAAGCTGAGGCCACCCCTCGGATGGTATCCGAGCTCCGCCTCGAAGCCCTGGATACGGGCCTCGCCGGCGTTGAACAGCAGCGGGACGACGCCCTGGCGGAAGATCAGCTGGATGTCGTCGTAGTTGGCCCGGAACGCGGCGAGGTTGAGCGTCGCGTCGCCGAAATCCATCTTGGCGCCGAGCTCGAAGCTCTCCACGGTCTCCTCGTCGAACGGCACCGGCACGTTCCCCGGCGGCGGCGCGTTGTAGCGCGTGTTGAACCCGCCGGACTTGAAGCTCGTCGAGTACGACGCGTAGCCGTTGAGCCAGTCGGTGAATTCGTAGCGCACGCTGGCCGATCCGGTGAGAGCCGAGAACTTGTCCCGATAGGGCCGGCTGAAGATGAACAGCGGGCCGCCTTCGGGGATCGCCAGCGTCGGCAACGGGCTGGGATCGGGCTGGCTCGCCGGGAACAGGTTCAGGACCGTGCCCTGGTACGTCTTCCGGTCCTCGGTGTAGCGTAGCCCGCCCGACAGCTCGAGGCCGTCGAGGACTTCCACCGAGACTTCGCCGAACGCGGCAAGCGAGCGGGTCTCGAGGTTCGACAACTGCAGGTCGCGCGATCCGGGACCGCCGGCCAGCATCGAGCCGATCACCGGCGGTGAAGGCGGGAACGCCAGCGGCACGGTGGCGCGCTCGAAGGTGTCCTCGTCGAAGTAGTAGCCGCCGAGGATCGCGCTGACGATGCCGCGCTCGTACTGCAGCTGCAGTTCCTGGCTGAACTGGTCCGACTCGCCGCCGACGTCGGTCGTGATCATCACGAACGGGGTGTTGTCGGCGTCGCGGATGCCGCGCGATTCGGTCGAGCGGTAGGCGGTGATGCTCTTGAGCGTGAGGCTGTCGGTGAGCTCGTAGCGCGCGGTGCCCGACACGCCCCAGATCTCGGATTCGCTCAATACGGCGGCAGTGCCGCCGTTGCGGAAGTCGCCGCGCGCCTGGAAATCGTTGGCGCAGCGGGGATCGTCGATCATCGGGACCGAGGGAGCGCCAAACCGCGGATCGCCCGGCACCAGCGGTGCGAAGGGGATCGTCGCGCCCGGGCACCCGGCCGCGACGCTGACGATCGCCGCGACCGGAGCGGTCTCGTTGATTCCGGCGAACGTGAACGGAGCCCCGTTCTCGTCGCGATTGGTGTAGTCGGCGCGGAGCTGGAGCTCGAAGCGCGACGAGGGCTCCCAGCGGAATGCGCCGTTCAGGGTGAGCACGTCTTCATTGCCGAGATCGAGCCCGTCGAACGTGCGAATGACGTAACCGTCGCGCTTGCGGAAACCGGCGGAGACGCGCGCGGCCGCGGTTTCGCCGAGCGGCAGGTTGAGCGCGGCGAAGCCTTCGATGAGGTCGTCGCTGCCAGCCCGAACGCGCGCCCGGCCGGAGAATTCGCCGAACTCGGGCTCGCGCGTGCGGACCAGGATCGCGCCGCCGATGGTGTTGCGGCCGAACAGGGTCCCCTGCGGGCCGCGCAGCACCTCGACGCTGGCGATATCGCCGAACTCGATCGTGCTGCCGACCGCGCGACCGACGTAGACCTCGTCCACGTAGACGCCGACGCCCGGATCGACCGCCGCGGTCGGGTCGAGCTGGCCGACGCCGCGGATGAACGCCACCGAAGCGGAGCTGTTGCCCGACAGCTGGCCGGCCGGCTTGAATTGCAGGCTCGGGGTGATCCGCTCGAGGTCCTGCGTCTGCTGGATCTGGCGATTTTCCAGCGTCTCGGCGCTGAAGGCCGAGATCGCCACCGGGGTTTCCTGCAGCGACTCCTCGCGCCGGCGCGCGGTCACGAGAATGGTGTTGCCCCCGCTCTCGTCCTCCTCGGCGGACGTGCCGGCGGGCGAATCCTGCGCCGCAGCGGGAGTGCCCATGGCACCCCACAAAGCGCCTGCCACGACAGCCGCTCCCGCCAGAAGCCTGCGACGGTTCTCACTACGCGAACAACGCACGGAAATTCCCCTCATTGCCTGTCTCCCACGGCGCGATCCGACGCCGAATCTGGTTATTGGCGATATCTGTTATCGACAATAACTGTTTATGGCAATAACGGTGTGGCTTGTGTCATCCCGGCGCAGCAGGCATGCAAGGTGAATGAGCAGCGTGAGGGAACTCGATGACCCCCTGTCCAGCGTCCGGCGTCGCGCGCCGACGCTGGCGAACGCGGAGGTGGACCTCGGATTGTTGACCGATCTCACCGGATTCTCCGTCAAGCTGGTCTGGATCCTCGGTCACGGGTTGCTTTCGCGCGAATTCGGCGACAGCGGCATCACCCCGCACCGCTACTCGATGCTCGAGGTGATCGGCCGCAATCCCGGGCTACAGCAGACCCAGCTCGCCGCGGCGCTGGCGCTTACGCGCCCGGCGACGAGCCTGGCGGTGGATTTCTGGGAGGATCGCGGCTGCGTCGAGCGGCGCACGATCGAGGGCGACCGCCGGTCGTTCGGCGTCTACCTGACGCCCCAGGGAGAGAAAGAGCTTGCGCACCTGCGTGAAGTTGTCCGCAAGGCCGACACTGCGCTGACGGCAGGCCTGACCGAGGCGGAAACCGGGGAGCTTCGGCGGCTCCTGCGGAAAATCCACCGGTGAGGACACGCGACCCTTCGTCGACCAGGCAAGGCAAGGAACGAGCATGAAGCATTCGGTGGGCAGGGCCTTGCTGGGCGGAATTGCGGCTCTGGCAGCGACACTGGCGTTCACGTCGCCCGGCATGAGCCAGGCGCCGGCCGAGGCGCCCGCTGCCGAAGGTCCCCCGCGCTTCCCGATGCGCATGGAGCCCGACCCGAGGGTCGAGCAGCGCACCTATCTCTTTGCGGATACCGGCGAGGAGCTCGGCTACACCGTCTTCGTGTCGTCGAAGGTCAGGCCCGACACCCCTGCGCCGCTGATTGTCGCGCTGCACGGTTACGGCGGCGATTCGAACTTCATCGTCCGCGACCGGCTGGTCGATCTCGCCGAGGAGAACGGCTACATCGTGGTCGGCCCGATGGGCTACAACGCCACGGGCTGGTACGGCTCACCGGTGATCGTGATCGGCGGCGGCCCGGTCGATCCGTCCAACCTCCCCGAGCTGTCGGAGAAGGACGTGATGAACGTCCTCGCGATCGCGCGGAGCGAGTTCAACGTCGATCCCAAGCGCACCTACCTGATGGGCCATTCGATGGGTGGCGCCGGTGCCCTGTTCCTGGGCCAGAAGCATGCCGAACAATGGGCAGCGGTGGCGTCGATCGCGCCCGCGGCCTTCCTGATGCAGCCCACGCAGAAGGACATCCTCGCGCCGTTGAAGACGGCAGGCGTTCCGGTGATAATCACGCAGGGCGACCAGGATCCGATCGTGCCCGCCGCGGGCACGCGCACCTGGGCAGCGGCGATGGACGAGCTCGGCATGGCACACGAGTACATCGAAATGCCCGGCCGCGATCACGGCAACATCATCGCCGACGGCATGCCCGACATCTTCCGCTTCTTCGCGGCGCACCGCCGCGGGGGCTAGCCGCGCCTTGGCGCTGGCGCGGTCAGTTCACCCGCGCCAGCATCCCGTGCATCCCGATCCAGCGCACGAAGGCGTCGAACCATCCGGTGCTGGTGGTCTCCTTCGGGTACATTCCGAAGCCGTGCCCGCCCTGCTCGTAGTAGTGGAACTCGACCGGGCGCCCGGCCCCGCGCCAGCTTTCGATCAGCCCGAAGCCGGTGTTCGGGAACAACGGATCGTCGGCGGCAAGCGCGATAAACAGCGGCGGAGCGTCGGCGGGCACCGTCGTGGCTCCGAGCGGGCCGTAGATATTGCCGAGAAACGCCGGCTTCGCGTCCTCCCCGGCCAGCGCGGTGACCATCGTAAGCATCGCCCCGGCGGAGAAGCCGACCATGCCGATGCGGTCGGGATCGACGTTCCATTCCCGGGCCCGCGAGCGAACCAGCGCGAACGCGGCGCGAGCGTCCGCCAGCTGCGGAGCGAGGCTTTCGGCCGCCGACCGCGCCGAGAGTTGCGGCGGACGGGCGGCAGTTGCGGTGAACATCTCGCGCATCGACCGCTCGAAATCGGGCATTGCCGCAGGCGTCTGGTTGAGCCGGTACTTGAGCACGAAGGCCGACACGCCCCGCTCGGCCAGCGCGCGGGCGACATCGGAGCCCTCGTTCTCCATCGACAGCGTGCGGAAGCCGCCGCCCGGCGTGACGATCACCGCGGCGCCCGTCGCCTTGGCCGGGTCCGCCAGGTATGGCGTCAGCGTCGCTATCGTGACGTTGCGCGCGAACAGGCTTCCGTACTGGCGGTGCCACGATTCCTCCGCCGTCGCCCCCGGCAAGGGCCCGGTGCCGAGCACGATGGCGTCGCTCTGCGCCGGGGTCGCGATGGGCGTCATGACGTCGTCCTGCGCCATTGCCGGGTAGGCGAGGGCGCAGGCGGCGGCGAGCGCTGCGGCAGCCAGGCGAACGGTGTTCCACTTGCGCATCGGGGCGGGCCTCCTCGGAATCTGGGGACGTGTCACTGGGGCGGCGGCGCAGTCACGCCGGCGTCGGTCTGGACCACCGGCTTCATCGTGCCGTCGGGATTGTACTGGAGATACTCGACCGTCACCGCCCGGCGCCCGATCGCGCCGTTGAGCTCACCGATCGTCAGCGCGGCATTGTGCAGGAACAGGTACCACTGGCCCTTGTACTCGACGATCCCCGGATGGATCGTGAAGCTGTACTTGCCCGAGCCGGTCAGCTCGCCGCGATAAGTCCACGGACCCTCGATCGACGGCGCGGTGGAGTAGGACACCTTCTCGTCGCGGTGCGTCGAGCGGTCGAGCGAGGCGTAGGTCAGGTAGTAGAGGTCGCCGCGCTTGTGCAGCCACGGCCCTTCCTCGAAATGCGGCGGGGTGATCTCGACGATCGGCCCGTCGATCTCGATCATGTTGGGCTTGAGCCGGGCGATGTAGCATTGGCGGTTGCCCCAAGCGATCCAGGTAGTCCCGTCGTCGTCGGTGAACACCGTCGGGTCGATGTCTTCCCAGCTGTGCGTGCCCTTAGGCGTCATCTCGTTGGTGACCAGCGCCGAGCCCTTGGCGTCGACGAACGGCCCGGTCGGGCTGTCGGCCACGGCGACGGCAATCGCCTTCCCCGGGTGAGTGTCGTCATGCTCGACCGCGGCATAGAACCAGAACCGGCCGTCCTTCTCGATCATCTGCGAGGCCCAGGCGTCCTGCTTGGCCCACTTGAAGTCGGCCACGCGCATGATCGGGCCATGGTCGGTCCAGTTGCGCATGTCGGTCGTCGAGTAGGCCAGCCATTCGCGCATGTTGAACATCTCGTCGCGCTGCGCTTCGTCGTGGCCGGTGATCAGGTAGAGCCGGTCGCCGACCACGATCGGCGCGGGATCGGCGGTGAACTTGTCGCGAATGATCGGGTTGGAGCCCGGCTCGGGCTCGCTCGAGTTCGCCCCGGAACAAGCCGTGCAGGCGGCAAGCGCCCCAGTCATCACCATTTTGCGCCAATGCAGCCGCACCAGACCCTCCGCTCCGCTCAGTCCGACAATACGCTCGTACCAGGCCCGGCTTCGAGCTCGACCTCCAGCTGCTTCCCGGTCGGCTTGGCGCCCCACAGCGCGTAAAACAGCACGTAGGCGCAGCACAGCGCCGTGAGCAGGAAGCCCCAGTTGAGCCCATAGTCGTCGGCGATCCTGCCCTGGATGAACACGAGCGCGCCGCCCGCGATCGACATGATCAGGAGGCCCGAGCCTTCTTCGGTCAGCGGGCCCAGACCGCGGATCGACAGCGCGAAGATCGTCGGAAACATGATCGAGATAAACAGTCCGATCGCCATCAGCGCGTACATCGCGAGCGGACCGGTGACGAACACGGCGACCAGGGCACAGGCGATGCCGCCCAACGAGAAGGCTGCCAAAACCTTTTCCGGCGCGATGAAGCGCATGATCCAGGCACCGGCGAAGCGGCCCACCATCATGCCGCCCCAGAAGAACGCGAGATAGGATGCGGCGTCCGCCTGGGTGATGTTGGCGATCTCCTCCTGCGCGGAAAAGTTGATGAACAGGCTGCTCACGCCGATCTCGGCATAGACGCACAGCGCGATGGCACCGCACCCGAAGACGAGGTTGCGGTGCTTCCACAGCGAGAGGCCCTTGCGCGCCTCGGCGGTCGTCCGGCGCGCCGCTGCGCCGAGTTCCGGGAGTTTTGCCAGGGCGATCGCGACGGCTAGACCGGCAAGCACGATCGCGACGATCAGGTAGGGCAGCTCGGTCGCCTGGGCGTCGGCCATCCGCTCGGCATAAGTCAGCTCTCGCCCCTCCAGCGAGGTGCCACCGACTGTCCGGGCGAGGATCAGCTGCTGGCCGAAGATGATCGCCAGCACATCCCCCGTCGTGTTGAAGGCTTGGACGAGCGTCAGCCGCGATTCGGACGTTTCAGGCGGTCCGAGAACGGCGACATAGGGATTCGCGGCCACCTGCAGCAGCGCGATGCCGCACGATACGGTGAATAGCGAAGCCAACGTCACCCAATAGGAGGGCAGGCCCGCCGCAAGGATCATCCCGAGCGAGCCTAGGGTCATGATTCCAAGGCCGGTAGTCAGCGCGCGCTTGTAGCCGATTCGCTCGATCAGAAAGGCGGAAGGTACCGATGCGAGCAGGTAACCGACGAACCAAGTCGACTCGATCAGTGTGGTCTGCGTGTAATTGAGGTCAAACACACTGCGCAGGTGCGGCAGGAGCGTGTTGTTGATGACCGTGATGAAGCCCCACATGAAGAACAGGCTCGCGAGCAGCGCGAGTGCTCCGCGATGGGTCTGAACGGTGCCGGCCGGTACGGTCCCACTGGTCGGTGAAAGCGCCATATCCCCTCCATGAGCACCGCTTGCCCTTTTTTTGTAGGACTATAAGTTAGCGCTAACAGCGTCAATCCTGGGGAGGAAAGCTTTGCGGAACTTGGGGATGAAGGCGGCACTGGTGGTGGCTGCCTTGGGCGTCGCCATGCCCGCCGTGGCGGCGGACGCCGTGCGTGAGCAGGCCGGGCGCCTCGCTGACGGGAGCCCGGTCGAGGCAGTTACTCTGAGCAATGCGCGCGGCATCGAGGCGCGCGTGATCACCTACGGTGCCACGCTACAGTCGCTCGTCGCGCCCGACCGCAACGGCGTTCGCGCGGAGGTGACCCTCGGCTTCGACACGGCCGAGGAATACGAGAGCAAGCCGAGCTACTACGGCGTGACCATCGGCCGGTTTGCCAACAGGATCGCGGGTGGCCGCTTCACGCTCGACGGCGCGACGTACCAGCTCCCGCAGAACAACAACGGCAATTCGCTTCATGGCGGAGCCGAGGGCTTCGACAAGCGCAACTGGCGGATCGTTTCCGTATCCAGTGGGCCGGTTGCGAGCGTGGTGATGGCGCTGACCAGCCCCGACGGCGATCAGGGCTACCCCGGCAAGCTCGAGGTCACGGTGACCTATTCGCTCGACGACGGCGGCGACCTGACGATCGCGTTCGACGCGAGCACCGACAAGCCGACGGTGGTCAACATGACCAACCACGCGCTGTTCAACATGGCCGGCGATGGCGCGCCCGAGGGTACCGCGCGACAGATGCTGACGATCCCGGCCAGCGCCTACACGCCGGTGAGCGAGACGCTGATTCCGACCGGCGAGCTGCGCCCGGTTGCGGGCACGGTGTTCGATTTCCGTACACCGAGGCTCATCGCGCTCGGGCTGCGCGACGGTCGCGACCAGCAGATCGTCTACGGGCGCGGCTACGACCACAACTTCGCGCTCGACAAGGGGCAGACGGCCGAGCCTCAACTTGCCGCCCGGCTCGAGGACCCGGTTTCGGGCCGAGTGCTCGAGGTCCTGAGCACCGAGCCCGGCGTGCAGTTCTACACCGGCAACTTCCTCGACGGCACGTCGGCCGGCCGCAGCGGGCGGATGTACCGGATGGGCGACGGCATCGCGCTCGAGCCGCAGAAGTTTCCCGACGCCCCGAACCAGCCGGCATTTGCCTCGGCGCGAGTCGATCCCGGCAAGCCCTACCGCCACGTGATGATCTATCGGCTGTCGGTCGCGCCCTGAGCGCCTGACGCTGCCCCGAGATCTACAGGAGAGTACGATGAAGCACAGGTTCCTGCCGGCGGCGATTCTCGCCCTGTCGGTGTTTGCCGCGCCCGCCGCCGCGCAGGGTTCGGACCAGCCGACGACAGTGACCGTCCGGGCGGGGGAGAGCGGTCCGAAGATCGACCGCAACATCTTCGGCCAGTTCGCCGAGCACCTCGGCACCGGCATCTATGGCGGCGTCTGGGTCGGCGAGGACTCGGAGATCCCCAACGTCCGCGGCATCCGCAGCGACGTGGTCGCCGCACTGCGCGAGATCCGCGTGCCTAACGTCCGCTGGCCGGGCGGCTGCTTCGCCGACGAGTATCACTGGCGCGACGGCATCGGCGACCGGGCGCAGCGGGGCGTGAGCATCAACTGGAACTGGGGCGGGGCGATCGAGGACAACGCCTTCGGCACCCACGAGTTCTTCGACTTCGTCGAGCAGATCGGGGCCGATGCCTATGTCTCGGTCAACGTCGGCTCGGGGACAATCGAGGAAGCGTCAGACTGGATCGCCTACATCACCGCCGACGAGCGCACTTCCGCCGGCCGCGAGCGCGCCGCCAACGGCAGGCGCGAGCCGTGGAAGATCAAGTACCTCGGCATCGGCAACGAGACCTGGGGCTGCGGTGGCAACATGCGGCCGGAGCACTACACCGACCTGCTCAGGCGTTACGCACGGTTCGTGCGCAGCTTCCACCCCGACCAGCAGGCGGCGCCGAACATGATGCAGCGGGTCGCGGTCGGCCCGAGCGACGGCGATACGACCTACACCGAAGGGGTGATGAAGGCGTGGAGCGAGAAGGACTGGAGCTGGGACATCGAGGGCCTGTCGCTCCACTCGTACACCGTCGTCCGCTGGCCGCCGGCGTACGAGAGCGTCGACTTCGGCGAACAGGAGTATGCCGAGCTGACCCAGGCGACGCTGAAGATGGAAGACCACATTCGCGCTCACTCCGCGATCATGGACAAGTACGATCCGGAGAAGAAGGTCGCTCTGGCCGTCGACGAGTGGGGCGTGTGGCTGGCCAAGCTGCCGGGCACGCAGGAAGGCTTCCTGCAGCAGCAGAACTCACTGCGCGACGCGATCATCGCTGCGCTCAACTTCAACATCTTCGCGCGCCACGCCGATCGCGTGCGCGAGGCCAACATCGCGCAGATGGTCAACGTGCTGCAGGCCATGATCCTTACCGACGGGCCGAAGATGGTGCTCACCCCGACCTATCACGTGCACAAGATGTACCTGCCGTTCCAGGACGCCATCCTCGTGCCGGTGACGTTCGATGCGGGCGAATACCGCGCGGGTGACGTCGTGTTGCCGCGCGTCGACGCGGTTGCGGTACGCGCGACCGACGGCAAGCTCTGGCTGGCGCTGGTCAATCTCGATCCGGACAGGCCGGCGGACATGCGCGTCGAGATCCCCGGCGTCCGCCCCCGGGCGGCCACGGGCACGGTGCTGACGGCTTCGCAGGTCAACGCGATCAACACGTTCGAGGCGCCGGAGACCGTCGTGCCGCAATCGATCTCGGGGCGTGTGGCGGGCGGCGCGGTGACGCTGCAGCTGCCGTCGAAAGCCGTGGCGATGATAGCGATCGAGGAATAGCCGCGACCGCCGCGCCGTTCAGTCGTGAAACGGATCGGTGCGGATCGTCCGCCCGCGCGTGAGGGCATCGGCGACGAGTTCGAGAGGGGTGGTGTCCATCTCGCTCGACTCGGCGCGGATCAGCTCGGCGAACCGGGCGTAGAGCGCGGGATACTCGGCATCTGGGGCCTCGCGTGTGCCGTCAGGCAGCGTCAGTACTGCGCCACCACGCGAGAGAAGCAGAGTGCCGGAGTCGGTCTCGACTTCGATGTCCCAGGTCTGCGGCCCGGTCTGGCGGAAATCGAGGTCGACGGCGATCGGGGCGCCTGCGGCGCTCAGTGACAGCCGTGCGGCGATGGGAGCCTCGCAATTGGCGGGGAACTCGAGTTCGGCATCGGACAGCTCGATCGGGCCCGGCAGGATTTCGGTCGCAATCGAAAGCGCGTTTATTCCCGGATCGAACACCCCGAACCCACCTGCCTGCCAGATCCACGCCTGGCCCGGATGCCAGACGCGAACGTCCTCGCGCCAAGTGATCCCCGCGCGGAGAATCCGTCGTCCGGCCAACCACTCTCGCGCCGGTTCGACGCCGGGCGCGAAGCGCGAGTGCCAGGCGGCGAAGATCGACAACCCGGCCTGCGCTGCCCGATCGGCCAGCGAAACCGCCTCCGCCACGGTCGCAGCCGGCGGCTTCTCGAGCAGGACGTGGAGTCCGCTGTCGAGCGCCTCCAACGCCAGCCGGTGCCGCACCTGGGGCGGCGTGCAGATGGACACGGCATCGAGCGCAACACCCGCGGCAAGACAGTCGCCAAGCGTGACGAATCCCGGGATTCCGTCCGCGGTTGCGCCGTAGGGGCATACGGTCGCGGCGACCTCGAACGCGGGGTTGGCTCGCAGCGCGGGCAGGTGCTGGTCGCGTGCAATCTTGCCGAGGCCAACGATCGCGAGGCGGATCGGTAGCGGGCTCAAAGCGGCCACCCCCGGGTGCGAGAACTGCCGTAAGCGGGGTGTTGGAGGAGACCTGGCATCCGGACCTTTCGAGAAGCAGCAGCTTCGGGCTTTGCGGAATTAGTCCGACATAATATGCAAGGCAAACGGCGATCTGCCGGTTTTGCAGTCGAGCGCCCGCGCGCCAGCTCCGGAGACCAATGCCGTTGAGCACGGAAGAACCGATCGAGCACGAGGAGACCTGGCGTCGCGGCGAGCGGAGCACGGGGCGCCGGCTGCGCGGCGCGATCGCGCACTATCTCGGCTCGGCGATAGTCAGCGGTGCGATCAAACCCGGGGAGAGGCTGACCCCCGAGGTCGCCAACGCCGAAGCGCTGGACGTTTCGCGAACGGCCTACCGCGAGGCGGTTCGCGAGCTGACGGGCAAGGGGCTCGTCGAAAGTCGGACCAAGGCGGGGACCCGGGTCTTGCCGCGCAAGCGCTGGAACCTGCTCGACCCCGACGTGCTGGCGTGGGCCTTCTCGGGCGAACCCGACCCGGGCTTCGTACGCAACCTGTTCGAGCTGCGCGTGATCGTCGAACCGGCGGCGGCGCGCCTCGCTGCGGAACGGCGCGACAAGGAAGACATCAGGCAGATGCGCAGCGCGCTCGCGGACATGCGCCGCCACACGCTGGCGACCGAAGCCGGCAGATCCGCCGACCGTGCGTTCCACGATGCAGTGCTGCAGGCCACCCACAACGACGCCCTGATCACGCTGGCCGCCAGCATCGGTGCCGCGGTCAGCTGGACCACGCAGTTCAAACAGAGGGCGCGCGCGCTGCCGCGGGATCCGGTGCCCGATCACGCCCGCGTCGCCGATGCGATCGCAGCAGGCGATGCGGAGGCGGCGGAGCGCTCGATGCGGGCGCTGATCGATCTGGCGCTCGATGACACGCGCCACGCGATGGGTGGTCCACGCGGCTGACGGGACCTCGCTCCTTCCCTTCGGAACCACGCCATCGATGTGCCGTTTGAGCGACCATTGGAAAAGATGGAGAGGTCGCGATGGTCGAAGAGCGCGTTACCCAGGTCGAGACACCCTCGGGCGAAACCCATACCCACACCACGGTCGTCAGCGACCGCCCGACATCGGGCGGAGCCACATGGCTGATCGTGGTCCTTGTCGTGATCCTCGCGGCGGTGGCCGTATTCTATCTTTCGGGCATGAGCAGCTCCGAAGTGGCCAAGGACAACGCGATCGCCGATGCGGCCGATGAGGTCGGTACGGCTGCGAGCCAGGCCGGCGAGGCGGTGCAGGACGCGGCAGACGCGGTAACCAATTGAGTCCGCACCTTATTCGAGGTGGACTGTAAAGTTTACCGACATTTCATTTCTCGGCGCTAACCACGCTGCGTCCAGCCATTGCGGCGGATGCGGCCGGTTGGAGCCATGGTTCGTCTCTTCAAGCACTACGTCCCGCACGCGGTCCTGCTGCTCGGCCTGATCGACTGCGTCCTGCTGCTCGTGGCCGGCGACCTCGCCTGGTCGCTTCGGGCGGCGCAGGTCGGCATGGATCCGGAGCCGCTCGAAGTGCGTCTGGCGCCGCTGGGTGGTTTCACCGCCGTCGTGCTCGCGGCGATGATCGCGGTCGGGGTCTACGGCAACGAGGCGCTGCGCTCGCTGCGCTTCGCCGGCGCCCGGCTTCTCGTCGCCGTGAGTCTCGCGATCATCGCGCTGGCCTTCCTCGATTTCGTTCTCCCGGGAAGCACCTTCTGGCGCTCGACTCTGCTTTACGCGATGGGGCTCGCGATCCTGCTGCTGGTGGCCAACCGCATGATCGTCGGCGGGATTCTCGGCGCCAGCGCGTTCCGCAGGCGCGTGCTGGTACTGGGCGCCGGCCCCCGTGCGCTGCGGCTGAAGGAGCTCAGCGAGAAGCCCGGCAGCGGTTTCGTTATCGTCGGCTACATCGGCATGAACGAGAGCACGCTGGTCGTCGAGGAGGCTATTCCGCGGTCGGCGATCCACGACCTCTCGCGCTTCGTCGCCAATCTCGGCGCCAGCGAAGTCGTTCTCGCGCTCGAGGAGCGCCGCAATGCCCTGCCGCTGAAGGACCTGCTGCGCGTCAAGACGGCGGGGGTTCACGTCAACGATTTCTCGAGCTTCATGGAACGCGAGACCGGCCGGGTCGATCTCGACACGCTCAACCCGAGCTGGCTGATCTTCTCCGACGGGTTCTCGTCGGGCCGCGCGCTTTCCAGCGTCGCCAAGCGATTGTTCGACATCGCCGCGAGCGGCCTCCTGCTGGCGCTGAGCTTTCCGATCATCGCGCTGTTCGCGCTTCTCGTTAAGCTCGACAGCCGGGGCCCGGCGTTCTTCCGCCAGCAGCGAGTCGGCCTTTACGGCCAGCCGTTCACGCTGCTCAAGCTGCGGTCGATGCGCGTCGACGCCGAAGCGGGCGGCGCGAAGTGGGCGGAGCGGGACGATCCCCGCGTGACGCGAGTAGGGCGGATCATCCGCAAGCTGCGGATCGACGAGCTTCCGCAGGTCTGGACGGTGCTCAAGGGCGAGATGAGCTTCGTCGGCCCCCGTCCCGAGGTGCCCGCCTTCGTCGAGGACCTCGAGGAGAAGCTGCCGTTCTATGCCGAGCGTCACATGGTCAAGCCGGGCATTACCGGCTGGGCTCAGATCAACTACCCCTACGGTGCCTCGACCGAGGATGCGCGGCGCAAGCTGGAGTACGATCTCTACTACGCCAAGAACTACACGCCCTTCCTCGACCTGCTGATCCTGCTGCAGACGCTGAGGGTCATCCTCTGGCCGGAGGGAGCGCGATGATCGGGGCGCTCGGATCGTTCACGGTTCAGCTCGGCTACCTGTTGTGCGCGGCCTTCGCGCTGGCTCTCTCGGGGTGGTCGTTGGCGAGGCGGGGCGAACGTGGCCCGGCGGCGTCCGCCGAGGCGGGCGCGCTTGCGCTGACGGCGTGCTGGGCGATCGCCTTTGTCACGCTCGGGGTATCGGCGGCCGCCACCGCGGTCCTGCTCAGCCTGAGCCATCTGGCGTGGCTGTGGACGCTCTACCGCCTGTTCGCGCACGACGACCGCGACAAGAGCGTTGCGCCGATCCGGCCGGTGGTGCTGGCGCTCGGCTTCGTCGAGCTCATGCAGCTCGCACTGCTCGCGGTCATGCAGCAGTACGCGGGGTCGCCGGAGGCGCAACAGGCGATCACCGGGTTCGCCGCGATCTTCCGCCTGCTGTTCTGCGTCGGGGCGCTGGTCCTGGTGCACAATCTCTACGCCGGCGCCGGGGCGCCCGCGCGCGAGGCGCTGCGCTGGCCGGCCGCAGCGCTCGCGACAATCTGGCTCTACGACCTGAACCTGTCGACGGTCGCCTACCTCGGCCAGCAGCTCCCGCTCGACCTCGTCACGCTGCGCGTCGCGGCGATCTTCGTCGCCGTCGCGTTGCTGGCGATCGGCCTCCTGCGGCACGACGGTAACCTGCGTTTCCACCCTTCGCGCTCGTTCGCGTTCCGCTCCGCTTCGCTGCTGATCATCGGCGCCTACCTGGCCGTGATGGTCCTGCTCGCCCAGGGCCTGGCTTATGCGGGCGGGAAGTTCGACTGGCTGGTCCAGGCGAGCGTGGTGGCGCTCGCCGCGGCTGTCGCGCTGACGGTGTGGCACTCGCGATGGCTGCGCGGCTGGCTCCGGGTCACACTGTCCAAGCACCTGTTCCAGCATCGCTACGACTACCGCGCCGAATGGCTGAGGTTCACCGAAACGATGGGACGGGCGGGCGCGTCCGCGGCGCCGTTGCGCGAGCGGATCGTCCAGGCGGCCGCCGACATCACCGACAGTCCCGGGGGCCTGCTCCTGACCCCGCGCGAGGAAGGTGGGCTGGGGCTCGACGCGCGATGGCAGTGGCCCGGCGTCGACGTTCCCGCCGAAGCCCTGGGCGTCCAGGGTCAGCGATTCTTCGAGGACAGCCACTTCATCCTCGATCTCGACGACATGCGATCGGGACGCGTTGAGGGCATTCCCGCCGCGGCCTGTCCGGAATGGCTGCGCGATGAGCCCTCGGCCTGGGCGATGGTGCCGCTGCTGCACTATGAGCGCCTGGTCGGTGTGGTCGTGCTGTCGCGTCCCCCGGTCGCTCGTCGCCTCGACTGGGAGGACTTCGACCTGCTGCGCGTCGTCAGCCGCCAGCTGGCGAGCTACCTGGCGGAACAGGCCAGCCAGGACGCGCTCGGCGAGGCGCTCCGCTTCGACGAGTTCAACCGGCGTATCGCGTTCGTGATGCACGACATCAAGAACCTCGCGAGCCAGTTGGCGCTGCTCTCGCGCAACGCCGAGAAGCACGCCGACAACCCGGAGTTTCGCGCCGACATGCTGCTGACGCTGCGCAACAGCGCGGATAAGCTGCAGGCCCTGCTGGCGCGGCTCGGGCGGTATGGCTCGCCGGCCAGTGAGGCTCCGCAGCCCGTTTCCGTCGAAGATATCCTGACCAACATCGCCAAGCGCTACGCCCCGCAGCACGAGGTGGTCGTCATCTCGCGCGACCCCTGCCTGGCGCTGGCCTATCGCGAGTCGCTCGAGCAGGCACTGGCCCACCTCGTGCAGAATGCGATCGAGGCAAGCCCCGAGGGCATGCCGGTGTTTCTCGACCTGCGTGCCGAGGACGCCCACGCTGTGGTCGAGATCGTCGATTCCGGCTCCGGGATGAGCCCGGAGTTCATTCGCACCCGGCTGTTCAAGCCGTTCCATTCGTC
>JBIQKN010000016.1:0-2910 GCA_044506565.1 Sphingomonadales bacterium | reverse complement strand
GGCGACATCCCGCTGCCGTTGCAGGTCAAGCTGCTCCGCTTCCTGCAGGAACGGCAGATCGAGCGGATCGGCGGGCGCAAGGCGATCGACGTAGACACGCGCATCGTCTGCGCGACACACCAGGACCTCGAGGCGATGATCCGTGACGGGCGCTTCCGCGAGGACCTGTTCTATCGCCTGGCCGAAGTCGTCGTCAGGATTCCTTCGCTGGCCGAGCGGCCCGGCGACGCGACGCTGCTCGCCAAGGCATTCCTGAAGCGCTTCGCGCGCGAGATGAACCCGCAGGTCACGGGGTTTGCGCCCGACGCGCTCGCGGCGATCGACGCATGGAACTGGCCGGGCAACGTCCGCGAGCTGGAGAACCGGGTGAAGCGGGCGGCGATCATGGCAGACGGCAAGCTCGTGACCGCGGCCGACCTCGACCTGCAGGCGGGTGGCGAGGACGATCCCGACGTGCTCAACCTCAAGAGCGCGCGCGAACGGGCCGACCGCAAGGTCATCCGCCACGCGCTGGCGCGGAGCGAGGGCAACATCTCGAATACCGCCAAGATGCTCGGGATCAGCAGGCCGACGCTGTACGACCTGCTCAAGCAGTATGGTCTCCAGGCCTGACCTGCGCCTGTTGCTGGTCGTCGCAGCGACCCTGATCCTGGGACCTCCGCTCGCGGCGGCGCCGGGCGCTGATCCTCTGGCCGACGCCGCTGCCGCGCTCGGTCGGAACGATGCGATCGCTGCGGAAGTGGCCGTCGACCGGGCGCTCGACGCCGGGCTCCCTCCTGAACAGGTTGCGGCGTTTGCGGGCGAGACCGAACTGCTGCTGGGGAACACCACGGCCGCGCGCGAATGGCTCGAGCCTGGGCGGTTCGCTGCCGAGAGCGCGCAGCGCGGCTTCCATGCACTGGCGCGGCTCGAATGGCAGGAAGGCGATGTTGCGGCTGCTGCGCGGGCGTTCGATCTCGCGCTCGCCCGGCCGCCCGCGAGCGCGCGGCTGTGGGTCGATATCGGCCGGTTTCGCTATGCGAACGGCCAGCACGACCTCGCCGTGCAGGCCGCTGAGCGAGCCGTGGCGATCGACTCCACGGATCCGCGCGCGCTCGAATTCCGCGGCCAGTTGCTGCGCGACGCGGAGGGTGTCGGCGCCGCGGCGGAATGGTTCGAGCGCGCGCTCGAGCACGCGCCCGACGATCTCGGACTCCTCGGCGAATACGCCGCGTCGCTCGGCGAGAGCGGCCGGAATCGCGAGATGCTGCAGGTTGCACGACGCATGGTCGCGATCGATCCGCGCCATCCACGCGCCTACTTCCTCCAGGCCGTGCTCGCCGCGCGCGCTGGACAGGACAATCTCGCCCGCCGGCTACTGTGGCGCACCGAAGGGGCTTACGACGCGGTGCCGGCCGGGCAATTGCTGAGGGGAATCCTCGAACTGCGCACCGGCAATGCCTCGCTTGCCGTGCGGCAGTTCGACGCGCTGGCCCGCAGCCAGCCCGACAACCCGCGCGCCGTGCTGCTGCTCGGCCGCGCTTTGCTCGCGGCCGGAGAGGCCGGCGAGATCGTCGAACGGTTCGAGGGGCTGGCGGCACGGCCCGACGCCTCTGCGTATCTGCTGACTCTCGTCGGCCGTGCCCTCGAACAGCTCGGGCGAAGGGACGATGCGGCCGGTTACCTCGATCGGGCGGTCGCAAGGGGTGCCGTGGCCCTGGGAGTCCTGCCTGTCGGAGCCGCCGGAGACCTGGCGATCTGGCGGGACGGCAAATTGGAGAGCGCCGGCGCCGCGGTGCCGCGGTTGCGCCGGCTGATGGCCGAGGGCCGTACCCGCGAAGCGCTGGCCTTCGCCGCCCGTCTTGGAAACCGCTACCCGGGTTCTTCCGACGTCGCTCGACTGCGGGGCGACGTCGCGCTGCTCGCGGGCGACCCGGCAAGCGCGCTGGATTTCTATTCCCGGGCGGCCTCGGTGCGCACCGACTATGCGCTGATCGAGCGGAGCGTCGTCGCCCTGAGACAGCTCGGTAATCCGTCGGCGGCCCGGCAGTTGCTTGCCGCCGATCTCGTCCGCAACCCGCGGGACGCTCGCGCCGCGGTCCTTCTCGGGAGGATGCAGGGCGAGGCCGGAGACCGCGACGCCGCTGCGACGCTGCTCGAATATGCCGTCCGGCTCGGCGCGAGCGATCCGCAGCTGCTTGCCGACCTGGCCGTCGCCGAACGGGCGGACGATCCCGCTTCGGCACGCGAGGCCGCGCTGCGAGCCCACCGGCTCCAACGCGGCAGCGGAACGATTGCGGCAGTGCTGGCTCGCACGCTCGAGGCCAGCGAGCCGCAATCGGCCGAAGTGCTGCTGAGCAAGGCCCGGGCGATGGGGACGCCATCGCGGCTGGCCGGCCGCTAGGCCCCGCTGGACAGCGCGCCGGGGGGCGGGCAGGGCAGAGCGATGCCGATCGCGCGCATCGCCGGAGGAATCGACCCGCTGGTTCGCCTGCTGGTGCTGGCGATCGTGCTCGCGTCGGTGCTGCCGGTCACCGCCGCCTACCGCCCGGCGGCGCAGGCCGTTTCGAACGCGGCGATCTTCCTGCTGTTCCTGCTCAATGGGCTGCGCCTGCCCCGTGCGGAGGTGCTGCGCGGGATCGTGCATATGCGCTTCCTTGCACCGCTAGTCCTCTGGTGCTTCCTGGCGATGGGCTTCGCCGGGTGGTCGCTGGCGAGGGCAGGCGAGGCGCTCGAGCTCCCGCAGCAGGTCGCGCTGGGGCTGCTGTTCCTCGGTATCCTGCCTTCGACCGTGCAATCGGCGACCGCCTATACCTCCCTCGCCGGAGGCAATGTCGCGGTCTCGGTCGTGGCGGCGGCGGTCCTCAACGTGCTCGGCGTGTTTCTCAGCGCGCCGCTGTTCTCGCTCCTGGCGGGCAGCGAAGCGGCACC
>JBIQKN010000104.1:2846-7769 GCA_044506565.1 Sphingomonadales bacterium | reverse complement strand
GGTCAAGGTCAAGTGCACGCTGCGGCAGGAATTCGTGATCATCGGCTGGAAGAAGTCGAGCGCGCGTGGTCGGCCGTTCTCGAGCCTGCTGCTGGCGCAGCACGAGGGCGACAGGCTGGTCTACAAGGGCAACGTCGGCACGGGGTTCAACACCGACACGCTGCGCGAGCTGGCGGCGAAGTTCGCCCGGATCGAGCGCAAGACGGCCCCGGCCGAGGTCGGTAGGGTGGAAAGCCGCGGCGTCACCTGGTTGGCGCCGAAGCTGGTCGCCGAAGTGGCCTTTTCGGAGTTCACCGCCGATGGCAACGTGCGCCACGGCAGCTTCGTCGCGCTACGCGGCGACAAGCGAGCGGAGGAGGTCATGCCCGAGACCCCGCAGGAAGCGCCCGAGCCCGAGAGCGAGATCAAGATCTCGAACCGCGACCGGGTGATCTTCCCCGAAAGCGGGCAGACCAAGGGCGAGCTTGCCGACTACTACGCGGCGATCGCGCCGCTGATGCTGCCGTGGGCCGCGGGACGGCCGGTCAGCCTCGTCCGCTGTCCGCAGGGCAGGGCGAAGAAGTGCTTCTTCCAGAAGCACGATTCGGGCTCGTTCGGGCCGTACGTGCACCACGTGCCGATCGTCGAGAAGGACGGCGGGGCCGAGGACTACCTCTACGTCGAGGACGCGGCGGGGATACTCGCCTGCGTGCAGATGGGCACGATCGAGTTCCACGGCTGGGGCAGCCGAGTCGAGGATGTCGAGGCGCCCGATCGGATGGTGTTCGATCTCGACCCCGACGAAGGGCTGGACTTCGCCGACGTGAGGAAGGCGGCGACGGACATTCGCAAGCGCCTGTCTGACCTCGGACTGACGAGCTTTCCGATGCTGACCGGGGGCAAGGGCGTCCATGTCGTCGTGCCGCTGTCGACCGGGCACTCGTGGGACGCGCACAAGGATTTCGCCAAGCGTTTCGCCGAGGCGCTGGCCATGGCCGAGCCCGAGCGCTTCACGGCCAACATGAGCAAGGCCAAGCGGAAGGGAAGGATCTTCCTCGACTACCTGCGCAACCAGCGTGGCAGCACCGCCGTGCTGCCCTATTCGGCTCGGGCCCGCGAAGCGGCGCCGGTGGCGGTGCCGCTCTCGTGGGACGAGCTCAAGACCGCGAAGAACGCGCGGCCGTTCGGGATCGGCGACGCCAAGCGGCTGCTCGAGCGGGCCGAGAACAAGGCGCTGGCCGGCTGGGGGTTCGCCGAACAGCCGCTGCCGCGGTTCTGAAAGAGCGGTTTACGTTAATTCGATTTCAATCGTTACCGAGTACCCCGGATCGAATGACTGGGGGGCACACCAATGGACGCGTCGACACAAGGGGCGTTGCCGCACACTAGCCACTCGGGTGATTCCCGCTGGCTGACGGCGACCGTCGCGCTGTTCGCGACGGCCCTGTTTGCCGTGTCCGGCTCGCAGATCCTGCCCTATGTCGTCTCCGGACACTCTGCGCCACCGTCGCCCGAACTGGTTTCGGGCTTCCTGCTGAACATCGCCCTGCTGCTGTTCGCCTGGCGGCGTTCGGTGCAGCTCAAGGAATCGCTTGCGCAGCAGCGCGCGGCCGACCTGAAGATCCGCCACCTCGCCTATTTCGACGAGGTCACCGGGCTGCACAATCGGCGCCACCTGCACGTCTTCGCAGGCGACCTGCTCGTCAGCGGCGAGAAAGACGTCGCGCTGCTGCTGATCGACCTCGACCAGTTCAAGGCCGTCAACGACCTGCACGGGCACGAGGTCGGCGACGCCGTGCTGGTGTCCACTGCCGACAAGATCCGCAGCTGCTGCATGCCCGAGGACTGCTGCGTGCGGCTCGGCGGCGACGAGTTCGCAGTGCTGCTGCGGGGTTCGCGCGCTCGCGGAAAGCAGCCGCGATTGCTGGCCGAGAAGCTCGTCGAGGCGATGTCGATCCCGGTCCATGATGGAGACACGATCGTGGCGGTCGGCGCGTCGATCGGAATCGCCCGGCTGCAGGGCGTGTCGCGGGAGTTGCGCTGGCTGCTGCGGCGGGCCGACCTCGCGATGTACGAGGCCAAGGCCTCGGGAAAGAACCGCTGGGTCGAGTTCGACGAGGCGATGGAGATCGAACTCGGCAAGCGGGCCGCGCTCGAGGCCGAAATTCGCCATGGAATCCAGGCCGGCGAGTTCGTCCCCTACTTCCAGCCGATCTACGAGCTCGCCAGCGGCGAGGTGAAAGGCTTCGAGGCGCTGGCTCGCTGGCAGCATCCGGCCAATGGCATGCTCGAGCCTGCGGACTTCCTCGGCGTCGCCGAATCCAGTGGCCTGATCGGCGAAATCTCGCTGTCGGTCATGCAGCAGGCCCTGCTGGCGGCGAAGGAGTGGCCGGCGCATCTCAAGATCGCCGTCAACATGTCGGCGGTGCAGTTCAAGGACCCGCTGCTGTCGCAACGTCTGCTGCGGATCCTGACGCTGACGAATTTCCCGGCCGGCAGGCTCGAGCTCGAGATTCCGGAGAGCTGCCTCATCAGCGAACGGCAGTACTCGCTGGCGAACATCCAGAGCCTGCAGGCGCAGGGCGTCAGCATCGTGATCGACGACTTCGGCACCGGATACGCCTCGCTGACCCATCTCAAGTCCCTTCCGTTCGACCGGATCAAGATCGACCACAGCTTCGTCAAACTGCTCGAATCCGACCAGCAGGCCGAAGCGCTGGTCCAGGCGATCGCTACGCTCGGCAAGGGACTCAGCATTCCGATGGCGGCCGAAGGCATCGAGACCGCCGCAATCCAGGCACGGCTCGAGGCGCTCGGCTGCGCCGACGCCCAGGGCTGGCTCTACGCCAAGGCGCTGTCACCGGCGGACGTCAGCCGGATGTTCGCCCCGCCGCCCGCCTCCGGCGACGACGAACCGATCTCCAAGGCCAGCTGACTCCGCCCGAAGCGTCAGCGATCGGGCTTCCAGCCCGGCGCGAGATGGCTCGGCGGCAGCTCGACCATCACCGTCTCGACCAGCTCGCGCGAGCTGTGCCCGACGCTGACGGTGTAGGCGCCGGCAGGCCGGGTCCACCCCGGGCGCCCCGTGAACCAGGTCGCCAGCAGGCGGGGATCGATCGAAATCTCGATGCGCCGTCTCTCGCCGGGCGCCAGTTCGACTTTGGCGAAGCCGCCGAGCCGGCGCGGCGCTTCCCAGCCGGGGCCGCCGACGTAGACCTGCACGACTTCGGCGCCCGGACGGTCGCCGGTATTGGTCACCTCGACCATCGCCACCAGGCCGTCACCGTCGCGCGTCGCGGCGAGGTGGCCGAATGCGAAGCGGGTGTAGGACAGCCCATGACCGAACGGGAACAGCGGTTCGTGGCCCTTGAGGTCGAACCACTTGTATCCGACCGCGGCGCCTTCATCGTAGACCACGTCGCCGCGGCGCGGCTCGTCGGGGAAGGGCAGCTGGTCGAGCGACTTCGGGAAGGTGATCGGCAGGTGGCCCGAGGGATTGACCTCGCCCGTCAGCACGCGCGCGATCGCCTCGCCGCCGGCGCGGCCCGGGTACCACGCCTCGACGATCGCCGGGACCTTCGCGGCCCACGGCATCAGCACCGGCCCACCGGTCTCGAGTACCACGATCGTGCGCGGGTTGGCCGCGGCGACGGCTTCGATCAGCGCATCCTGCTCGCCGTCGAGCTGCATCTTCACGTCGATGCTCTCGCTGGCCCATTGCGTGCCGAACACGATCGCCAGGTCGGACTCCGCGGCAAGCCGTGCGGCAGCCGCCGGGTCGTCGTCGCCGGCAAACTCGATCCGCGCGCCCGGCAGGCGCTTGCGCAGTTCCTCGAGGGGTGAGGACGGGTAATAGACGACCGGCCCCGGCCACGTCGTCGGCTCGAGACCGGGCACCGCGTTGCCTCCGTCGGGATAGACCTGGCTCGAGCCGCCGCCCGACAATACGCCCTTGTCGGCATGGCCGCCGATCACCGCGATCCGTGTCGCGTTCGTGGCCAGCGGCAGGATGTCGCCGTCGTTCTTGAGCAGGACGATCCCGGCTTCCGCCGCAGCGCGGCTGACCGCGCGGTTGGCGGCGAAGTCGATCGGTTGGCCCTCGCTGACGGGATCGTCGACGAGGCCGTGCTCGAACATCGCATGGAGCACGCGCCCGGCCATCAGGTCGATCCGCTCAGGTGGGATCTCACCGGCGGCGAGGGCCGCCTTGAGCTTGTCGGCGTTGAACCAGTCCGCGCGCTGCAGCCCGAAGCCCGATTCCTGGTCGAGGCCGGCGTTGGCCGAGGGGGCCGTCGAGTGGACCGCGCCCCAGTCCGACATCACGTAGCCCGGCCAGGCCCACTCCTCGCGCAGAACCTGGCTCAACAGGAACGGATGCTCGCAGGAATAGGGCCCGTTGACGCGGTTGTAGGCGCACATCACCGAGCCCGGGTTGCCGTGCTCGATCGCGACCTCGAACGCGAGCAGGTCGGCCATGCGCAGCGCACCTTCCTCGATCACCGAGTTTCCGGTGCCGCGGTCGGTCTCCTGCGCGTTGACCGCGTAGTGCTTGGCCGTCGAGACGATCCGGTTGGACTGGACGCCGGCGATCTGGGCGCCGACGATCGCTCCGGCGAGCCACGGGTCCTCGCCCGCGTATTCGAAGTTGCGCCCGTTGCGCGGCTCGCGGATCAGGTTGACGCTGCCGCCGAGCAGCACGTTGAACCCGTCGGCGCGGGCTTCCGAGCCGATCATCGCTCCACCGGCATAGGCCCGGTCGAGGTCCCAGGTGGCGGCCAGCGCGAGGCCCGAGGGGAGGGCCGTTCGCGGGCGCTTGACCGGCGAGCCGCCCTGGGTCGCGACGCCGATGCCGGCGTCCGCCTGCCATTGCGGCGGGATGCCGAGGCGCGGAATGCCCGGGACGTAGCCCGCCGATCCGTAGCGCGCGCCCTCCGGCGCCTTGAA
>JBIQKN010000104.1:0-2746 GCA_044506565.1 Sphingomonadales bacterium | reverse complement strand
GGCTTCTCCCCCCAATTGTCGGACAATTGATCACAAAGCCGGCTCGTGTTCCACCGCTTTGGACTGACACCGGGCGGTCATTCGCGGCTAGCATGGGCCAAGGGCCGCGATTCGCCGGCCGTTTGGGAGGGAAACGATGTTTGCCAATCGCCGCCGGTTCCTCGGTGCCACCGGCTCGGCCTTCGCCGCGCTCGCCGCCAGCGGCTGCGTGCGCACGGGTGTGGCCTCGGCAACGGGGGCGCCCGGCTACGGGCCCTTGCTGCCCGACCCGCAGGGCCTCGTCGACCTGCCGTCCGGGTTCACCTATCGCGTGCTGTCGAGCCTCGGCGACCCGATGACCGACGGCGGCACGGTGCCCGACCAGGCCGACGGGATGGGCTGCTTCGACCTTGGCGGCGGCAAGTGGGCGCTGGTCCGCAACCACGAGCTGATGCCGAACCAGGACTCGGGCGGCGCCAGCGGTCCGGCTTACGACACGGTCGCTCGCAGCCTGGTGCCGCTGCCCGGAGGGACCACCACCCTGGTGCTCGACGGCGCGACGCTGGCGGTCGAGAAGCAGTTCCGCTCGCTGTCGGGCACGATCCGCAACTGCGCCGGCGGGATCACCCCGTGGGGCTCGTGGCTGACCTGCGAGGAGAACGTCAGCAAGCCCGACGGGAGGATCAACAAGGAGCACGGCTACGTGTTCGAGGTCCCGGCCTCAGCCACCGGGCCGGTCGATCCGGTGCCGCTCAAGGCGATGGGACGAATGAACCACGAAGCCGCCTGCGTCGATCCGGCGACCGGGATCGTCTACGAGACCGAGGACCGCGAGGATGGGCTGCTTTACCGCTTCATCCCCAACGTGAAGGGGAAGCTCGCCGAAGGCGGGCGGCTGCAGGCGCTGGCGATCGAGGGGCTGCCCGACAGCCGCAACTGGAACGGCACGGCCTTCGCACCGCAGGCGTGGCAGGCGGTGCGCTGGATCGACCTAGACAACCCCGAGGCGCCCGAGGACGACCTGCGCAAGCGCGGCGCAGCCGCGGGCGCGACGCTGTTCGCGCGCGGCGAGGGCATCTGGATGGGCGAGGGCGAGCTCTACTTTGCCTGCACCAGCGGCGGCGCCGCCAAGCTCGGCCAGATTTTCCGCCTGCGGCCGCAGGGAAGCGTGCCCGACCGGCTGCAGCTGTTCTACGAGAGCACCAGCATCGAGCAGTACAACTTCGGCGACAACCTGGTGGTGGCTCCGAACGGTCATCTCGTGGTCTGCGAGGACCAGTACACCGAGAACGTGCAGAACCACCTGCGCGGGATCACGCCAGACGGCACGGCCTATCCGCTTGCGCTGTCGCGCGCCGGGACCGAGTGGGCGGGCGCGTGCTTCTCGCCGGACGGCAAGTGGCTGTTCGTGAACATGTATCGCCCGACGAAGACGCTTGCCATCACCGGCCCCTGGATCGTTTGAGGGACCGAGCAGGACAACGCCATGCATTTCGAAGATCCCCGCGCGGCGGCAGTGTTCGCCGAGTATGACGCACGCCACAAGGCCGAGCTGGCGCTGGCGCGAGACCTGCCGGTCGGACAGTTCGGCGAGCGCCGCGACGAGTTCCTGCTGCCGGTGGGCGCCGAGGTGGGCAATTTCCTCCGCGCTTTGGCGATCGGCCGGAAGCCGCAGCGGATTCTCGAGCTCGGCACCAGCTACGGTTACTCGACGCTGTTCCTCGCCGATGCGGCCAGGGTGTGCGGCGCACGGGTGGTGACTGTCGACCTCGACCCGGCCAAGCAGGCATACGCCCGCGAACAGCTCGAACGGGCAGGGCTCGCCGAGCACGTCGAGTTTCGTTGCGGCGACGCGCGCGAGGTCGTGGCGGCGGACGGTGGCGATTTCGGCCTGGTACTGCTCGACGTGTGGAAGACCCTCTATCTGCCGTGCTTCGAGGCGGTCTATCCGAAGCTCGCCGAGGAAGGGGCGATCGTCTCCGACAACATGATCTACCCGGAGGGCGCGCGCGAGGCGGTCAGGGCCTATCGCGATGCGGTGCGGGCCAGGCCCGACCTGCAGACCGTCCTGCTGCCGCTCGGCAGCGGGATCGAGCTGACCGTCCGATGGAGCGCGGGCAATCCGAAGCTGTGACCGTGCGGGCATCCGTCCTGTTCGTCTGCCTCGGCAACATCTGCCGTTCTCCCCTCGCGGAAGCGGCGTTCCGGCACGAGGCGGAGCGGACGAAGCTCCCGGTTCATGTCGACTCCGCCGGCACCGCGGCGTGGCACGCGGGGAAACCGCCCGATCCCCGGGCCCGCGCGCTCGCGCGAGCCAAGGGCGTGCCGATCGACCATCTTCGGGCGCGGCAGATCACCATTGAGGACTACCGGCGCTTCACGCACATCTTCGCACTCGATGAGGATAATCTCGCGGCGATCCTCGCGCGGGCGCCGGCCGATGCTACGGCCGAGATCGCCCTGCTGCTCGACTGCGTGCCCGGGCGCGAGGGGCAGCCGGTCGCCGATCCCTATTACGGCGACGAATCCGGGTTCGAGACGACCTGGGACGACGTGTCCGAAGCGGCCCGCGCGCTCGCGCGCCGGCTTATGGAGCCGTGAGCTCGGCCGACGAGTCCGGACGCATCTTGACGGCTGCGTGAGCGGCGGACGCAGGCTAGCGGCTTCGGACGGGTGCCGAACCTGCTCGACGCTGCGGCGTTCAGCCTAGCGCGGCGACGGCATTGAGCACGGGCTCGGCGAGTTCTGTGCGGCAGATGAGGAGGTC
>JBIQKN010000015.1:0-47745 GCA_044506565.1 Sphingomonadales bacterium | reverse complement strand
TTCATCGGCCCTCTCCCCGATGCTGCCGGCCGCTGCGCGGCGGCCGGTCCTGCACCGGCAGACTAGGCACGGCGACCGGATTGTAAATGCCCGGCACGGCGGGGGTTGTTTACGCAGCGCGACTGGCGCAGCACGCTCGCCGGAGGCAGCCGCGCGCGGGGGAAGCGATGGGCGAGGAGAGGACCGGCCGGACGCGGCGCGCCGTTCTCGGCGGAGCCGTCGCGCTCGGCGCGGGCGTGGCGGTGGCCGGGCGGGCGCAGCAGCCGGTCATGCCGCCGGAACGGCCGCGGCTCCGGTTCGCCGCGATCGGCCTCAACCACGACCACATCAACACCCAGTGCGAGGCGCTGATGCGCGGCGGCGCGGCGCTGACAAAGTTTCACGCCGAGGAGGACGAACTCGCCGCCAGGTTCGCCGCCCGTTTCCCCTGGGCGCGACGCGTCGCCGACGAGCGCGAGATCCTCGACGATCGCGAGATCGCGCTGGTCGCCAGCGCCGCGATCCCCGACCAGCGCGCCCCGCTCGGCATCCGCGTCATGCGCGCGGGCAAGGACTACATGTCGGACAAGCCGGGCATGACCACGCTCGAGCAGCTTGACCAGGTTCGCGGGGTGCAGGCCGAGACCGGGCGCATCTACTCGATCGCCTACTCCGAGCGGCTCGACAACCACGCCACCGTCAGGGCCAGCGAGCTGGTCGCGGCCGGCGCGATCGGCGACGTCGTGCAGACGGTCGGGCTCGGCCCGCACCGGATCGGCGAGGGTCGTCCGGCGTGGTTCTGGGACAAGGCCCGCCATGGCGGCATCCTCGTCGACATCGCCTCGCACCAGGTCGACCAGTTCCTCCATTTCACGAGCTCGACCGAGGCCGAGGTCACCGCCGCGCAAGTCGGCAACTTCCACCACCGCGACCGGCCGGCGTTCGAGGATTTCGGCGATCTCATGCTGGGCGGCAACGGCGGCGCCGGCTATGCGCGGGTCGACTGGTTCACCCCTGCGGGCCTGCCGGCGTTCGGCGACGGGCGGCTGACGATCGTCGGCTCGGACGGTTACATCGAGATCCGCAAATACGCCGACATCGGGGGCCGCCCCGGCGGCAGCCACCTGTTCCTCGTCGACCACCGCGGCGTCCACCGGATCGAGGCGGGCGACGTCGAGCTGCCCTATGGCCGCCAGCTGGTCGACGACGTGCTGAACCGGACCGAGACCGCGATGAGCCAGGCGCACTGCTTCCTGGCGATGGAGCTGGCGCTGAAGGCGCAGGCGATGGCGGTCAGGATCGCCTGACCGCTACCAGCGGTTGCCGGCCTCGACCGCGGCCACCTCGGCCGGCGTGCTCCTGCGCCCGAGCACCGGGTTGCGGTGCGGGAAGCGGCCGAAGCGGGCGATCATCCGGTAATGGCTGCGCGCGAACGGCCAGCCGTGGCGCGGTCCGAGCCGGGCGAAGACCGCGAGCGATCGGAGCTGGTCGGCGATAGCCTCGCTGTGCATGAGCGGCATCGCGAGGAACTGCCGCTGCGGCTTGGTCAGTCGCGCATCCCAGCCGCGCGCGAAGGCGCCCCTGGCGATCGCCCGGGCGAGCGGGTCGGTCGCGAACGCGCGCCGCGTGCCGCGGTACAGGTTGCGCGGCAGCTGGTCGAACAGCAGCACTGCGGCGAGCGCGGTCAGCGGATCGGTGAGGAACTCGCTTGCCGGCCGCCGCCGCAGGCTGGCGAGCTCGCGGCCGAACCGGCGGCGCAGCATGGCGTCGACCGGAGGGTCCGGCCCGAACCAGTCGCCCGGGCGCAGCTTGTGGAACCAGACGTAAAGCAGCTCGGCCGCCCAGCGCCGCCGCGGGCCGGCTACGGGCACGTCAGGCATCGAGCCGGGCATGCCCCCCGGTCGAGCCGAACCCGCCCGCGCCGCGCGCGGTCTCGTCGAGCTCGGCCACTTCGGCCCAAGCCGCCCGGGTTACCGGTGTCAGCACCAGTTGCGCGATCCGGTCGCCGCGGGCGATCGCGAACGGCTCCGCGCCGTGGTTGATCAGGATCACCTTGAGCTCGCCGCGATAGTCCGAATCGATCGTGCCCGGGGTGTTGGGCACGCTGATGCCATGCTTGAGCGCGAGGCCCGAGCGCGGGCGGACCTGGATCTCGTAGCCATCCGGGATCGCCACCGAGAGCCCGGTGGCGACGGCGTGACGCGCGCCGGGCGCCAGCGTGACGTCCTCGGCCGAGAGCACGTCCATTCCGGCCGCGCCGGGCGTGGCATAGGCGGGAAGCGCGAGGCCCTCTCCGTGCGGGAGGCGCCTGATGCGCACCGCGACCGCGTCAGTCATCGCGTTCCGCCTCGACCTCTCCGTTGAGCGCCCTGGCGATCTCGTCGACCAGCTTGCGCGCGACCGCCTGCTTGGACATCGGCTCCCAGTCCTCGGTCCCGTCCTCGCGGACAAGGTGGACGGTATTGTCGTCGCCGCCCATCGTCCCCTTCGCCGTGGAGACGTCGTTGGCGACGATCCAGTCGACGCCTTTCGACTTGCGCTTGCGCTGGGCATTCTCGACCACGTCCTCGGTCTCGGCGGCGAAGCCGATCAGCAGCTTCGGGCGGTTCTTGCCGCCGGCGGTTGTCGCGAGAATGTCGGGGTTCTCCTTGAGCAGCAGTGCCGGGGGCGCCGAGCCGCGCTTCTTGATCTTCTCGGCCGCGAAGTCCTTGGTCCGCCAGTCGGATACCGCCGCGACCATCACCGCGGCATCGGCGGGCAGGGCCTTCTTGACGGCGGCGGCCATCTGCTCGGCGCTCTCGACGTCGATGCGGTCGACACCGGGCGGCGTCTGCAGCGAGACCGGTCCGGCGATGAGCGTCACCCGCGCGCCCGCGGCCGCGGCCGCCGCCGCGATCGCGAAGCCCTGCTTCCCCGACGAACGGTTGGCGATGTAGCGCACCGGATCGATCGGCTCGTGCGTCGGCCCGGCGGTGACCAGCAGGTGCTTGCCGTAGAGCGGCCGGTGCGCCGGCTCGGTGTCGAAATCGGGCTGTCCTTCGAGCGGGTCGAACGCGTCGACCGCCGCGACGATCCCTTCGGCCATCGGCTCGGGCGTGGTCTGGTTCGGGTTGACCTCGTGGTTGAGCGCCTCGACGTCGGTCGGCGGCGCTGCCTTGGCCTTGCCCTTGGCGACGAGCACCGGCCCGTCGGTGAACTCGGGCTCCGGCAGCGGCGGGCCTGCTTCGAGCGGCTCTTCCGGAGACGGAAGGTCGGTGAACGCCTCGTCCTCGTAGCTGACTTCCTCGTCGACGATCCGCCGCGGCGTGCTGCGCGGGATGATGGAAGCGAGCAGGCCGGCAAGGCCGCCCTGCTTGCCGTCGTCGACTTCCGGCTCTTCCTCGGGCTCGAGCGCCTCGAGGTACTCGGCGATCTCGCGCGCGCCGGCTTCGCCGGGATCGAGCCCGAGCAGCTCGGCGATCTCGAGCCAGACCATCTCCGGCTCGGGCAAGCGGCCGGGGCCGAACTCGCCGCAGGCCATTTCGCCCTCGTCGGGCTGCATCACGTGGACGCCCGCCTGCTTGAGCCACTCGACGTTCCGCTGGGTTGCCGCGTGCTGCCACATCTTCACGTTCATCGCCGGCACCACCAGTACCGGCTTGTCGGTGGCGAGGATCATCGTCGTGCCGAGATCGTCGGCGATGCCGGCGGCCATCTTGGCCATCAGGTCGGCGGTTGCCGGGCAGACGACGACGAGGTCGGCGGCGCGGCTGAGCTCGATATGGCCGATCTCGGCCTCGTTCTTGAGGTCCCACAGCGAAGTGTGAACCTGGTTCCCGGAGAGTGCGGCGAGGCTCATCGCGGTGACGAACTGCGAGCCGCCGTCGGTCAGCACGCAGGTCACGTCGCCGCCGCCCTTGCGGATCAGGCGTACGAGCTCGCAGGCCTTGTAGGCGGCGATCCCTCCGCCCACGACCAGCAGGATGCGCGGCGCAACCATGTGGCGGTGCTCAACTCCCACGGCCTGTCACCTAGTCGTTTGACCCTAGCTGGGGCGCCCCCGTAACGCCAGCCTCGCAGGGGGCGCGCGGCGATCCTTGCGCTTCGATGGTTAAGATTTTGCCTAGCAGGCTAGCCGATCCAGCCCGCCACGGTCGCGCCCCAGGCGAGCAGCCCTCCGGCGATCGCCGCCGCGAGGTAGCCGGGCCAGCGGTCGCGCGGCCGCTCACGCCGCTCCCAGACCAGCTCGATCTCGGGCAGCGGCGGCTGCTCGGGAGCGCCGCCGCGCGGCGGGTAGCGGTCCTCGATCCGGCGGATCAGGTCGGGCAGGCGCAGCAGCGTGCCGACGTCCTCGCGGATCTTGTCCGCCAGCGCCGCCTCGGGTCCGAGCTCGTCGCGGATCCAGCTGCGCACGTAGGGCGCCGAAACGTCCCACATGTTGATCTCGGGGTGGAGCGTGGTGGCGATGCCCTCGACCATGACCATGGTCTTCTGCAGCAGCAGCAGGTGCGGCTGGGTCTGCATGTCGAAGTCGCGGGTGATTGCGAACAGACCGTCGAGCATCATCCCGACCGAAAGCTCGCTGACCGGCTTGCCGCGCATCGGCTCGCCGACGGCGCGCAGCGCGGTCGCGAACTCCTCGACCGAGTGGTAGCTCGGCACGTATTGCGCCTCGAAGTGGATTTCGGCGACGCGACGGTAGTTGCCGGTGGTCAGGCCGTAGAGAATCTCGGCGAGCCACTGGCGCGCACGCCGGTCGATCCGGCCCATGATCCCGAAGTCGATCGCGACGATCGTGCCGTCGGGCCGCACGAACAGGTTCCCCTGGTGCATGTCGGCGTGGAAGAAGCCGGCGCTGATCGCCTGGGTGAGGAACGCGAGCACGAGCCGCCGCGCGAGTTCGGGCAGGTCGTGGCCGGCCGCCCTGAGCGCGTCGACGTCGCTGATCTTGATACCGTCGATCCACTCGATCGTCATGACCCGGCCGTTGGTCCGGTCCCAGTCGATCGACGGCACACAGTAGCCTTCGAAGCCCTTCATCGCCTCGGCGAGTTCCGAGGCGGAGGCGGCTTCGCGGCGCAAGTCGAGCTCGCGGTTGGTCCAGCGCTTGAAGTTGGCGATCGTCAGCCGCGGGCGCAGGCGCCGCGCCTCGCCGCCGAGCGCCTCGAGGTGCGCCGCGGCCCATTCGTAGGTGTCGATGTCGCGCGCGAAGCGCTCGCGGATGCCCGGGCGCAGCACCTTGATCGCGACGGTTTTCCCGTCGGCGGTCACGCCCTTGTGAACCTGGGCGATCGAGGCCGAGCCGACCGGGACCGGGTCGATCTCGGCGAAGATCTCGCCGATCGGCCGTTCGAAGCTGCGCTCCATCTCGGCGCGAATCGCCTCGAAAGGCACCGGCGGCAGGCTGTCCTGCAGCGTCAGCAGGTTACGCGCGGCCTCGTCGCCGACGAGGTCGGGCCGGGTGGCGAGCGTCTGCCCGAGCTTGATCGCCGCCGGGCCGATCGCCTGGAACGCCGAGGCGTAGTCGGGCAGGCGCGGCTGCACCGTGCCGAAGCGGGCGATGCGCACGAGGCGGCGAACCTGCGCCGGCGTATTCGGATCGGCCTCGATCCCGCGCAGCGCGCCGTGGCGCGCGAGCGTGCGCCCCCACTTGAGCAGGCGGAAGATATGGGTCGATGGACGGGTCAGATCTTCCACCCCGAATGGATCGCGACGAGCCCGCCGAGAATCGGCTCGACCCTCGTCCGCTCGAACCCGGTGTCGCGGATCATCCGCTCGAACTCGGGCATCGGCGGGAAGCGGCGGATCGATTCGATCAGGTAGCGATAGCTGTCGGCGTCGTGCGCGATGGCCTTGCCGATCTGCGGCACGAGCTTGTGCGAATAAGCGTCGTAGACTTCCTTGAACCCGGGCCACTCGGTGGTCGAGAACTCGAGGCAGAAGAACCGCCCACCGAACTTGAGCACGCGGAACGCCTCGGCCAGCGCCTTGTCGATGTGGGTGACGTTCCGGATGCCGAAGGCGATGGTGTAGGCGTCGAACACGCGGTCGGGATAGGTGAGGGCCTCGGCATTCTGGCGCGACCACACCAGCGTATCGATGCCGCGCTTCATCGCCCGCTCGATGCCGACGTCGAGCATCTCCTGGTTGATGTCGGCGACCGTCACTTCCGCCCCGCGCTCGGCGAGGCGGAAGGCGATGTCTCCGGTGCCGCCGGCCATGTCGAGAATCGCCTCGCCCGGCTGCGGCTTCACCCGGCGGACGAACTGGTCCTTCCACAGGCGATGCATGCCGGCCGACATCGCGTCGTTCATCACGTCGTACTTGGCCGCGACATTCGAGAACACCGCGCCGACCCGGCGCGTCTTTTCCTCGGGATCGACCGACTGGTAGCCGAAGGAGACATGCTCGCTCATGCCCCGCCCTCTAGCGGCGGCTCCTTCGCGGCGCCAGCGACCTCTTTACCACGGCCCGCCAGGAGGCCGAGGGCGATGCCGGCGAGGATGAGCGCCATCCCGGCGAAGTGGAACGCATAGAGCCGCTCGCCGAGCAGCGCGGCCGAAAGGAACGCGCCGAACAGCGGCATCAGCGTGATCGCCTGCCCGGCCTGTGCCGGACCGACGATGCGCGTCGCGTGATTGTAGATGAAGTAGGACAGGAGCGAGGGCAGCAGCGCGACGTAGAAGACGGCGGAGTAGACGCGCGGGCTCCAGGCGATCGTCTCACCAGAGTGCCACTCCCATGCCGCGAGCGGCGTCATGACGGCGACCCCGATGAAGAAGGTGACCGCGATGAAGCTGGTCGGCGAGATCTCGGGCCTGAGGCGCAACAGCACGGTATAGAACGACCAGACGATCACCGAGACCAGGATCAGCGCGTCGCCGAGCCCGAAGTGGAGCCGCAGCGCGGCGGCAACATTGCCCTCGAACACGATTACCAGCACGCCGATCATCGAGGCGCTGACGCCGATCGCCTGCAGCCGCGCGTGGCGCACGCCGAACAGCCAGCGGTCGAGCGCCATCATCACTGCCGGCGTCGCCGCCTGCAGCAGCAGCGCGTTGGTCGCCGGGGTGTACTGCAGCCCCGAATAGAGCAGCGCGTTGAAGGCGCCGATCCCGAGCAGGCCGAGCGCGAGCAGCGGCTTCCAGCCCTTCACGATCGCCGGCCAGTCGCGAATCAGCGGCCGGATCGCGAACGGCGCGACGACGAGGCTCGCCCCGGTCCAGCGCAGGAAGGCCAGCGTGAACGGCGCGATCTCGAAGCGCACCGCGCGGGCCACGATCGAGTTGCCGGCCCACAGGACCATGACGATTCCGAGCAGGGCGAAGGCCTGCGCCTGGCGGCGGTCGAACGACATCCGCGCGGCTCTAGTGAGGACCGTCGCGCTTGGCGATGACAGAGTGCCCGCGGCCCGCTAACGGATCGCGATGCCCGAGCTGCCCGAAGTCGAGACGACCGTGCGCGGGCTCGCGCGCCACCTCGACGGCGCACGAATCGAACGCGTCAGGCTGAACCGGCCCGACATGCGCTTCCCGTTCCCCGAAGGGCTGGTCCAGGCGCTGACCGGCGCGCGCGTGACCGGACTCGGCCGGCGGGCCAAGTACGGTCTCGTCCACACCGACCGCGACACGACGCTGGTGTTCCACCTCGGCATGAGCGGGCGCTGGCGGATCGATCCGTCGGACGAGGCGAAGCACGACCACCTGGTGCTCGAAACGTCGGCCCACCGCTTCGCGCTCCACGACCCGCGCCGCTTCGGGTTCGTCGACCTCGTGCCGAGCGCCGCGCTCGAAAGCTGGCCGGCGTTCGCCGCGATGGGGCCCGAACCGCTCGGGCCGGGCCTCACTCCCGAACACTTGCGCGCGGCGTTTGCCGGGCGGAAGCAGGCGGTCAAGCTGCTGCTCCTCGACCAGCGGATCGTCGCCGGGCTCGGCAACATCTACGTCTGCGAGGCGCTGTTCCGCGCGCGAATCGATCCGCGCAAGGCCGCCGGGCGGGTGTCGCGACCGGCGCTGGCGCGGCTCGTGCCGGCGATCCGCGAGGTGCTCGAGCAGGCCATCGGCGACGGCGGCTCGAGCTTGCGCGACTACGCGCGTCCCGACGGCGAGCTCGGCTACTTCGCCACCCGCTTCGACGTCTACGACCGCGAGGGCCAGCCGTGCGGCCGCTGCGGCGGCCTAGTCCGGCGGATCGTGCAGGGCGGACGCAGCACCTGGTTCTGCCCCGCCTGCCAGAAGTAGGCGCGGTTTGCTTGACGATTTGGCCCCTCGCCGCTAAGGGCGCCGCTTTCCGGCGGGCAACCGCCGTTTCCGTGACCGATTCAGACGACGATTCCGGCCGCGCGACAAGCGGCCCGAGGTAAGGACAGACATGGCCAATACGCCGCAAGCCAAGAAGCGCATCCGCCGCAACCAGAAGCGCGCCGACATCAACGGTGCGCGCATGAGCCGCATCCGTTCCTTCGTGAAGAAGGTCGAGGCGGCGATCGCCGGCGGCGACAAGACCGCTGCGGCCGACGCGCTCAAGGCTGCCCAGCCCGAGCTGGCCCGTGGGGTCGCCCGCGGCGTGCTCCACAAGAACACCGTCGCGCGCAAGATGAGCCGACTCAGCAAGCGAGTCGCGGCGCTCTGATTCGCCCCGGACGGGGATCGTCAGGGAACGAAATTGGAACGAGGCCGGCGGAAATTCCGTCGGCCTTTTTTGCACCCGCGAAGCGTCGTCGGGGGCCTCGCCGAAAAGCGCAGGGATTCCCGCGATTCGCCGAACTGTCATGCAATTCTGTCGCTGATTCAGGCACTTGAACGGAAGGCTGCGGGGTCGCGGGGAGTCAAGCCCGTATATTTCACTTTTTTTATGGTCGCGGTCTTGCCGACCGCGGCAGGGGGTTCATAACGGCCCTTCGACCGGGGCGAACCACTTCGGTCGGCACACAACGAGACGATGATCGGGATCGCCCGCGTGTCAAGCGACGACCGCGGGACGGGACTCTGCGTCCTGGCGAGAGTTCGTCGCGACACAGCGGGAAGGCCTTTCGGGGAAGGGAACAGGCTCGATGATTCGCATGGGACCGCATGCAGGCCGATCGGGACCGGCCAAGAGCGATGCAGTTGAGGGGGACATGGAAGATCAGGAAGCTCTGGATCTCGCGGCGGACTGGGCGGATATCAGTCAGGGGCTGCGCAAGGATCTCGGGCATCAGTTGTTCAGCCAGTGGATCAGGCCGATCCAGCTGGGCAGCTTCTGCAAGGAAACCGGCACGCTCAACCTGTTCCTGCCCACCGAGTTCTCGGCGAACTGGGTGCAGGACCGGTTCCACGACCGGCTGTCGCTCGCGTGGAAGATCGCGCGGAGCGAGGTCAAGAACGTCCGCATCGCGGTGCATCCCGGCCGGCGCAAGATCGCCGACCTCGACTTTCGCGGCGAGGACGGTTTCGGCCATCGCGCGGCCAACGACGCCAGTCTCGGCGGCGGAGCGGGTGCGCTGGCGATGGAATCGATCGGCGACGACGGGTTCACCTCGTCGGTCGGGCTCGATCCCTCGCTGACTTTCGCGGCTTTCGTCACCGGTTCGACCAACGTGCTCGCCAAGAACGCGGCCGAGCGCATGGCGAGCGCCGAGAAGCCGCAGTTCTCGCCGCTCTATCTCAAGGCCGCCACCGGGCAGGGCAAGTCGCACCTGCTGCATGCGATCGGCCACGCCTACCTCCAGGCGCACCCGCGCGCGCGGATCTTCTACTGCAGCGCCGAGCGCTTCATGGTCGAGTTCGTTTCGGCGCTGAAGTCGAACGAGATGATCGAGTTCAAGGCGCGGCTGCGCGGATTCGACCTGCTGCTGGTCGACGACATCCAGTTCATCATCGGCAAGGCCAGCGCGCAGGAAGAGCTGCTCTACACGATCGACGCGCTACTCGCCGAGGGCAAGCGGCTGGTTTTCGCTGCGGATCGCGCGCCGCAGGCACTCGACGGGGTCGAGCCGCGGCTGCTCTCGCGCCTGTCGATGGGCCTCGTCGCCGACATCCAGCCGGCCGACATCGAACTGCGCCGGCAGATTCTCCAGTCGAAGCTCGCGCGGTTCGCGCCGCTCGACGTTCCGGCGGACGTGATCGAATTCCTCGCCCGGACGATCAACCGCAACGTCCGCGAGCTGGTCGGCGGGCTCAACAAGCTGATCGCCTATGCCCAGCTCACCGGGCAGGAAGTCTCGCTGCAGCTGGCCGAGGAACAGCTGACCGATATCCTGTCGGCGAATCGCCGGCGGATCACGATCGACGAAATCCAGCGCACGGTGTGCCAGTTCTACCGGATCGACCGCGCCGAGATGTCGAGCAAGCGCCGGGCCCGCGCGGTGGTGCGGCCGCGTCAGGTGGCGATGTATCTCGCCAAGGTGCTGACCCCGCGCAGCTACCCCGAGATCGGCCGCAAGTTCGGCGGACGCGACCACTCGACGGTGATCCACGCCGTGCGGCTGATCGAGGATTTGAGGAAGCGCGACGCCGACATGGACGGCGACGTGCGCAGCCTGCTGCGCCAGCTCGAGAACTGACGCTCGCCGAAGGAGCGGACCGCCGCGGTCCTCGTCTCCGGTCGGGAAAAGCCCTCTCATGACCCCGGCACTCACCGGGGGCAGGCTGTGGACGGGTTGTGGACGGGCTAGGTCAGCGTCGGCCGGCCCGACAGCCGGCTGCGCAGATCGTGCATCTCGACCGCCGCGACGGCCGCCTCGCGATCGTCGGCCGCCAGCACCTTGCCCAGTTCCGCGACGATCATCGCGGCGATATCGAACTTCTGCATCGCCCGCTGGTGGCGCGCGAGGATTTCCGGTTCGTCGGTCAGCTCGTCGTTGACCTCATCGAGGATCCGCTTGAGCCCGGCCAGTTCGGCCGCGATGCGCCGCTCGACGGGGATCGCGCTGGCCGGCGCGGCCGCGGCCGTCTCGGCGGGCAGCGGCGCACCGCTGCGGATCGCCGACTGCAGCTCGTCCACGCGTCTCTGGCCGGCCGCGAGGCTGCCGGCGACGGACTGGGCCCCGGCGATCCAGTCGTCGACGACGATCGGTCGGGCGAGACGGAGCCCGCACCGCCCGTCGCGGCTCCAGACGACCTTCGCCGGAACCGACAGCGCAAGGCGGCTGAGCAGCAGCGAGGCGCCGGCCCCGGGCAGCGTCGCGCCGTCGACCATCGCGCCGACTTCGGACAGGTTGCGGATCCTGACCGGGGCGCAGGCACTGCCGGACGAGATCGTCGCGGCGAGCATGACGTTCTTGCGGGGCGCGCGCGCTGCCGCGTCGGGTGGCGAAGGCCCCGAATTGCCCGTGATCTCAAGCACTATGTGACCCTGCCCCAAACCCCTTGCCGCCAATCTCGCGCGGAACGCGGAGGCTGCGGTTGCCGCGGGATTAACCAAGCCTCTCAATGCATCATCGGCGTTGCGGTGGCGTGATGCGGAGGCTGCGGGGTTTCCCGTAAGGAAGGGCGGCGCGCGGTCAGGATTTCCCTTGCGCCGATCCCGCCGGGATGTCGTAAGCGCGGGCATGGCCCTTTCGCCCGACCGCCTCGCCCGCTTCGCCCGCCACATCGTGTTGCCCGAGATCGGCGGGGCCGGCCAGGCCGCGCTGGCGCGCTCGACGGTCGTCCTCATCGGCGTCGGGGGGATCGGCTCGCCGGCGCTGCAGTACCTCGCGGGCGCCGGGGTCGGGACGCTGGTATTGGTCGACGACGACACGGTCGACGCGAGCAACCTGCAGCGCCAGACGATCTACCGGGCCGACGACATCGGCCGCGACAAGACCGAACGCGCCGAAGCCTGGGTGCGCGCGTTCGATGCCGGGATCGAGGTTCGTCCGGTCACGCGCCGCCTGTCGCGCGACAACGCCGGCGAGATCGTCACAGGAGCCGACCTCGTGCTCGACGGCTGCGATAATTTCGCCACCCGGCTCGCGGTGTCCGACGCCTGCGTCGCCGCGCGCGTGCCGCTGCTGTCCGCCGCGGTCGGCCGCTTCCAGGGCCAGGTCGGCGCCTTCGCCGGGCACCTGCCCGACCAGCCGTGCTACCGCTGCTACGTCGGCGACGCGTTCGACGCCGACGACTGCGACACCTGCGCCGAGGACGGGATGCTCGGCGCCATGTCCGGCTGGACCGGCACCTTCGCCGCGCTGCAGGCGATCCGCGTGCTCCTCGCGCCGACCGGCGGGCTCGGCGATCCGCAATGGGGCAAGCTGCATGTGCTCGACGGGCTCAGGCCGGGGATGCGGACGCTGACGGTGGCGAAGGATCCGGGGTGCAAGGCGTGTGGGGGGCGGTAGGCAGCAGGCAGCAGGCAGCAGGCAGGAGGGAGCAGGCAGGAGGCAGCAAGGGGATGTGGTTCAGTCGATGCGGCAATGGGGAGGAGGAAGGAACGGGGGGAAACTGCTGCCTCCTGCCTCCTGCCTCCTGCCTCTAATAACTCGCCCCGTCCACGAACCGCACCGGAAGATCCTCCCACGACGAAGGCTCGAACATCCTCAGGTTGATCCCCATCTTCGGATAGTCGGGATCGACCGGCGTCCAGTGGGTGGTGCAGCCGCACGTGGGGCAGTGCCACAGGTCGAGCGCGCAGTCGCCCTGGCGGTATGGAGTGCCTTCGCCTTCGACGGTGACCAGATCGGGCGCGCAGTAGTGCCACAGGCCTGCGGTGCGGCGGCAGATCGAGCAGTTGCATTCGGTGCGCTCGGCCGGCGTGTCGCGCAGGGTGAGGCGGATGCGCCCGCAGTGGCAGCTGCCGTGGTGTTCGCTCATTCGAGTATCTCCTCGACCCAGGCCGGCACCAGTTCGCTCGCCGGCCCGAGCCGCGTCTCGTCGAACCATGCCGAGCCCTGGCTCCGCTCGAGATTGAGCTCGAGCGTGCGCGCGCCCGCGCTGTTGGCCTGCTGGACGAAGCCCGCCGCCGGATAGACCGCGCCCGAAGTGCCGATCGAGACGAACAGGTCGGCGCGGACGAGCGCGGAGAAGATTTCGTCCATCCTGTACGGCATCTCGCCGAACCAGACGATGTCGGGCCTGAGCGCCGGCTCGCCGCAGGCCGGGCACGGTGGCCGGTCGCGGAGCGTGCCCGTCCAGCGGTGGCGGGCGTCGCAGGCGGTGCACCACGCCGAGAGGCCCTCACCGTGCATGTGCAGCACCCGGCGCGCCCCGCCGCGCTCGTGCAGGTCGTCGATGTTCTGGGTGACGATCATCAGCTCGCCGCCCCACGCCTGGTCGAGCCGGCCGAGCGCACGATGCGCGGCGTTGGGCTCGGCTTCGAGAATGTTGCGGCGGCGCTCGTCGTAGAACCGCTGCACGAGGTCGGGGTCGCGGCCGAATCCCTGCGGCGAGGCGACGTCCTCGACGCGGTGGTCTTCCCACAGTCCGTCGTCGGCGCGGAAGGTCCTCAGGCCGCTCTCGGCGCTGACTCCGGCGCCGGTGAGGATCACGAGGTTGCGGATGCGGTCCATTCGCCGCATGAAGCACGCGCACTAACGGAGGCGCAATGGCCCGCATCGGCATCATCGGCAGCGAAGGACGCATGGGGCAGGCGCTACTTCGCGCGATCGGAGAAGCCGGACACGAGTGCACCGGCGGGGCCGACCGGGGCGGCGACGTCGCGGCGCTGGCCGACCGCAGCGACGCGCTGGTCGACTTTTCGGCCCCGGCCGCGCTCGACGCCAACCTCCATGCGGCGATCGGCGCCGGGATCCCGATCCTCGTCGGCACGACCGGGCTCGACGAGCGCAACCACGCGGCCATCGATTCCGCCGCGCTCGCGGTGCCGGTGCTGCAGACCGGCAATACCTCGCTTGGCGTCACGCTGCTCGCCCATCTCGTGCGCGAGGCCACCTCGCGACTAGGCCCCGAGTGGGACGTCGAGGTGCTCGAGATGCATCACCGGATGAAAGTCGACGCGCCCTCGGGCACTGCCCTGATGCTGGGGGAGGCGGCAGCCGAGGGACGCGGAATCGACTTCTACGCGCCCGAGAGCCCGGCCCGCCACGGCCACACGGGCGCGCGGGAGGCCGGCACAATCGGATTCGCCTCGCTGCGGGGCGGCACGGTCGCGGGCGAGCACAGCGTGATTCTCGCCGGCCCGCAGGAGCGCCTCGTGCTGTCGCACAGCGCCGAGGACCGGATGATCTTCGCGCACGGCGCCGTGCGCGGCGCCGCCTGGCTGATCGGCCGCGAGCCGGGGCGCTACTCGATGGGTCAGGTGCTCGGGCTTTGAACCCCAAACCCGGCTGGCGGGCCGACCGCGCGACCGGTTTCTACCGCTGGGCCGCGTGGGCCGCGCTCGCGGTGGCCTTCATCGGCTTCTTCCTGACCTACTCGCTGCCGATGGCGCGCGGAACGTTCGCCGGCCCTGTCTGGTCTCATGTCCATGGCGCGCTGCTGCTTGGCTGGCTGTTGCTGACGATCGTCCAGGCTCACCTCGCCGCAGCCGCCGTTCGGGTGCACCGGCGGCTGGGTTGGGTCGCGGCGATCCTCGCGCCTGCGGTCGCGGCAAGCACGATCGCAGTCGGATACGAGGCGGCCAACATCGGGCTGGCGCGCGGGGACGGGCCGATTGCGATTTCCGGCTTTCTCGGCAGCGTCACGGCGCCGCTGATTTTTCTGCTGCTCGTGGCAATAGCGCTCATGCAGCGACGCGACCCGCAGTTCCATAAGCGAGCGATCTTCGTGGCGACGGTCGCGATGTTGTGGCCGGCATGGTTCCGTTGGCGCCACTTCCTTCCCGGCCTGCCGCGACCCGAGATCACGCTCAGCCTCGTTGCCGCCGACGCGCCGATCGTGATCGCGATGGTCCGCGACCGCGTGGGATACGGCGCCGTGCATCCGGCCTACTGGTGGCTTGGTCTCGGCCTTGTCGCCGAGCAGACACTGGAGACGTTGGCGTTCGACACTCCGGCGTGGCGTATAGCGGCTCAAGCTGTGTATGGGCTCGTCGCATGACTCGGGACGAGGTTTTCGAATTCTTCCGCCGCCTCGCCGAGGACAACCCTTCACCCGAAACCGAGCTCGAGTTCGGCAACGTCTACCAGCTGCTGGTGGCGGTCGTGCTCAGCGCGCAGGCGACAGACGTCGGGGTCAACAAGGCGACGCAGCGGCTGTTCGAGCAGGTGAAATCGCCCGAGCAGATGATCGCGCTCGGCGAAGAAGGGCTCAAGCAGCACATCAAGACGATCGGCCTGTTCAATTCCAAGGCGAAGAACGTCATCGCTCTGAGCGAGCAGCTGGTCGCCGAGCATGGTGGCGAGGTGCCGGCCGACCGCGAGGCGCTGGTCCGGCTGCCCGGAGTCGGGCGCAAGACCGCCAACGTGGTGCTCAACTGCGCTTTCGGGGCCGAAACTTTCGCCGTCGACACGCACGTGTTCCGCGTCGCCAACCGCACCGGGCTCGCCCCGGGCAAGACTCCCGAGCAGGTCGAGGCCCGCCTCGAGAAGCGCGTTCCGCAGCCGTTCAGGCGCCACGCGCATCATTGGCTGATCCTGCACGGCCGCTACACCTGCAAGGCGCGGCTGCCCGAATGCTGGCGATGCCCGGTCGTCGACCTGTGCGGCTACCGGAACAAGGTGCTCGAACCGCCCGTTGGCAGGAGGAATGCTTCGGCGGGCGGCTGACAGGGGAGAGACGCGATGAAAGCCGGTCTTCCGATTATCGCCCTGGTCCTGGCGCTCGGCGCCTGCGCGGAAGGGACCGAAACCACCGCCGACGTTCGCGCGCCGGCCGTCGAGGCGCTGGGCGAGCCGGTCGACTGCATCCTCACCTCGCGCATCCGCAACACCGTGGTGCACGACGATTACACGGTCGATTTCCGCCTGACCGGGGGCGACATCTACCGCAATACGCTGCCGGCGCGCTGCCCCTCGCTCGGGTTCGAAGAGCGGTTCGCCTACGAGACCAGCGCCGGCAATCTCTGCGCGGTCGATACGATCACCGTGATCACCAGCGACGCCGGACGCGGCCTGCGCTGCGGGCTCGGGAAGTTCGTGCCGGTGCGCTACGTCGAAGACGCCGCCGGAGGCTGATCCCCTCCGCTGAGCGTGCTGATCACCTGCGCGGCGACGAGATCGCCGACCACGTTGAGCGTCGTGCGGCACATATCGAGGAACCGGTCGACGCCGAGGATCAGCCCGATCCCCTCGGGCGGCACGCCGACACCCGCAAGGATCAGCGCGATCACGGGCAGCGAGCCGCCGGGCACCCCCGCGGTGCCGATGCCCGCGAGGATGCACACGAGCATCACGAAAAGCTGGTCGCCGAGGCCGAGCTCGACACCGAAGAATTGCGCGAGGAACAGCACCGTCACGCCCTCGAACATCGCGGTGCCGTTCTGGTTGGCGGTGGCGCCGATGGTCAGCACGAAGCGGCTGATCTTCGGCGGCAGCTTCAGCTCGGTCTCGGCGACGCGCAGCGCGGTCGGCAGCGTGGCGTTCGAGCTCGCGGTCGAGAACGCCATCACGCTCGCCTCGCGGGTCTCGCTGAAGAATGCTATCGGGCTCTTGCCGGCGATGAACCGGAGCAGCGCCGGGAACACCCCGAACATCTGCAGGCCGAGCGCGAGCAGCACGACGCCGACGAAGGCGGCGAGCTTGAACAGCAGGTCCCAGCCGAACTGCGCCGAGAGGTTGAACATGAAGCAGAAGATCGCGATCGGGGCGAGCTGGATGACGAGGCCGATCAGCTTCATCGCCACCTCGAACACGCCTTCGATCGCGTCCTTGAGCACCGCGGTGCGGCGGGTCTGAACGAGCAGCAGGCCGATTCCGAAGAACAGCGCGAAGAACATCACCGCGAGGATGTCGTTGTTGCTCATCGCCTGGACGACGTTGCTCGGCACGATCGCCAGCAGCGCATTCATCCCCGTCTGGCTCTCGGCCGAGGCCTGGACGATACTCGCCGCGCCCTCGCCGCCCTGCGCGAGCAGTTCGCGCGCGGCCGCCGGGTCGACTCCGTCGCCCGGCCGCAGCAGGTTGACCGCGGCGAGCGAGATAGCGACCGCAATCGACGAGACTATCACCGTGTAGGCGAGCGTGCGCAGGCCGATCGCCTTGAGCTCGCGAATCTCGCCCATCTCGGCGATTCCGACCACCAGCGCCGCGAACAGCAGCGGGATCACGAGCATGAACAGCAGCCGCAGGAAGATCTGCCCGATCGGCCCGGTAACGTAAGTCACGACCCAGTCGACCCAGGCGGCATCGCGCGCGAGCGTATAGGCGGCGAGCCCCGCGCCCAGGCCGAGAACGAACCCCAGCAGGATGCGCCACTGCAGCCGGCCGTGCCCGATCGGCGCGGCCTCGCGAGCGATGTCGGCGGCGTCGGTGGTCATGGCTGCTCTCCCGTCAGCGCTGACAGCGCGATACGGCGGTAGATCCGCACCAGCGCCTCGAGATCGTCGAGCGCGACCGCCTCGTCGCGCTTGTGCATCGTCGCGTTGGGCGGGCCGAAGTCGATCACCGGGCACAGGTCCCTGAGGAATCGCGCGTCGGAAGTGCCGCCGCGGGTCGACAGCTCGGCCCTGATGCCGGTCTCGGCTTCGATCGCGGCGAGCACAAGGTCCGACAGGGCGCCCGGCGGCGTCAGGTAAGACTCGCCCGAGATCACCGGTCGCGCGGTGCCGCCGTGGCGCGCGGCGATGGCCTTGACCCGCTCGCCGAGCGCGGCGCCGGTGTGGAGGTCGTTGAAGCGGATCGAGATGCGCGCGCGGGCGCGCGCCGGGATGACGTTGTGCGCCGGGTTGCCGACTTCGATGTCGGTGATCTCGAGATTCGATGGCTGGAACCACTCATTGCCCTCGTCGAGCACCAGCGCATCGAGCTCGGCAAGCAGCGCGACCAGTCGCGGCAGCGGGTTGTCGGCGAGATGTGGGTAGGCGACGTGGCCTTCGCGGCCTTCGACCTCGAGGAAGATGTTCACCGAGCCGCGGCGGCCGGGCTTCACCGTGTCGCCGAGCCGGGCAACCGAGGTCGGCTCGCCGACCAGGCACATGTCGGGGATCTCGCCGCGTTCGCGGATCAGCTCGATCAGCGCGCGCGTGCCGTGGACCGCCTCGCCTTCCTCGTCGCCGGTGATGATCAGGCTGACAGTCCCGGCTTCGGCCGGGACCTCCGCGAGCGCCGCGACCATGGCCGCGACCGAGCCTTTCATGTCGACCGCGCCGCGGCCGTAGAGCAGGCCGCCGCGCCGCTCGGGCGCGAACGGCGGGCTCGACCAGCCCTCGCCCGGCGGGACCACGTCGAGGTGCCCGGCGAAGGCGAAGTGCCGGCTGCCCGGCGGGCCGCGGCGGATCGCTAGCATGTTCTCGACCGTCCCGCCGGCGATGAACCGGTGGATCTCGAACCCGAACGGCACGATCATCGCCTCGAGCACGTCGAACACCGGCCCGCGCGCGGGCGTGACGCTCTCGCAGGCGATGAGCCGTTCGGCGAGGCTCACGACGTCGCTGGTGCTTCCCATCGCCAGCGAGGTAGACGAGGCGCCGCACGCTGACCAGCCGCAGGAGACGCGCCATGCCCAAGATCGATCTCGAGGCGATCCCGCAAAGCAACGCTACCGGTTACCCGCCGCCGTACGACGAAGCGGTCGGCGGGCGTTGGGTCCGGCGGCTGCGGAGCGCCGCGGGCCTCACCGAGATGGGCGCGAGCCATGTGGTGCTGAAGCCCGGCGCGTGGAGCTCGCAGCGCCACTGGCACGCGCTCGAGGACGAGCTTGTGGTCATTCTCTCGGGCGAGGCGGTGCTGGTTGACGACGACGGCGAGACCGTGCTCCGCGCCGGCGACGTCGCAGCCTGGCCCAAGGGGGTGCGCAACGGTCACTGCCTGCAGAACCGCAGCGACGCCGATTGCAGCATGATCGCGATCAGCGCCGGCGACAGCGCCAACGACTACGGCGAGTATCCGGACATCGACCTCAGGTTCGCGGGCGACGCCTACCGCTACAAGAACGGCTCGCCCTACTGAAAAGAGGGACAGTCCCTATTTTCGGGCGAGCCGGAAAAGAGGGACTGTCCCTCTTTTCGATTCCGGCGTCAGGCGACCTCGAACTGCTCGATGACCCACTGTTCGTCTTCGGCGGCCTGGATCCATTCCTGCATCCAGGCGTGCTCCCACACCGCCTCCATGTAGGCCTGGGCGAAACCCGGAACGCCGATGCCGTAGGTCACGAACCGCGTGACGACCGGCGCGTAGAAGATGTCGGCCGCACTGAAGGTGCCGAACAGGAACGGCCCACCCTTGCCGAAGCGGGCGCGGGCCTCGGCCCACAGGCCGAGGATGCGGACGATGTCGGCGCGCACCTCGTCGGTCAGCGTCAGGCCCTCGACCCGCTTGCGGATGTTCATCGGGCACAGGCGGCGCAGCGGCAGATAACCGCTGTGCATCTCGGCGACCATCGCCCGCGCCATCCCGCGCGCGGCTTCGTCCTTCGGCCAGAAACGCTCGCGGCCGACCTTGTCGGCCAGATATTCGAGGATCGCCAGCGAATCCCACACCACGACCTCGCCGTCCCACAGCACCGGCACCTTGCCGGCGGACGGCTGGAATTCGCCGTCCTGCCGCTTCATCGCCTGCCAGTCGTCGCCGTCGATGTGGACCGTGAGCGACTCGAACGCGAGGCCCGACTGCTTCGCAGAAAGCCAGCCACGCAGCGACCAGCTCGAATAATTCCTGTTGCCGATGATCAGCTTCACACGCGGCACCCCGTCTTGCCTGTGGGCGGCCTAGGCATTCAGCCCCGGCCTGTCGACCCTGAACCGAGCATCGCTCGGCCCACGACCGTCAGGCTTCCGCGTCCGCGAGGATCGCGGCGCGCAGCTCGGCAATGCCCATGCCCTTCTCGGCGCTGGTCACGTGCACCGTCGGATAGGCGGCGACGTGCTTGCGCGCCTCGGCCTCGACCCGCGCGAGCGTCGCCGCGAGTTCGCTCGCCTTGACCTTGTCGGCCTTGGTCAGCACCAGCCGGTAGCCGACCGCGGCCTCGTCGAGCATCTTCATCATTTCCGTATCGGGTGGCTTGATCCCGTGGCGGCTGTCGATCAGCACCAGTGTCCGGCGCAGCGGCTGCCGGCCGCGCAGGAAGTCGCGCACCAGCCGGCGCCAGCGCTCGACCACTTTCACGGGAGCCTTGGCAAACCCGTAGCCGGGCATGTCGACGAGCCGCAGCCGGGTCGGCTGGCCGACCTCGAAAAAGTTGAGCTCCTGCGTGCGGCCCGGCGTGACCGAGGCACGCGCGATCGCCTTGCGCCCGGTGACCGCGTTGATCAGCGAGCTCTTTCCGACGTTCGAGCGTCCGGCGAAAGCGACCTCGGGAAACTCAGGCTCGGGCAGGAAGTCGAGCGACGGGGCCGAGAGCAGGAACTCGACCCGCCCGGCGAACAGCTTGCGGGCCTCTTCGGCGAGATCGGGATCGTCCATCGGACCCCTAAACACCATTCGTCATCCGGGCGAAAGCCGGGACGGCATGCCACTGGCGCACGCTTGCGGGACGATGTCCCGGCTTTCGCCGGGATGACGGGCTTGGCTGCCATGTCCGTCCCCGGCGGGATGACGCCTCAGCCCGACTTGTCGCGTTCGGCCGCGCGCGCCTTGTCGGCGGCATCCTTCTGCGCCTGGGCCTTCAGCTGCGGGTGCTTCGAGTACAGGTACGTCTGCTGCGCGAGCGTCAGCAGGTTCGAGGTGATCCAGTACAGCAGCAGGCCCGCGGCGAACGGCGCCATGACGAACATCAGGATCCACGGCATCAGCATGAACACCTGCTGCTGCACCGGGTCCATTGCCGCCGGGTTGAGCTTGAACTGCAACCACATCGTCACCCCGAGCAGCACCGCCAGCACGCCGATGGCGAGGAAGCTCGGGGGGGTGAACGGCAGCAGGCCGAACAGGTTGAGGATCGTCGCCGGATCCTGCGCCGAGAGGTCCTTGATCCACAGCGCGAACGGCTTGTGGCGCATCTCGATCGCGATCAGCAGCACCTTGTACAGCGCGAAGAAGATCGGGATCTGCAGGAAGATCGGCAGGCACCCCGCGAGCGGGTTGACCTTCTCTTCCTTGTAGAGCCGCGCCATCTCCTGCTGCAGCTTGACCTTGTCGTCCTTGTAGCGTTCCTGCAGCGCCTTCATCTTCGGCTGCACCGCGCGCATCTGGGCCATCGAGGCGAACTGCTTCTGCGCGATCGGGAAGATCGCCGCGCGCACGATCACCGTCAGCAGGATGATCGCCACGCCGAAGTTGCCGGTCAGCGCGAACAGCTCGCGCAGCAGCCAGAAGATCGGGTACATGATCCAGCGGAACCAGCCCCAGTCGATCGCCAGGCCGAATTTGCTGAGCCCGCCGTCCTCGTAGTGGTCGAGGACCTGGCTTTCCTTTGCCCCGGCGAACAGCCGCGTCGTCCGGGTGACCTGCCGCCCGGGGGGAATCGTGACTGTGTCGTAGAGCAGGTCGGCGCGGTACAGCCCGTCGCCGAGCCCGCGGAACACGCCTTCGGCCGTGGCCCCGTCCTGGGGAACCAGCACCGAGAGCCAGTAGGTGTCGGTGAAGCCGACCCAGCCGGTGCGGCCTTCGGGCTCGACCGGCCCCTCCTCGTCGACGTCGTCGTAGTCCCAGTCGAAGTTCACCCCATCGCCGAAGAGTCCGATCGGGCCCGCGTGAAGGTTGAAGGTGTCGGGGTCGGCTCCGCGGCTGGTGCGGTTGATGAACGCGTAGGGCCGAACCGCAATCGATCCTTCGCCCGTGTTGATCGCGGTCTGCTCGACGGTGAGCATGTAGTACTCGTCGATCGACACGCGCTGGACGAAGCGCTGCCCCTCGCCGTTGTCCCAGCTCAGCGTGACTGGCCGGTCCGGGGCGAGAGGCCCGCCCTCGGCCTGCCACACGGTCTGCGCGTCGGGCAGGCGGACGCCTTCGCCGACCCAGCCGAACTGGGCGAACTGCTGCGTGGGTGTGCCTGCCGGCGCGAACAGCCGGACCGGGCCCGAATCCCGCTCGACGGTCTGGCGGTGGGTCTTGAGCACGATGTCGTCGATGCGCGCGCCGACCGGGTTGATCGAGCCGGCGACTTCCGGGGCGTCTATCGGGATGCGGTCGCCGCTCGCGAGCGCGGCCTGCACATCCTGGGCCCGGGCGGGAACGCCGCCGTCGTCGAGCGCCGCCTGCTGCGCCGGCGTGTCGGCCTGCGTGGTAACCCGTTCGCTCGGCGGCGGTGCCGGGTAGAGCTGGCCGACCACCAGGTCGAAGCCCAGCAGCAGCGCCAGGCACAGCACGATGGCGACGATGAAGTTACGCTGATTGCCCAAGATGCGATCCTAAGTGAGATTGCCCGCCGTCCCGTTCAAGGAACGGGATCGTAGCCATGTCCCCCCCACGGGTGGCAGCGCATTAGCCGCCTCAGCGCGATCCATCCACCCTTGATCGCGCCGTGTCGCTCGAGCGCCTCGATAGCGTATTCGCTGCACGAGGGCTGGTAACGGCAGGTCGGCGGAAGCACCCGCGAGGGCCCGAGCTGCCAGCCGCGGGCGAGGAGGATCAGCACGCGCTTCATTGCGCAGCCTGGGGGATGACGACGGATTCACGCGGAGACGCGGAGACGCGGAGATGGGGCGCTCGCAGAGGCGCAGAGGCGCAGAGAGGATTCGCCGAAGGCGAAGTCCAAAGGGCTTCCGCGCTACTCGGGAGGACGGGGCGCAGGTCTGGAGAAAGCCTGCGGCGCCTTCTCTCTGCGCCTCTGCGCCTCTGCGAGCGTCGTTCCTTTTCTCCGCGTCTCCGCGTCTCCGCGTGAGTCATGTCTTCCGCCTTCGGGGCGGATCGCCATTGCCGGCAGCAGCGCGGGCGAGGGCGACGCCGAGTTCATCGCGCATCGCCGCGAAGTCGCGCTCGATCCCGCCTTCGCGCCCGATCAGCACGTGGTCGTGGTCGGGCAGGCCTGCGGCCGGCAGCGCTTCGCGCAGCAATTCGCGGAAACGGCGCTTCATGCGGTTGCGCACGACCGCGTTGCCGATCTTCTTCGTGACCGTCACGCCGTAGCGCTTGCCGAGTCCGCCGTTGGGCCGCGTCAGCAGCACGAATCCGGGACGCGCAACCCGGAGGCCGCGGTTGGCGGCCACGAAATCGGCGCGCCGCCGCATGACCTGGATATCGGTCGTCGTCACAACGCCGGATGTAGGAGATGGATCGGGCTGCGACCAGCGGCCCCCAAGGCCGAACGGCCGCCCGCAGCCGCTCCGAGGAAACCGCAGCGAGGACGAGCGCCCGGATGGGCGCTCGAAAGCCAATTAGGCGCTGAGCTTCTTGCGGCCACGCGCGCGGCGGGCACGCAGCACCTTGCGGCCGCCCGGGGTAGCCTTGCGGGCGAAGAAGCCGTGCCGGCGCGCGCGGACAAGGTTGCTCGGCTGGAAAGTGCGCTTCATCGTCTGGGTCCTGAATTCAACGAAAATGGCCGCCCGCTTTGGGGGCGGCCTTCGATACGGGCGGGCGGTTAGAAGAGTGTCAGGCCCAAGTCAAGGTAGGCGAGCCGCGGGCCGGCAGCGAACGCCGGTACGGGCATCGGCACGAGGAACGCGGTCGCCGGCGCGAACGCGAGCGCCGCGGGCGCGACGGCGGGCACCCGCTCGGCGACCGCCGACTCGGAGGTTCCCAGGGCAGGCGCCGGCGCCACGACCGGCGGCAATGACTCCGCGAGGACCGGCTCCGATTCGCCGATCGCCGGTCGGGACAGGGCCAGGGCCAGGGCAGCCGTGGGTGCCGCCGTCGCCGCCTCGGAGACGGCCTGGGCGGGTGCAGGCTCCATGGTCGCCGGTTCGGACCGCGCGAGAACCGTCGCGCTGGCCTCGCGGCCGACCCAGCCCCGCATCTCGGCCCCGCTGAGCCAGCGCGGCCGCTCGAACGGCGTGGAGTTGGTCATCGCGTAGAACGAGGCCGCCTGCCGCGCGTCCATTCCCATCTCGCGGTAGTAGGCGAAGTACTTGCGATGCTCGGGCGAATCGGCAGCGTAGTCTGAGGCTCCGCGGCCGTACTCGTCGAGCCAGGCATGGACCGCGAACCGGGCGCCGTCGTCGATCGTCAGCGAAGCGCCGGCGAGCAGCAGTTCGACCGCTCCCGAGCGGACCGAGCCTCCGGCCGGCACGTGCGCGGCGATCCCCGCGGCGCGAATCATCCTGCCGAGCGCGAGGTTGGCGCGGTCGTCGTAGGTGCCCGGGCATTCGACGAAGCGCAGGGTGGCGAGCCGCGGATAGTCGCGCAGCATTGCCCGGAACCACGCCGGCGAACGCGAGTCGGTCGCGCCGACCAGGGCGGCGGTGGTCTCGTCGATGACCCTGAAAGGCCCGTACGCGGCGCGGGACTCGCGCTGGACCGTCGCCAGCGGGGTTACGTACCGCGTCGCGGCGGGCTGCATGCGCACCGGCACGTAGGTGTACTGGTAATAGTAGTATGTCTGCGCTTCGGCCCGGGCGGGCGTGGTCAGCGCGGCAAGGATGGAGGCGACGATCAGGGCGAGGCGATACATGCCCGCGACGCTGCGCTCGCCCGCCTGCGCAGCGCTGAAGGAACAGGGTTGATGGGCCGTTAACCGCGTTTCTACCGATGCCCGGGGCGACTCCGCGTCAACACTCCGCGGGGCGGATGCATCTCCGCTCGACAGGCCGCCCCCGCAGGCTATCACCCGTACCGCAAGGGGGGAAGGCGATGGTCGCTCTGGCGTCGACGGTGGCCTATCTCGGGCTCGACGCCCGTGCGGTCGAGGTGCAGTGCCAGGTCGCCCCGGGCCTGCCGAAGTTCCACGTGGTCGGGCTGCCCGACAAGGCGGTCGCCGAGAGCCGCCAGCGGGTCCATGCCGCGCTCGCCGCGATGGGGCTGTCGCTCCCGCCGAAGATCATCACCATCAACCTCTCGCCGGCCGACCTTCCCAAGGAAGGCAGCCACTACGACCTGCCGATCGCGCTGGCGCTGCTCGCGGCGATGGGCGTGACCGACGCCGAGCAGCTGACCGAGTGGGTCGCGGTCGGCGAACTCGCGCTCGACGGGCGGATCGCGCCCTCGCCCGGCGTCCTGCTCGCCGCGCTGCATGCGAGCGAACAGGACAAGGGGCTGATCTGCCCGGCCGGCCAGGGTGCCGAGGCGCGCTGGGCGAACGGCATTCCGGTCCTCGCGGCGCCGAACCTGATCAGCCTGCTCAACCACCTCAAGGGCGTGCAGCGGCTGCCCGATCCGCCGCCGGGCGAAGTCGCGGAGCCCGGGCACGGTCCGGACCTCAGGCAGGTCAAGGGGCAGGAGACCGCCCGGCGCGCGCTCGAGATCGCCGCGGCCGGTGCGCACAACCTGCTGATGATCGGCCCGCCGGGCGCGGGCAAGTCGCTGCTCGCCTCGTGCCTCCCGGGAATCCTCCCGCCGCTGACCCCGGCCGAGGCGCTCGAGGTCAGCATGGTCTCGTCGGTGGCGGGCACGCTCGAGGGCGGGCGGATCAGCCGAACGCGGCCCTTCCGCGCGCCGCACCATTCGGCGAGCATGGCCGCGCTGACCGGCGGGGGGCTGCGCGTGCGGCCCGGCGAGGTCAGCCTCGCGCATCTCGGCGTGCTGTTCCTCGATGAGCTGCCCGAGTTCCAGCGCGCGGTGCTCGACTCTCTCCGCCAGCCGCTCGAGGCGGGCAAGGTCGACGTCGCCCGCGCCAACGCGCACGTGACTTATCCCGCGCGGGTGCAGCTGGTCGCGGCGATGAACCCGTGCCGCTGCGGGCATCTTGGCGATCCCGCGCTCGCCTGCAGCCGTGCGCCGCGCTGCGCGGCGGACTACCAGGCGCGGGTCTCGGGCCCGCTGCTCGACCGGATCGACCTCCACGTCGAGGTCGACCCGCTCCAGGCGGCCGACCTGGCCCTGCCGCCGCCTGCCGAAGGCTCGGCCGAGGTCGCCCGGCGCGTCGCCGCGGCGCGCGAGCGGCAGACGGCGCGCGGCATTCGCTCGAACGCCGAGCTCGACGGCGACGCGCTGGCGACGCACGCCACGCCCGACGAGCCCGGGCGCAAGCTGCTGCTGCAGGCGGCCGAGGCGATGCGCCTGTCGGCGCGCGGCTACACCCGCATGCTGCGCGTGGCGCGCACGATCGCCGATCTCGCGGGTGCGGAGCAGGTCGGCCGGATCCACATCGCCGAAGCCCTCAGCTACCGCCGCCAGGCGCCACGGGCGTGAAGGCTCGGGTCGGCGTTCCGGCCCCGCTCAGTTATCGAGGTATTTCCACGCCAATTCGTGCCAGCCGATCTCGCGTCCGTCGTGCGCACGGATCGCGATCGGGGCGATGGGTTCACCGTCGCGCGCGTCGACCAGCATAGGGTTCGACGGCACGCGTAGCGTATACTTCTCGCCCCACTGCCTGAGCGCGATCATCGCCGGGAGCAGGTCGCAACCCTTCTCGGTCAACCGGTACTCAATCTTGCGGCGGTCCTGCTGGCAGGGGACGCGTTCGAGGACGCCGTGTTCTACCAGCCGCGCGAGGCGGTTGGAGAGGATGTTGCGGGCGATGCCGAGCTGACCCGAGAACTCCTCGAAATGGACGAGGCCGTTGAACGCGGCGCGCAGGATCAGGAACGACCAACGCTCCCCCATCACTTCCAATGCCTGCGGCAGGCCACAGGTGGCCGCCGCCTTCAGGTCCTCGCGTAGCTTGGTCATGCCCGCACCCTAATGGAAATCGCCCGCAAATCCCAAGCGCCTAGCAATTTTGCATTGCGAATCGCAACTGATCTCATATAAGTAGCGTTCTGCAACTAACAATAATGTTCGGAGGGAGCCAGGATATGCGCCGCTTTTCCCTGCTGCTGGCCGCTAGTCTGGGAGCCGTCGCCGCGGCGCCGGGGCTTGCCCAGGCGCCGACGATGCGCGCGGAACTGACTGCCGCGACGGACGGCGAGCGCGAGGTGATCGTCGATGGCCGGCTGTGGAATTGCAGCGGCAGCGTCTGCACCGCTCGCGGCGACGACCCGCGCCCGGCGGTCGCCTGCCGCAAGCTCGCGCGCAAGGCGGGCCCGGTGGCCCGGTTCACCACCCCGCAGGGCGAGCTCGATGCCGAAGGTCTCGCGGCCTGCAACCAGGATCACGAATAGGCTCCGCGTCCCGTCCCGACTCCATCTCCGGGACGCCCCCTCGGCCCCTGCGATCCCCCGCGCGGGGGCCATCTTGTATCAGCCCAGCAGGCCGCAACCGGCGAGCCGTCGCTCGAGCCCATCGGCACCGGTGAACAGGTGCGCCCGCCATCCGCGCGCTCGGGCGGCGGCGACGTTCGCCGGGTTGTCGTCGATGAAGAACAGGCGGCTCGCCGGAATCCCGGCGCGGGCCTCGGCGATCGCGTAGATCCGCGGGTCCGGCTTGGCGACCCGCTCCTCGCCAGAGACGATCACGTCCTCGAACAGCGCGAAGATCGGCTGCTCGGGGCGGAAGCGGGCCCAGAACTCGGCGCCGAAATTGGTCAGCGCGTAGAGCGGCACGCCGCGCTCCGCGAGCTGGTGGACGAGCTCGTGAGTGCCGGGAATCGGATGAGGCAGCGTTTCGAGGAAGCGCTCGACGTAGGCGTCGATCAGCGGCGCACGGTCCGGATAGCGCGCCTTCAGTTCGGGCACCATCTCGGCCAGCGGACGGCCGCCGTCCGACTGGAAGTGCCATTCCTCGGTGACGACGTTGGCGAGGAACCAGTCGAGCTCCGCGGGCTCGTCGATCAGCTTCGCGTACAGGTAGCGGAGGTTCCAGTCGAACAGCACGCGGCCGATGTCGAACACCACTGCGGCGGGAACGTCAGGCATGCAAAAGGCCTCCGAAATCCCGGAGGCCTTCCCTGTGACCCGAGCCGCGAGCGAATCGCGGCGAGACGGTCATCAGCCCTGGCGAGCCTTGAAACGGCGGTTGGTCTTGTTGATCACGTAGGTCCGGCCGCGACGGCGGATCACGCGGTTGTCGCGATGGCGGTCCTTGAGCGACTTCAGGCTGTTGACGATCTTCATGGTCCGAATTCCAAAAAATACAGCACCGGAGGCGGCCCCCGGTGCCGAAATGACGTGCGCGCCCCTATGCCCGGCCGCGCTCCAAGTCAAGCGCGGCGGATGTCGCCGAGCTTGCGCTCCCACGCGAGCGCGTGGGTCACGATCGTCGGCAGGTCGTCGTATTGCGGCACCCACGGCAGCGTCGCCTTGATCCGCCGGTTGTCGGAAACCAGCGCGTCCGGGTCGCCGGCGCGGCGCCCTTCCAGCACGCGCTCGATCGGGCGGTTGGTCACCCGGTCGACCGCGTCGAGCACCTCGAGCACCGAGAACCCGCGCCCGTAGCCGCAGTTCATCGTCAGCGAGCGCCCCGGCTCGGCGATCAGCGCCTCGAGCGCGAGCACGTGCGCAGCGGCGAGGTCGCTGACGTGAATGTAGTCCCGCACCCCGGTACCGTCGGGGGTGTCGTAGTCGGTGCCGTAGACGGAAACGTGGTCGCGCTTGCCGAGCGCGGCCTCGACCGCGACCTTGATCAGGTGCGTCGCGCCGGCGGTCGACTGTCCGCTGCGGCCCTGCGGATCGGCCCCGGCGACGTTGAAATAGCGCAGCGCACAGTAGTTGAGCGGATGCGCCGCGGCCGTGTCCGCCAGCATCCGTTCGGTCATCAGCTTCGACCAGCCGTAGGGGTTGATCGGCTGCGTCGGGCTGTCCTCGCTCACCGGGCACTGGTCGGGGATGCCGTAAGTCGCGGCCGTGCTCGAGAAGATGAAGTGCGGCACGCCCGCATCGACCGCCGCGGCGATCAGCGCGCGGCTCTTGGCGGTGTTGTTGTGGTAGTACTTGAGAGGGTTGTCGACCGACTCCGGGACCACGATCGAGCCGGCGAAGTGCATCACCGCCCGCGTGCCCTGCTCGGCGAAGATTCGCGCCAGCAGCCCGGCATCCTCGATGTCGCCTTCGTAGAATGGCACTGCGTCGGGCACCGCGAAGCGGAAGCCGGTCGTCAGGTTGTCGATCACCGCGACCGGCCAGCCGCGATCGAGCAGCGCCAGCACCGCGTGGCTGCCGATGTACCCGGCGCCGCCGGTAACGAGAACGGGAACGGAAACGCTCATCGGCGCGGTGCTAGGCAGCGCGATTGTGCCGTGCAACGGCTAATGCGCCCCTCCCGCATAAAGTGTATGGCACCGACGGGCCGCTGGAGGGTTTGGCTGGCATGAACAACGCTATTCGCCTGGGTTTCGCCACCGCCGCGCTGCTGCTGGCGGGCTGCACGACCACTTACGTTTCGCCGGTCGAAGTCACGCGCTTCATCGGCGACCGGCCGCAACAGCTCGGCACGGGGCCGATCGCCGTGCGCGCGGGACCGGGTGCCGAGGGCGGCTCGATCGAGCAGGGACTTTTCCAGCAGGCTGTCGCGCGCGAGCTGCAGGCGCTCGGCTATACCGTCATCGACGGTGATGCGCCGCAGGTCGCCGAGGTCTCGCTCGACACGCTGGTCGAGCAGCCGGGCCGCTCCCGCGGCCCCGTGAGCGTCGGCGGAGGAGTCGGCACCGGATCCTACGGTTCGAGCGCCGGCGTCGGTGTCGGCCTCGACCTGTCGCCCAGGCCGGCGGAGCGCCTGCACCGCGAGCTTCGCGTCAGGATCAGGCCGGCGACAGGCGGCACGGCGCTGTGGGAAGGCCGGGCCCGGTTCACGGCCACCGCGAACAGCGATTTCGCCTCCACCGAGGCGGCCGCGACCAAGCTCGCCGATGCGCTGTTCGGCGGGTTCCCCGGCCAGTCGGGAGAGACTATCGAGGTTCGATGAACGCAATCCTCATCGACTCCGCCTTCGACAGCGGCAACATCGAAGTCCTCTCGATCGACGGCGCCACCGCCCGGCTGCGAATCCCCCGCGACAACCAGTCCGAATTCTACCAGTGGTTCCACTTCCGCGTTGCCGGTGCCGCGGGGCGCGAGCTGACACTGAAGATCGGGGACCTCAACGGCTCGGCCTACCCCGACGGCTGGCCCGGCTACCGTGCCTGCGTCTCCGAGGACCGCAGCTGGTGGGGCCGCGCCGAGACGACGTTCGACAAGGACGAGGACGGCGGCACGCTGACCATCCGCCATGCGCCCGCGGGAGACCTGGCGTGGTTCGCCTATTTCGCGCCCTACTCGCTCGAGCGGCATCACGACCTAGTGTCCGAGGCCGCGGCCAGCGAAGGCGTCGCCTACCGCTGCCTCGGCCATAGTCTCGACGGCCAGCCGATCGATTGCCTGGTCCTCGGAGAGGGCGACGTTCCGGTCTGGCTCTACGCACGGCAGCACCCCGGCGAATCGATGGCCGAGTGGTGGATGGAAGGTGCGCTGGAGACGCTGTGCGACCCCGCCGATCCGGTCGCGCGCGTGCTGCGGGCGAAATGCCGGCTGCACGTCGTGCCGAACTGCAACCCCGACGGCTCGTTCCGCGGGCACCTGCGGACCAACGCCGCGGGGGTCAACCTCAACCGCGAATGGCGCGAGCCGAGCGCCGAACGCTCGCCCGAGGTGCTGGCGATCCGCAACGCGATGGACGAGACCGGCGTGCGCTTCGCCATGGACGTCCACGGCGACGAGGCGATTCCCGCCAACTTCCTCGCCGGGTTCGAAGGCATTCCCTCGTGGTCCGACGCGCTCGGCGAAGAGTTCCGGCGATTCCGCGCGATCCTCGAGCGACGCAGCCCCGATTTCCAGACGGCGAAGGGCTATCCGGAGGCGGCGTCGGGCAAGGCCAACCTGTCGATGAGCACCAACCAGCTCGCCGAGCGTTACGGCGCCTGCTCGATGACGCTGGAGATGCCGTTCAAGGACAACGACGACCTGCCCGACCCCGACCAGGGCTGGAGCCCCGAGCGCAGCAAGCTGCTCGCCCGGGACTGTCTCGCCTCGCTCGCCGAATGGCTCGAGGGCTAGTTGCGCGTGCCCTTGACCGGGATCGACCCGAAGTCCGAGTTCGCCGTCGCCGTCAGCGTGTCGCCCTCGACCGTGCCGGTATAGTTGAGCACCATCGCCTGCCCCTGGAAGTCGATCGTGCGCTTGAACGAGAACTTGTCCCCCTCGACGCTGACGTCGCTGATCGTGCTCGCCATCGCCGGCGCGGGCTGGCCGTCGGGCCCGGCCTGCGGCGCGTCGACCATCTCGACCGTGTAGCCGTCGCCACTCTGGGCGATCGTCAGCGTCGCCTTGAAGGTGCCGAAGTCGGTCACCGCTTCGGTCGCCCAGCTGCCGACCGCCGGCGAGTCTTGCGCCAGCGCGGGCGCGGCCAGAAGCGAAGCGGCCGCGAATGCCGCGGCGAAACGGATAGTCCTCAACATCTGTTCTCTCCCTTCGGCGGACGATCCGCCTGCCAAGCGATCCTAATCGACCCGCCGGGGTGCGACAACGCCGCGATTGTCGCGGCTCACTCACGGCATTTGACTGGCGGTGGAAAGGCGTGCTTCGGGGCGGGCGACAAGGAGACACCCGACATGGCGCTGCGCACCGACATCGATCCCGACGGCCTGCTCGAATACTCGGTCGTGTTCACCGACCGCTCGCTCAACCACATGAGCCAGGCGTTCCAGCAGGTCATGCGCGAGATCCACGCGACGCTGTGCGAGGCCTACGGCGCGCACCGCGCGGTGGTGGTCCCGGGCGGCGGGACCTACGCGATGGAATCGGTCGCCCGCCAGTTCGCCACCGACAGGAAGGTGCTGGTGATCCGCAACGGGTTCTTCTCCTACCGCTGGACGCAGATCTTCGAGGCCGGCGACATCCCCTCGGGCGAGATCGTGATGAACGCGATGCGCGTGGGCGAAAGCCCGCAGGCCCCGTTCGCGCCGTGCCCGATCGACCTCGTGGTCGAGACGATCCGCAGCGACCGGCCCGAGGTCGTGTTCGCGCCGCACGTCGAGACCGCCTCGGGCATCATCCTGCCCGATGCCTATGTGCGTGCGGTGGCCGACGCGGCGCACGAGGTCGGCGCGCTGTTCGTGCTCGACTGCATCGCCTCGGGCGCGGCGTGGGTCGACATGCGCGAGGCGGGGGTCGACGTGCTGATCTCGGCCCCGCAGAAGGGCTGGTCCGCACCGCCCTCGGCCGGGCTGGTGATGCTGACCGAGGACGCGCTCGAACGCTGCAAGGCCGCGCAGTCGACCTCGTTCGCGATGGACCTCAACAAGTGGAACGCAATCATGGAGGCCTACCTCGGCGGCGGCCATGCGTACCACGCGACGATGCCGACCGATGCGCTGCGCGCGTTCCACCGGTCGATGATGGAGACCCGGACGGCCGGGTTCGAGCGGCTCAGGGCGGCGCAGTGGGAGCAGGGCAATGCGGTGCGCGCGATGCTCGCCCGGCGCGGCGTGAAATCGGTCGCCGCGGAGGGCTTCGGTGCGCCGGGGGTGGTGGTCAGCTACACCGACGACCCCGAGATCCAGAACGGCAGGAAGTTCGCCGCGCTAGGGCTGCAGATCGCCGCGGGCGTGCCGCTGATGGTCGACGAGGGGCCGGACTACCGCAGCTTCCGTCTCGGGCTGTTCGGGCTCGACAAGCTCAAGGACGTGCCGGCGAGCCTCGCGCGCCTCGAAGCGGCGTTCGACGCGGTGTTCTGACCCGCGCTCAGGCGGCCTCGGCGAGGTCCGCCGGACAATATTGCGCGACGAACTCGTCGTGCGGCGGCAGCGCATGCGCGGCCGTCTCGACCTCGGCGGCGATCCTGCAGATCTCGCGGGCGATGACCGCCGGGTCGGCGGCGGCGGTTAGCGGATGCACACCCTCGGGTTCGAAATGCTGCCCGATCAGCACCGAACTCCAGCTGCCGAGCTGGAACAGGTGCCCGCCGTCGATCGCCAGCACCCCGCGAGCACGCCACAGCTCGAGCACTTCGGCCAGGCTGTCGGGTACGGTCATCGCCTGCATCGCCCGCCAGAACTCCGAATCCTCGCGCCGGCAGAGGTGGTAGTGGGCGATGATGAAGTCGCGCACGCGAACCCACTCCTGCTCGGTCAGCGCGTTGAACCGGTCGCGCAGCACCCGATCCATCCGCCGTGTCGGGAACAGCTCGATCAGACGCTCGAGGGTGGTCTGCACGAGGTGGATGCTGGTCGATTCGACCGGCTCGAGGAATCCGGCGGCGAGCCCCACGGCGACCACGTTGCCGACCCAGTGACGCCGCCGCATTCCCGTGGCGAACCTGATCAGCCGCGGGGTGTCGAGCGCCTTGCCGTCGAGGTTCGCCAGCAGCCGCTGCTCGGCTTCGCTCTCGCTGCTGAACGCGCTGGCGAACACGTGGCCGTTGCCGGTGCGGTGCTGCAGCGGGATACGCCACTGCCAGCCGACCGCGTGCGCGCTCGCGCGCGTGTAGGGCGTCAGGGGAGCCGTGCGCTCGCTCGGCACCGCCAGCGCGCGGTCCGACGGGATCCACCGGTTCCAGTCCTCGAACGGTTCGCCCAGTTCGCCGCCGAGCAGCAGGCTGCGAAACCCCGAGCAGTCGACGAACAGGTCGGCCTCCAGCCGGCGTCCGTCCTCGAGCATGACCGCCGCGACATGCCCCGTGTCGGGCGCTCGCTCCGCCGCGGAAATGCGGCCTTCGACACGCGCGACGCCGCGCGTTTCGGCAATCGTCCGCAGGTGCCGGGCGTAGAGATGCGCGTCGAACTGATAGGCGTAGGTATAGCGGCCCAGCGGTGAGCGCGGATCCTTGTCGGGCAGCGCGAAGCGGTCGGCCCTGGCCGCGGCCCTGGCAACGAACATGTCCTCCCACGCCGGGTAGTCCGGATGGCCGGCCCGCCGGCCGAGCAGCCACCAGTGGTGCAGCTTGACCTGCGGGTCGATCTCCCGTCCCGTGCGCCCGAACTGGTGCAGGTAGCGGTCGCCCGGCCGGCCCCAGTCGCGGAACTCGACGCCGAACTTGAAGGTCCCCATGGTCGCCTTCATGAACGCGCGCTCGTCGAGCCCGATCGCCCGGTTGAACTTCTTGATCGGCGGGATCGTCGCCTCGCCGACACCGACCGTGCCGATCGCCTCGCTTTCGACCAGCCGCACTTCCGTCCCGCGCGGCAGCTCGGTCGCTAGCATCGTCGCCGCCATCCACCCGGCGGAGCCGCCGCCGACCACGAGGACCGAACGGACGCGCTCTCCGGAAGGATCTGGCGGATAGCTGTCGCCGGCCATGTCGCGGGTCGCCATCGCCGCAGCATGACGCAAATGCCACCGCAGGCAAGCCCGCCTTGCGCCTAGCACCCCGGCGTGCCACCAAGATTGCCGTGACGACGGGATCGGGGGACAACGTCGCGGCCGCCTCGGCTGACGGCTTCGCCAGCGACTGGCAGGCGCTTCGCGCGGACGAACAGATCCAGTTCGATCCGCTCGAGCTGCCCGAGGCACCCCCACCTCCCAGCTGGCTCGAGGACCTGTTGCAGTTCCTCGGCCGGCTCCTCGGGCCGGCCGCCGAGCCGGCGTTGTGGATTCTGGCCATCGTGGCCGCGGGCCTGCTGGCGCTCGTCCTCTGGCAGCTGCTTTCTCCGCTGACGGGCAAGTGGCTCAAGAGCCCCGCCGACGAGGCCGGGCCGGCACCCGAATGGGCGCCCGATACCGCCGAGGCCCTTGCCCTCCTCGAGGATGCCGACCGCCTCGCCGCCGAAGGCCGCTTCGACGAAGCGACGCACCTGCTGCTCCGGCGAAGCGTCGGGCAGATCGCCGCGGCCCGTCCGGACCTGCTCGATCCCTCGAGCACCGCGCGCGAGATCGCCGTCCTGCCCGCCTTGCCGGAGACGGCCCGCGGGGCCTTCGCGGTGATCGCCGAACGCGTGGAGCGCAGCCTCTTCGCGCTGCGCAGTCTCTCGGCCGACGACTGGCACGCCGCCCGCGCGGCCTACGCGGACTTCGCGCTCGCCGCGCGTCGGGAAGCGCTGGCCCCGGCATGAGCCGCGGAGCGTCGCCTTTCTCGCCACGCGCGATCCTCGCCGTGCTGGTGGTCGGGGGCGGCGCCTTCCTGCTGTTTCTCTACGCGATCGGCGCCGGCTGGACCGGCCGCGACGACCAGGACGGCGGCGCGCACGCGGCCGCCAACGGCCTCAACGGCTTCGCCGGGCTCGTCCGCCTGCTCGAGGCGCAGGGCCACGAGGTCGAGCTTTCGCGCAGCGAGACGCGGCTGCAGGACGAAGGCCTGCTCGTGCTCACGCCGCCGATATACGCCGACGGCGAACGCATCGCCGAGGTCATCCGCGCGCGCCGATATCACGGACCGACGCTGGTGATCCTCCCCAAGTGGCCGGCGATGGATGCATCGGGGATTCCCGGCGTCGATGCCCGGCGCGGCTGGGTTTTGCTCGGCAGCCCGGTGGCGCCCAGGTGGATCGACGAGCTCGAAGGGCTCGGCGACGCGGAAATCGCGATCGGCGAGCGACGCCGCTGGGAGGGCATGGGTCTCGCGGGGACGTTTCCCGAGCCGGACAAGGTGCTGTCGCTCGACGCCTCGTCGTACCTGCCGCTGGTGACCGACGAGCGCGGCGACCTGCTTGCGGGTTATCTCTCGGACCGCGGCTTGTACCCGGTGCTGGCCGAGGCGGCGGGCATGCCCGATCGGCATCCGGAAGACCCCGACACCGACGAAGAACTCTGGCCGGTGGTGATCGTCGCCGAGCCCGACCTGATGAACAACTACGGCCTCGCCGACCGCGAGCGCGCCCGGGTGGCCCACGCGATCGTGGACGCGGCGCTCGAGGACTCCGAGCTGCCGATCGTGTTCGACCTCACGCTCCCGGGCCTCGGGCGCGGCCAGAACCTGTTGACGCTGGCGTTCAGGCCGCCGTTCCTTGCGGCGACGCTGGCGCTGTTGCTCGCCGCGCTGGTCGTTGCCTGGCGCGCGTTCCGCCGCTTCGGACCGCCGGTCGCCGAGGCTCCGGCGCAGGCGATGGGCAAGCGCCAGCTGGCCCGCAACGGCGCCGCGCTGATCGAACGCGCGCGGCGGTTCCACCTGCTCGGGCCGCCTTATGCCTCGCTCGTCACGGCGCGCCTCGCCGAGGCGCTCGGCATTCGCGACACCGATCCCCAGGCGCGCGAAGCGGCGGTGAACCGTGCGCTCGCCGCACGCGGCCTCGCAGAAAGCTATGCCGCGCAAGTCGAAACCTTGCGCCACGCCAACCATTCCGCCGAACTGCTGCGCGCCGCGGGCGCGCTTCGCGTCATCGAAAGGACCGTTTCCCCATGACCCTGTCGCTCGACGACACCCGCACGCTGGCAGACTCCATTCGCGCCGAGATCGCCAAGGCGATCGTCGGCCAGGAGGAGACGGTCGAGCACCTGCTGATCGCGCTCGTCGCCCAGGGCCACGTGCTGCTCGAAGGTCCGCCGGGCACGGCGAAGACGTTCCTCGCGCAGTGCTTTGCCGCTTCGTGCGGGCTCGACTTCGGGCGCATCCAGTTCACCCCCGACCTGCTCCCGGGCGACATCCTCGGCTCGAACCTGTTCAACTTCCAGACCAGCCAGTTCACGCTCACGCGCGGGCCGATCTTCCACGAGCTGCTGCTCGCCGACGAGATCAACCGCACCCCGCCCAAGACCCAGGCCGCGCTGCTCGAGGCGATGCAGGAGCGGCGCGTGACGCTCGACGGCGAGACCCATCCGCTGAGCGAGCGGTTCATGGTCGTCGCCACGCAGAACCCGATCGAGAGCCAGGGCGTCTATCCGCTGCCCGAAGCGCAGCTCGACCGCTTCCTGTTCAAGCTGCTGGTGCCCTACCCGAGCGCCGAGGAGGAAGCCGCGATCGTCCGCCGCTTCGGCGAGCGTAGCGGCCCGCCGCGCCCGGCCGACTTCGGCATCGCCATGGTGGCCGACGCCGAGGCGCTCGCGGCGGCGCAGGCGGCGGTCAAGACGGTCACCCTCGCCGACGAGGTGATCGGCTACACGGTGGCGCTGGTTCGCGCGACGCGCGGCAACCGCGACATCGCCAGCGGCGCCAGCCCGCGCGCGGCGGTGCTCCTCGCCAACGCCGCGCGGGCCCGTGCGGCGCTCCAGGGCCGCGACTACGTGATCCCCGACGACGTCAAGGCGCTCGCCGTCGCAACGCTGCGCCACCGCCTGCTGCTCTCGCCGGCGGCCGAGATCGAGGGCAAGCAGGTCGAGGAGCTGGTGGCCGGGCTCGTCGAGCAAACCGAGGCGCCGAAGTGACCGGCCGACGCGCAATCCTTCCTGTCGCGAAGCGATGGGTAGGTGGCGCCGGCGGTAGGCCGGTGACGGTGGGCCTCGCCGTGCAGCGGCGGCTGCACCGCCGCGCCCCTCCACCGGCCCAGGGCGAGGCCCGCGGCCGCTCCCCATTTCCATTCGGCTGCGCCGAACAGGGAGGATCGCGAGCGTGAAATCGCCCGTCGTCCCCTCGGGCCTCTCTCTCGTGCTGCTGGCGCTGCTCGCGCCGGTCGCCGTGGTGATCGCCGCGACGGCGCCCGACGCCTGGGTCGCGGCGCCGCTCGCCGGTCTCGTGGTGCTGGCGATGATCGTGCTCGACGGCTTCCTCGCGGGGCGCCTGCGCGACTTGCGGGTCGACGTCCCGTCCGACGTCGAGGTCGGCCAGCCGCTGACCGTCACCGTGCTCGCCGAGTTCGCCCGGAGAGGCGCTTCACCCGAAGCTGCGCTCGGCTTCGATCCGCGGCTGGGCGAGCGGGGCGCCGCGCGATTCGCGCTCGCCGCCAGTACCGTTCCCGAGGTCTGCTCGGGAGCCGCCGAACTCGTGCCCAACCGCCGCGGGACCGGCGAGGTCCACGGTATCTGGCTGCGCTGGCGCGGCCCGCTCGGGCTTGCCCACCGGCAGGTCCGGCAGGCGCTCGAATGGCCCGTGCGCGTCTGGCCCGACCTCTCGCCGGTCCGCTCGCCAATGCTGCAGGCGTTCCTGCGCGACGCGCAGTTCGGCCTGATCGCCCGGCGGATCCGCGGCGAGGGCACCCAGTTCGAGGCGCTCAGCGAGTACGAGGCCGGGATGGACCGCCGGCGGATCGACTGGAAGGCGAGCGCCCGGCACACGCGGCTCTACGCACGCGAGAACGAGGCCGAGCGCGACAACCAGATCGTCTTCGCGTTCGACTGCGGGCAGGCGATGTGCGAGCCCGTCGACGGCCTGCCACGCATCGACCGGGCGGTCTCGGCCGCGCTCACGGCGACCTACATCGCACTCAAGGGCGGCGACCGGGTGGCCCTGTTCGCCTTCGCTGCGCAGCCCGAACTGCTGACCCCGTTCGCGACCGATTCGCGCGCCTTCCACCGCTTGCAGACCGCCGCGGCGGGGATCGACTACGTCGCGCGCGAGCCCAACTTCACGCTCGCGCTGGCGACGCTGACCGCGCGGCTTCGCCGGCGCTCGTTGATCGTGTTGTTCTCCGACTTCGCCGACCCGACTTCGGCCGAGCTGATGGTCGAGAGCGTCGAGCGGCTGGTACGGCACCACCTGGTGATCTTCGTGACGATGCAGGATTCCGAGCTGTCCGAACTCACCGAGGCAGAACCGGGCACGCTGCGCGACCTCGCCACTGCGGTCGCCGCCGACGGCCTCGCCCGCCAGCGCGCGCTCGTGCTTCAGCGCCTGCGCCGGCTCGGCGTCGACGTGATCGAGGCTCCGTGGCAGGCGATCGGCTACCGCCTGATCGACCGCTACCTCGCCGCCAAGCAGGCGGAGGCGGTCGGATGAGACGGGTGCGGACGCCCGGGCGGCTCCGGAGGGCTGGCTGAGATGGCTCCCGCGCTGTTCCGCAAGGCCGAGATCGAGGCCCCGCCCGACGTCGAGGCGGCCTCGCTGCGCTCGGACCGCTTCCGTCTCGAACGCGAGACCGACTGGCGCCGGCTCGAGGCGATCGTCGAAGCGCTCGAGAAGAACCGCCTGCGGCGGATCTCCGACGACGACCTGCTGGCGCTGCCGGTGCTCTACCGCCAGGCGGCCTCGAGCCTCGCAGTCGCACGCGAAACCTCGCTCGACGCGGCGACGCTGGCCTATCTCGAGGGGCTGGTGCGACGGGCCTGGTTCCAGGTCTACGGTCCGCGCACCTCGCTCGGCGCCTGGCTGCGGCGATTCCTCGCCGGCGGGTGGAGCGCCGCGGTGCGCGCGCTGTGGCTCGACCTGTGCATCGCCGCCGCGGTGATGATCGCCGGCACCCTGGCCGGCTGGCTGCTCGTCGCGCGCGACCCGGAATGGTACTACGCGCTGGTCGGCGACGCGGCCCAGGGGCGTACGCCCGGCGCGGGGCGCGAGGCCCTGGCCGAGACCCTGAAGGGCACCGAAAGCGGCGAGGGGCTGACCGTGTTCGCCGCCTACCTGTTCTCGAACAACTCGGGCGTGACGATCATGGCCTTCGCGCTCGGTTTCGCCTTCGGCATCCCGACGCTGCTGCTGTTGATCCACAACACGGCGATGCTCGGGGCGATGCTGTGGGTGTTCGCCGAGGCCGGGCTGGGCTGGGAGTTCGCCGCCTGGCTGTCGATCCACGGCACCACCGAGTTCGGCGCGATCCTGCTCGGCGGCGCGGCCGGGATCCACATCGGGCGCAGCATGGCCTTCCCCGGAGAGCGCGCGGTCCTCGCCGCCGCCTCGGAGGCCGGACGGCTGACAGCGCAGGTCATGGTCGGAGCGGTGCTCATGCTGGTCGTCGCCGGACTGCTCGAAGGCTACGGGCGCCAGCTGATCGAGGATCCGATCGCCCGCGGCGCGGTCGGCGGAACCATGCTGGTGTTCTGGATCGCCTATTTCCTGCTCGGGCGCGGCCGGCCCGCGCCGCACGAGACATGACCGCGATGATCGCCCCGAGGGCCGAAGCCGCCGGCCGGCGGCGCGAGTTCGTCACGCCCGAAGGGCTGGCGCTGCCGCTCACGGTAGCCAGCCGCGGCGCACGCGCGGGGGCGCTGATCCTCGACCTGACGTTGGTTTGCGTCGGCTTCACGATTCTGTTCATCCTGCTGCTGGCGATGGGTATTGGGCTGTTCGACCTGACCGACGCGGAAGGCAGCCCGGCGCTCGAATTCATCGCGGTGGTGATGATCCTGCTCGTGTTCCTGACGCGCTATGCCTACTTCCTGACGTTCGAGCTCGGGCCCCGAGGGGCGACACCCGGCAAGCGCGCGCTCGGCATCCGCGTCGCCGCCCGCGGCGGGGGCCGCCTGACCGCCGAGGCGATCATCGCCCGCAACCTGATGCGCGACGTCGAGGTGTTCATTCCGACGATATTCCTGCTCTCGGGCATGGGATCGAACCTCGGCGCGGCGGGCTACGCGGCGTTCGCCTGGCTCATGGTGTTCGTGCTGTTCCCATGCTTCAACCGCGACAACCTGCGGGCCGGCGACCTCGTCGCCGGGACCTGGGTGGTCGAGGCTCCGCGGCACAAGCTCGCGCAGGCGATGTCGCTCGCCCCCGACCGCACGGCCACCTACCGCTTCGGCGAGGCTGAGCTGTCGGTCTACGGCGAGCACGAACTGCAGGTGCTCGAAGGCGTGCTGCGGCAGGACAATCCCGAGGCGCAGCGCCACGTGGTCGAGGCGATCTGCCGCAAGATCGGCTGGGAACCCGGAACCGGCGACGACCGCGCGTTCCTCGAGGCCTTCTACGCCGCCCTGCGGGCGCGGCTCGAGCAGAACATGCGCTTCGGCAAGCGGAAGAAGGACAAGTACGACGCGCAGGCCTAACGCCGCGGGCGCTAGAACGTCATCCCGAAGCTCATCCCGCCACCGCTGGTGTCGCCCCACACCGCGATCGTCGTGCGCCGGTCGGGGTGGCGGTCGGTGAACAGCACCCCCGAGACTCCACCGATCGCCGCGCCTGCGAGCACGTCGCGCCAGTGGTGCTTGCGCGCCTCGACCCGGCTGAGCCCGGTGAACCCGGCCAGCGCCAGGGCCGGCACGCCTTCGCCCGGGCCGCGCCGGCGGTAGATGCTGCTCGCTGCCGCGAACGCGGTGGCCGAATGCGCCGAGGGGAAGCTGCGCCGGTTGCTGCCGTCGGGTCGCTCGGCGTCGACCGCGCGCTTGAGCAGCTGCGACACGCCCTGCGCCACGGCGATCGAGATTCCCGCCTGCAGCGCGCCGTCTTCGTCGCCCTCGGCCAGCGGCACCGCGACCGACCAGGCGACCAGCGTGCCCACGGCGACGTCGCTTGCCAGTCCCCAGTCGCGCTCGTCGGCTTGTGCCGGAACGGCGGCAGCGAGCCCCGCGGGCGCCAGCGCCAGCACCCAGCGGGAGCGCAGCCTCATTCTCGCGGATCCGCCGCGAAGATCGCCACCTCGCGCAGCCCGTTGCTATCCGCCCTTCCGCGATACATCCCCGGCGTATTGAACGCGAACACCGTGGCCCCGTCCGGCGCGGCAACGATCACGCCGCCGTCGCCGCCGAGCGCGCCGATCTCGGCGATCACCGTGTCGGCCGCCTGCTGCGGGCTCTCGCCGAGCATTCGCATCCGCGCGCAGATCTCGTGCGCCGCCCCGGCGCGGATGAAGAACTCGCCGGTCCCGGTGGCCGAGAGCGCGCAGGCCCGGTCGTCGGCGTAAGTGCCGGCGCCGATCACCGGCGAATCGCCGATCCGGCCCCAGCGCTTGCCCGTCAGGCCGCCGGTCGAGGTCGCTGCGGCGACGTGGCCTTGGCTGTCGACTGCCACGGCGCCGACGGTGCCGTACTTGAGGTCGACGTCGAACCAGCCGACGTTGCGCGCCTTGAGCTCCTGCAGCTGGCGCCAGCGCTCGGGTGTCGAGAACCAGTCGGGCGCGACCATCTCGAGCCCGTTATCGCGGGCGAATTCCTCGGCTCCGGCGCCGCTGAGGAACACGTGGGGGCTATCCCCCATCACCTTGCGCGCGAGCCGCACAGGATTGCGGACGCGACTGACGCCGGTGACCGCGCCCGCGGCGCGGGTGCCGCCGTCCATGATCGAGGCGTCGAGCTCGTTGGTGCCGTGGTAGGTGAACACCGCGCCGCGGCCCGCGTTGAAGCGCGGATCGTCCTCGAGCACGACCACCGCCGCCTCGACCGCGTCGAGCGCACTGCCGCCTTCGGCCAGCACCTGGGCTCCGGCATCGAGCGCGGCGCCGAGCGCGGCCTCGTACTCGGCCTGCTGCTCGGCGGTCATCCGCCCCCGGTCCATCGTCCCGGCGCCGCCGTGAATGGCGAGGCTCCAGCCCATCGTCGTCTCCTGCGCGCGACCCGTCGCCGCCCAGGCGCCGAGCGCGAGGGCGAGAACCGGCACGATCCATCTTGTCAGCATGCCCGCCGCCGTAGCACAGCAGGGCCATGACCACCTATCGCCCGCAAAACTATCGCGTGATCGAGGACGATCTCTCCGGGCCCGAGGTGGCGGCGCTGCTCGAGCTGCACCTCGACGAAATGCACCAGTGGTCGCCGGCCTGCAAAGTCCACGCCTTGCCGCTCGAACGTCTGCGCGAGCCCGACGTGACCTTCTACACGGCGTGGGACGGCGACACTCTCGCCGCGATCGGCGCCCTCAAGGAGCTCGGCGACCGCCGCGGCGAACTCAAGTCGATGCGCGCCGCACCGGCCTTCCGTGGCAAGGGCGCCGGCAGGGCGATCCTCGAGCGCCTGCTCGCCGAGGCGCGGGCACGCGGCTACTCCTGGCTGGGGCTCGAGACCGGCCGTCCCGAGCCGTTCGTTCCCGCCCGCCGGCTCTACGAGCGCTACGGCTTTGCCGAGTGCCCCGCGTTCGGTGACTATGTGTCCGACGAGTTCTCGCTGTGCATGGAGCGCGTGCTGTGATCCTTCGTCCGGCCACCGAGGCCGACGTCCCGGCCCTCGCCGCTCTCGCGCGCGACAGCTTCGTCGCCGCATTCGGGCATCTCTACAGCCCCGAGAACCTGTCCGCGTTCCTCGACGAGTGGCGCACCGACGAAGCCTATCGCAAGGCGCTCGCCAATCCCGCCAAGCGCGTGCAGCTCGCCGAACTCGATGGCCGGCTGGCGGCCTACGCGCTGATCGTGCTCGGCCAGCCGTTCGAGGAGCGGCCCGAGCCCCGCCCCGAGCGGCCGGTGTTCCTCAGCCAGCTCTACTGCGCTCCGGGCCTGTCCGGCCATGGCCTCGGTGCCAGGCTGATGGACTGGGTGATCGCCGAGGCCCGCGCGTGGGGCGCCGACGCGGTCCAGCTGTCGGTGTTCAGCGAGAACTTTGGCGCCCAGCGATTCTACCGGCGCTACGGCTTCGAGCATGTCGCCGACATCGACTTCTGGGTCGGCAATCACCGCGACGACGAATTCCTCTACGAACTCTCGCTCTGAGGTTCCTCCCCGGGCTCGGCCGCGGGAGCTTCGCCGATGACCTGCCCCGGCTGGCGCGGACGCACCAGCGGCTCGGGCTGCGGGGTCTGCAGGTTGCCGCGCATCAGGTAGCGGCCCGCGGTGATGCCCCCGGCGATCTGCAGGTCGAGCCGCTCGGCGTCGCGCTTGCGCACGTCGGCGATCGCGTCGTCGGCCTCCGATTCCTCGAACCCCAGGCCGATCAGCACCTCGCGCCCGAACACGAGCGCGGATTCGAACAGTTCGCGGATCTGGAAGTCCACGCCGGCTTTGACCAGCCGCAACACGTGCCCGCGATCGAACGCGCGGACATAGAGCTTGGCGAGCGGGAACTCGGCCTTGCACAGCTCGACGATGCGGTCGGCGACCTCGGGCTTGTCGACGCAGACGAGGATCGCCTCGGCCCGGTCGGCGCCCGAGGCCCGCAAGACGTCGAGCCGGGTGCCGTCGCCGTAATAGACCTTGAAGCCGAACTCGCCGGCGGCACGGATCATGTCGACGTCGGTCTCGATCAGCGACAGCTCGACGTCGCGCGCCAGCAGCGACTGGCTGACCACCTGCGAGAAGCGCCCGAAGCCGATGAACAGCACGCGCGCGCGCAGGCCATCGGCGACCTCGATCCCTTCGAGCGAAGGTTCCTCCGCGCGTTCCAGCCGCCCGAGCGCGAGCAGCACCAGCGGCGTCAGCGCCATCGACAGGATCACGATCGCGGTCATCGTCGTGCCGATGCGCGAATCGAACAGGCCGACGGCGAGCGCGGCGGCGTAGAGCACGAAGGCGAACTCGCCGCCCTGCGCAAACAGCGCCGCGCGGCGGACCGCCTCGCGCTGAGCGCTGCCGAACGCGCGTGCGACGCTGTAGATGCCTGCAGCCTTGACCGCCATGAAGGCGAGGACGCCGCCGAGCACCAGCGGCCACTCCGCGGCGACCACCGCGAGGTCGAGCGACATCCCGACGCTGAGAAAGAACAGGCCCAGCAGGATGCCGCGGAACGGCTCGATGTCGGCCTCGAGCTGGTGCCGGAAGGCCGATTCGGACAGCAGCACCCCGGCGAGGAACGCGCCCATCGCCATCGACAGGCCTGCGCCCTGCATGAACAGCGCGGTACCGAGCACGACGAGCAGCGCGGCAGCGGTCAGCACCTCGCGCGCGCCGGTCCGCGCGAGCACGCGGAACATCGGGTCGAGCAGCCAGCGGCCCGCGGCGATCACCGCCACGATCGCGCCGAGCCCGATCAGCACGCTCTGCCAGACCGGAGGAGCGGTTTCGTCGCCGCCCCCGTTGAACGCCGCCCACAGCGCGACCAGCGCCAGCAACGGGACGATCGCCAGGTCCTCGAACAGCAGGATCGCGATCGCGCGCTGGCCCGCGGGTGTCCCGGTTTCGCCGCTTTCCTCGAGCATCTGCATGATCACGGCGGTCGACGACATCACGAAGCCCATCGCCGCCGCGGCCGCGGCCGCCCACGGCAGGCCGCCGGCCATGCCGACCAGCGTCAGCAACGCCCCGCAGGTCAGCACTTGCGCCGCGCCGAGCCCGAAGATCGCCTTGCGCAGGGCCCACAGCTTTCGCGGCCGCATCTCGAGACCGATGATGAACAGGAACATCACCACGCCGAGCTCGGCGACGTGGAGCAACGATTCCGGATCGTCGAACAGGCCGAGCGCCGAGGGTCCGACCAGCAGCCCCGCCGCGAGATAGCCGAGGATCGATCCGAGCCCGAGCCGGCGGAACAGCGGCACCGCGACGACCGCTGCGGCGAGCAGCACGATGGCGTGGCCGAGCCCGATTCCCGCCGCGTGAGGCTCCATCAGGCCGCGCCTGCTCTCGGGCCGGAGCCGGTCGGGGAAGGATTCATGCGGATGTCCTGCCGTTCACCAGTCGACTTAGGCGCTATCGCCGCCGCGGCAAGGGGAAAGGGTGCCGGCCTTGCCTGCCGCGGCGATCGGCCTACGATGCGCGGCGGGAGAGGAGACGGCCGTGGCCGAGGCCCCGACTTGCGACGTGCTGATCGTCGGTGGAAGCCTCGTCGGGCTCTCGGCGGCGGCGTTCCTCGGCCGTCACGGCGTGCGCGCGACGGTAGTCGAGAAGCACGCCGGCACCTCGATCCATCCGCGCGCGGGCTACTTCCACGTCGGCACGATGGAGGCCTATCGCAGGATCGGCCTCGAGCCGGCGATCCTCGAGGAGAGCCACGCGCAGTTCGGCCCCGACGGCGGGATCAACCTGGTCGAAGCGCTTGCCGGCCGCGAGCTCGCCTTCTTCGTGCCCAACATCAACGCGGGGCTCGAGCCCTACAGCCCGTGCCGTCGCTTCTTCATCACCCAGCAGAGCCTCGAGCCGCTGCTCCACCGGCGCACCGCCGAGCTTGGGGCGAACCTGCACTACCGTACCGAGCTGGTCGGCTTCGAGCAGCACGCCGATCACGTGCTGGCCGAAGTGCGCGACCTCGACAGCGGCGAGACCCGCCCGATCCGCGCCCGCTGGATGATCGCCGCCGATGGCAACCGCAGCCCGGTGCGCGCGGCGCTTGGCATCGGCATGGAAGGGCCCGGCTGGCTGTCCGACAGCCTGACGATCTACTTCCGGGCCGATTGCCGCCCCTGGCTCGAGGGGCGCCAGCTCGGGGTGATCTACGTCTCCAACCGCGACTTGCGCGGGTTCTTCCGGTTCGAGGCCGGCGGAACACGCGGCTTCCTCGCGGTCAACACGCTCGGCGACCTCTCGCTGCCCGGGGCCAAGACCGTCGCCGACGACGCCTCGCCCGAACGCTGCGCGGCGCTGGTGCGCTCGGCAGTGGACGTTCCCGATCTCGAGGTCGAGATCGACGACGTCGCGATGTGGAAGGCCGTCGCCGAATGCGCGAGCGCCTATCGCCGCGGGCGCGTGTTCCTCGCCGGTGACGCCGCGCACGTCGTCCCACCGACCGGCGGGTTCGGCGGCAACACGGGCGTGCAGGACGCGGCCAACCTGGCCTGGAAGCTCGCCGCGGTAGTCAGGGGCGAGGCCGGCGAGGCGCTGCTCGACAGCTACGAGGCCGAGCGCCTTCCGGTAGGTCGCTTGACGGTCGACCAGGCCTGGACGCGCTACGTCCGGCGAGTGGTCCCCGAGGAAGTCGACGCCGCCACGCCCGAGCAGCGCGACGAGCTGACGATGGAGCTCGGCCAGTTCTACCGCTCCTCGGCCGTGATCGGCGGTCGCGGCGCCGACGAACCGGCCTGCGTTCATCCCGACATGACCCGCGGCCGGCCGGGAAGTCGCGTGCCGCACGCGTGGCTCGCCGACGGCCGCTCCTCGATCGACTGCGCGACGCGCGGCTTCGCGCTGCTTGGCGGGCCGGCGGGTTCGGGCTGGCTCGAGGCAGCCGCGCACGAGCGCCTCGAGCATGCCATGCTCCCCGCGGAGGCGCTCGACCGGTTCGGCCTCGGCGAGGCGGGCGCCCTGCTCGCGAGGCCCGACGGGTTCGTGGCATGGCGGGCGGGCGATGACGACAGGCCCTCTGCCGGGGCGTTGCGGTCGATTCTCGCGCACCTGTGGGCAACCTAGCTCCGGCCGGGATGCCAAAGCGAACGGCGCTTCATTTTCCGTAAAGCATGGCTATTTCATTCGCTTGCGAAGCGGCAGGCGGCACCGGAACGTCCGCTCGCGGCAATGCCGGCCGATGCGTCGCGGTGCTCCGGAAGGGCGCCTCGGCGGGCCAGGATCTGCAACCCCCGTAGCCCGAAAGGAGACATCTCGTGTCTGGTTTCGCAGTGGCGGACGCGGCGCTCGCGCTTGGGATCGTCTCGGAGACCTTCGCAAAGCTCTTCTCGCGTTTTCACTGGACCTCGCTGCTTGCCGCCACGGTCATCGCCTACGGCGTCTGGCGCTGGCAACGGCGCCGCGAGCCCGAGGAGACCGACGCCAGCTTCCTGCGGTTCCTGTTCCCGCGCAAGGTCTGGCTGCACCGCTCGGCGCTGCTCGACTACCGCTTCGTGCTGTTCGACAAGGTCGCGCTCGGCCTGATCGTCGGCGGCGCCGCGCTGCTGTTCGGCAAGGACATCGGCAAGGCCGTCAAGGGCGGCGCCGCGGCGTTCGAAAACGCCACCGATTCGAACCTGTGGATCGCCGTGGCCTACACGGTGGCGCTGCTGCTGACCGAGGACTTCTTCCGCTACTGGGCGCACCGGATCATGCACTGGAGCCCGTTCCTGTGGCAATTCCACAAGATCCACCATTCGGCCGAAGTGCTGGTGCCGGTATCGCAGCTGCGCACGCACCCGGTGAACGGACTCGTCAACCTCACGCGCAGCGCGATCGCGATCCCGCTGGTGACCGGCGTGTTCGTGCTGCTGTTCCCGGGCGAGCTCACCGTGCTGACGATCCTCGGCATCAACGCCGGCCGCTTCGTGTTCGACATTCTCGGCGCGCAACTCAGGCACAGCCACGTCTGGCTCTCGTGGGGCCCGGTGCTGTCGCGGATCGTGATCAGCCCGGCGCAGCACCAGGTCCACCACAGCCGCGCGCCGGAGCACTTCAATCGCAACTTCGGCTCGCAGTTCGCGCTGTGGGACTGGATGTTCGGCAC
>JBIQKN010000103.1:0-7801 GCA_044506565.1 Sphingomonadales bacterium | reverse complement strand
GCCGGGACGACCGCGTCGATCGTCCGAGCCGGCTGCAGCGCGGCGAGGATCGCCGGGTCGGCCGCGTCCATCCCGCCGGTCAGCGCGCCGAATGCCGGCAGGACCATGCGGCCGCCTCCCGCGCCGTCGCTGCTGACCACCGCGCAGGGGCGGCGGATGCGCCGGTCGCGGACCGTCACGTGGACGCGCGGGTGGAAGTGGCCCGAGAGCTCGGGGCGCCTCTCTCCCGCCTTCGCCTGGTGACGCAGGACGACGCCGGCAATCTCGAGTTCCTCTGCCAGCGCCCCGCCGATCCGCGCCTCCATCGCCGCATCATGGTTGCCGGTGATCCACACCCAGTCGGTCGCGCGCGTCAGCGCCGCGAGCATGCCCGCCGCGTGCGGCTCGAGCCGCTCCACGCCCGCCGAATCGTGGAAGTTGTCGCCGAGCGTGAACACCCGGCGGGCGCCGGTCTCGCGGATCGCCAGCGCCAGCCGCTCGAGCGTTTCGCGGCTGTCGTAGGGCGGCAGTAGCTGGCCGTGCCGGGCGTACCAGCTCGCCTTCTCGAGGTGCAGGTCGGCCACCAGCAGCGCCCGTTCGCGCGGCCAGTAGAGCGCCCGCCCGCGGGTCAGGACGAATTCCTCGCTGGCGAACGAAAGGGGAACCATCGGGCTCCCTTGCACCCGGGCGGCAGGCTTGGCAAGGGAACCTCGCCGCTTGAGCGCCGTCAATGCGGCGAACCGTGCGGCGGCGCACGAGGGGTCCGTTCGAAACCAAGCGAAAGGACCCCCGCCAATGCTCGACCCGCGCATGAGAGGACCGATGACCCACTGGCAGCCCTACACCGAGCGTGCGCGCGAATGGTTCGAAAGCCTGCGCGACCGGATCTGCGCCGAGTTCGAGGCGATCGAACGCGAGGCGGGCTCCGACGCCGCGTTCGAATATACGCCCTGGCAGCGCCAGGAGCCCGGCAAAGACGATCCCGGCGGCGGCGTGCGCGGGGTCATGAAGGGCGAGGTGTTCGAGAAAGTCGGGGTCAACGTCTCCACCGTCGGCGGCAATTTCGCCCCCGAGTTCGCCCGCACGATCCACGGCACCGAGGACTACCAGGGCTTCACCGCGACCGGCATCAGCCTCGTCGCGCACATGGCCAACCCGCACGTACCCGCTGTGCACATGAACACGCGGTTCCTGACCACCGGCAAGGCATGGTTCGGCGGCGGCGCGGACCTCAACCCGCCGATCCCCTACGAGGAGGACACCGAGCAGTTTCACGCCCGCTTTCGCGCCGCGTGCATGGCGCACAATCCGACCTACTACGACCAGTTCAAGAAGTGGGCGGACGAGTACTTCTTCATCCCCCACCGCGGTGTGTCGCGCGGGGTCGGCGGGATCTTCTACGACCACATGGAATGCGCCGACGAGGCCGAGTGGGAGCGCAACTTCGCTTTCACCAGGGACGTCGGCGAGGCGTTCCTCGACGTGTTCCCGAAGATCGTCCGCAAGCGCATGGGGCTAGCGTGGACGCCCGAAGAGAAGGAACAGCAGCTGATCTGGCGCGGCCGCTACGCCGAGTTCAACCTCGTCTACGACCGCGGCACGCTGTTCGGCCTCAAGACCGGCGGCAATATCGACGCGATCCTTATGAGCTTGCCGCCCGAGGTGAAGTGGAGCTGAGTTGAGTGGCGTTGCGCGCGCGAGGTGATATCACAGCGGCCGGAAAGGGCCGCCGATGTATCGCCTCACGCTCGCACAAGCCAATGCCCTGATCGAAGCCGCTTTCGCCAAAGGCGCGGAACTCGGCCTCAAGCCTCTGACCGTCGCGGTGCTCGACCCGGGCGGGTACCTGATCGCGGCGCAGCGGCAGGATGCCAGCTCGAACGTGCGTGTGCGGCTGGCGCAGGGCAAGGCGGCCGGCGCGCTCGCGCTCGGCGTGTCGAGCCGGGCGATCGGCAAGATGGCCGAGGAGCGGCCGCATTTCATCGCCTCCGTGCGCGACCTGGGCGAGGGCGGAATGGTGCCGGTCGCCGGCGGGGTGATCGTGTGCGATGCGCAAGGTGCGGTACTCGGCGCGATCGGCGTCACCGGCGACACGAGCGACAACGACGAGGCCTGCGCGCTGGCGGCGATCGAGGCCGTGGGGCTGGTGGCGAAGGGGTAGGCGGAAGGAGGAAGGGGGAACGAGCCCTCATCCAAGCTGCGCTAACTCGCTTCGCGAGTAAGCTTCGCTATCCTTCTCCCACCAGTGGGAGAAGGAGCTTGGCTCCCAGTGCCGTGCATTTCTTCTCCCGCTGGCGGGCGAGGGACACGGAGGCTTGGTGCCGAGGGCGCTTGGTCGCAATTGGATGAGGGCTCGTTCCTTCCCCCGGGAGGATGACAACCCCGGTTCAGCTTCCTATCGTTACGCTCGAAACTTCCCCCTCCCGGAGCACCCGATGCGTCTTGCCGCTGCCTTGCTTGCGTTCGCTTCCGTCCTTTCGGTTCCCGCCGCCGCGCAGGATGCGCAGCTCGTCTCGCCGATCCTGACCAGCGAGGACGCGCACGACCCGTGGACCTTCGCCGAGCCCGAGAAAGCGCGCGTGACGCACGTCGCGCTCGACCTCGCGCTCGAGTTCGCCGGCAAGCGAGTCGGTGGCACGGCGACGCTCGAGCTGCAGGTTCAGCCCGGGGTGGAGACTGTCGTCCTCGACAGCCAGGGGCTGGAGATATCCGCGGTCACCGACGCGGCGGGACGAGAGCTGTCGTTCACGGTCGGTGAGGCCGTCGAGGACAAAGGCGCGCCGGTCACGGTGACGCTCGGCGGCGCGCGCCGCATCACGATCGCCTACACCGCTGCGAATGCCGACGCGCTGCAATGGCTCGCGCCCGAGCAGACCGCCGGCGGCGAGCATCCCTACCTGCTCAGCCAGGGCCAGCCGACGCTCAACCGGACCTGGATCCCGACGCAGGACAGCCCGGGCGTCCGCCAGACCTGGGAGGCGCGGATCGTCGCGCCGAAACCGCTGACCGTGGTCATGTCGGGCCTGCGCGTCGGCGAGCCCGAGGACCTCGGCGACCGGCGTGCGTTCCGCTTCGAGATGGACAAGCCGGTTGCGCCGTACCTGATCGCGATCGCCGCCGGCGATCTCGCGTTCCGCGAATTGGGCCCGCGTACCGGCGTGTGGACCGAACCGTCGATGCTCGATGCCGCGGCTGCCGAGCTGGCCGACACCGAGAAGATGGTCGAGGCGGCCGAAGCGCTCTACGGGCCCTACCGCTGGGGCCGCTACGACATGATCGTGCTGCCGCCGAGCTTCCCCTACGGCGGCATGGAAAACCCGGTGATGACGTTCCTCACGCCGACCTTCATCGCCGGCGACAAGAGCCTCGTCGGGCTCGTCGCGCACGAACTCGCGCACTCGTGGTCGGGCAACCTGGTGACGAACGCCAACTGGGCGGATTCGTGGCTCAACGAGGGCTTCACCAGCTATTTCGAGAACCGCATCATGGAGGCGCTCTACGGCGACAAGCGCGCGCAGCAGGAAGCCGCGCTCAGCTACGCCGAGATCGAGGCGGTGTTCGAGGAGCGCGGGCGCGACGCGCCGGTGACCGCCCTGCACCTGCCGCCCGAGGAGGCCGTTCCCGACGGCGGCGAGAGCGGGATCGTCTACGACAAGGGCGCGCTGTTCCTGCGCACGGTCGAGCGGATCGCTGGCCGCGAGCGGCTCGATGCCTGGCTGCGGCAGTGGTTCGACGAGCACGCGTTCGAGCCGGCGACCTCGGCGCTGATGCTGGATGACCTGCGGAAGAACCTCGTCAGGGGCGATGCCGAGCTCGAGGAACGGCTGATGCTCGACGCGTGGGTCTACGGAACCGGGCTGCCGGCCAACGCCGTGCAGCCGGACCCCGCCGCCTTCGCCGAGGTCGACGCGGCCGCAGCAGCCTACCCGGCGAGCGGAATGGTCGACAACGCGGCGTGGGCCGGCTGGACGACTGCCGAGCGTCTGCGGTTGCTGGCGAAGCTGCCCCGGCGGCTCGGCGCGCTGCAGCTCGGTGAGCTCGATGCCGCGCTCGGCCTGTCGCAGGCCGGCAACGCCGAGGTGCTGTTCGCCTGGCTCCAGCTCGCGCTCGCCAACCGCTACGAGCCCGCGGTGCCGGTAGCGGAGAAGTTCCTCGGCGAAGTCGGCCGGCGCAAGTTCGTGCTGCCGCTGTTCGAGACGCTGATGAAACAGGGCGATTGGGGAAAGCCGATCGCACGGCGGATCTACGGGAAGACGCGCGCCGGGTATCATGCGGTGACGCAGGGAAGCGTGGATGCGGTGGTGTTGGGGAGTGAGGATTGAGGGGGGAGGCAGCAGGCAGTAGGCAGTAGGCAGTAGGCAGTAGGCAGTAGGCAGTAGGCAGTAGGCAGTAGGTCTTCCTACTCCTGCCTGTTGCCTGCTGCCTCCCGCCTCATTCGAAATTCGGCCAGCCGCTCCACCGCCTCGTCCAGCGTTGCGTCCTCCTTCGCGAAGCACAGCCTGAGGTAGCCCCTCTCCGCTGCGTCACGATAGAACGCGGAGACCGGGATCGAGGCCACCCCGGCCTCGCGGACCAGGGCGTCGGCGATTGCCTCGTCGTCGGGCATGAGGCCCGAGGCGGCGAGGTCGACGGTCACGAACCAGGTGCCGTCGGCGGGAAGCAGGGCGTAGCCGGCAGCGGTGAGGCTGCGCACCAGCCGTTCGCGCGCAACTGCGTAGCGCTCGCGGTGGATGGCGTGCCAATCGGCGGGCAGGGCGAGACCTTCGGCGACGGCCCACTGCAGCGCCGGGGCGATGGTGAAGGTCAGGTATTGGTGCTGCCCGGCGATCCGCTCGGCCATGTCGGGTGAGGCGATCGCCCAACCGACCTTCCATCCGGTCAGCGAGAAGATCTTGCCGGCCGAGCCGACCTTGATCGCCCGCGCGGCGAGCGCGGGCACGCCGAGCACCGAGAGATGGCGTGCCGCGCCGTAGACCATGCCTTCCCACACCTCGTCGCTGAGCACGAGGAGGTCGTGCCGCTCGCACAGCACGGCGAGGGCTTCGAGCGTTGCCGGATCGAATAGGGTTCCGGTCGGGTTGTTCGGCGTGTTGAGCACCAGCAGCCGCGTCCGCGGGCCGATCGCGGCCTCGAGCCTGTCGAGCGCCAGCGTCCAGTTCGGCGGGTCGAGGCTCACCGTCCGAACCACGCCGCCGGCGCGCTCGATGATCGGCAGGTAGGCATCGTAGAATGGCTGCAGCACGATCGCCTCGTCGCCGGGCGCGACGACCGCATGGACGGCGGCTGCGAGCGCTTCGGTCGCCCCGGCGGTAACGATCACCTGTGCCGGTTCGAGTTCGAGCCCCTGCTCGCGGCGGTAGTAGTCGCACACCGCCTGGCGCAGCTCGGGCAGGCCGCGCATCGGCGGGTACTGGTTGGAACGCTCGACAAACGCGCGCCGGGCGGCATCGAGCAGCTCGGCGGGCTCGGGCAGGTCGGGGAAACCCTGGCCAAGGTTGATCGCGCCGGTTTCGCGCGCGAGAGCGGACATCCGCTCGAAAATCGAAGTCGAGACCGCGGCCATTGCCGGCGAACTTGGAGCCGCGCGGGCGGCGCTGCAAGCCGTTAACCCCTTTCCCCTTGCCCCGGCTGCCGGCGCACCGCACATTTGCGTCAATGTTGCGGCAGTACGAACTTGTGGAGAGGGTCAAGGCCTATGACCCCGACGCCGACGAGGCGCTGCTCAACCGTGCCTACGTCTACACGGTGCAGAAGCACGGCACGCAGACGCGCGCCAGCGGCGATCCCTACTTCAGCCACCCGATCGAGGTCGCCGGCCTGATGACCGACCTCAAGCTCGACCAGGAAACGATCGTCACCGCGCTGCTGCACGACACGGTCGAGGATACGCTGGTTACCATCGAGGACGTGGAGAAGAACTTCGGACCCGAGGTCGCCCGGCTGGTCGACGGCGTGACCAAGCTGTCCAAGCTCGAGCAGATGGCCGAGAACGAGCGCGCGGCCGAGAACCTGCGGAAATTCTTCCTCGCGATGAGCGAGGACATCCGCGTGCTGCTGGTCAAGCTGGCCGACCGGCTGCACAACATGCGCACGCTGCACTTCATCAAGAGCCCCGAAAAGCGCCGCCGGATCGCCCGCGAGACGATGGACATCTACGCCCCGCTCGCCGAGCGTGTCGGGATGTACGAGTACATGCGCGAGATGCAGCTGCTCGCGTTCGAGCAGCTCGAGCCCGAGGCCTATGCGACGATCACCGGGCGGCTCGAGCAGATCAGGAGCAGCGAGAACGGCCAGGTCGACGCGATTGCGCTCGACATCAAGCAGGCGCTGGCCGCGGGCGGGATCACGGCCGAGGTCCGGGGGCGCGAGAAGCACCCGTACTCGATCTGGAAGAAGATGGCCGAGCGGCACATGCCGTTCGAGCAGATCACCGACATCTTCGCCTTCCGCGTGCTGACAGAGAAAGTCGAGGACTGCTATCGCGCGCTCGGCGTGCTCCACCAGACCTGGCAGTTCGTGCCCGGGCGCTTCAAGGACTACATCTCGACGCCGAAGACCAACGGCTACCGCTCGCTGCACACGACTCTGATCTACGAGAGCTCGATGCGGGTCGAGGTGCAGATCCGTACCCAGGAGATGGACCGGACCAACGAGTTCGGCCTCGCCGCGCACTGGGCCTACAAGCAGGGCGACCGGCCAGACGGGCAGGTCGGCTGGCTGCGCGACCTGATCGAGATCGTCGACGCAAGCCACGACGCCGAGGAACTGCTCGAGCACACGCGGCTGGCGATCTATCAGGACCGCATCTTCGCCTTCACTCCCAAGGGCGCGCTGTTCCAGCTGCCCAAGGGCGCGACTCCGGTCGACTTCGCCTTCGCCGTGCATACCGACCTCGGCGCGCGCACCGTGGGCGCCAAGATCAACGGCCGGCACATGCCGCTGAGGACTCCGCTCAATAACGGCGACGTGGTCGAGATCATCAAGGGCGCCAACGCCGAGCCGCAGCTGTCGTGGCTCGGGTTCGTGGTCACCGGCAAGGCTCGCGCCTCGATCCGCCGCGCGGTCCGCGCCAAGGAATACGCCGAGGTGGCCGAGATCGGCCGCAAGCTGTTCGACCAGATCGCCGAGCGCGTCCCGGCGAAGATCGGCAAGAAGGCGATCGCCGCCGCGGTCGAGCGGCTGGGGCTCGAGGACGACGAGGAGCTGATGCACGCGATCGGCTCCGCCAAGCTCTCAGACCGCGAGGTGATGGAAGCGCTGATGCCGGGAAGCACGGCCGACTTGCCCGAGGAACCCGGGCCCGGACGGGCGATCTCGATCAAGGGGCTGACGCCGGGGATGGGCTTCACCCTCGCCGAGTGCTGCCACCCGGTGCCGGGCGACCGCATCGTCGGGCTGAGGCTCAAGGGCGAGGCGGTGCAGGTGCACTCGATCGACTGCCACGAGCTCGCCAACGGGGTCGACGCCGACTGGCTCGACCTGTCATGGGGCGAGCGCTCGCAGGGCGCGGTCGGCCGCCTGAGGGTGGTGGTCTACCACCGCCTCGGCACGCTGGCCGAGATGGCCGGGATCCTCGCGCGCAACCACGCCAACGTGCTCACGCTCGAGCAGACCCAGCTCGACGACCCGTTCCACACCTACGAGGTCGACGTCGAGGTGCAGGATCTCGCGCACCTGACGCGGATCGTCAGCGCCTTGCGGGCCAGCGAGGCGGTGGCGGAGGCGGATCGGATTTGAGGGGGCAGGAGCCCTCATCCAACTCCGACCAGGTCGCTGCGCGACCAAGTCTCCGTATCCTTCTCCCGCCAGCGGGAGAAGGAAG